>JBLWYG010000024.1:0-37546 GCA_048267045.1 Roseovarius sp. | reverse complement strand
GCAACGGGGGGGCCATCTTGCAAGCCCTGCCGGGGGCGGCTCGATCACCGCGCTGCGGGTGGTGGAAACCCAGGCCGAGACCCTGTCGGCCTATATTCCGACGAACCTGATTTCGATCACCGACGGGCAGATTTACCTGTCACCGCGCCTGGTGCACAAAAACCAGTTTCCGGCGGTCGATCTGGGGGTTTCGGTCAGCCGCGTCGGTGGCAAGGCGCAGGCGCGCGCGTTCCGCGAGGTGGCGGGCAACCTGCGCGTGACCCTGTCGCAATTCGAGGAATTGGAGGAATTCGCGCGTTTTGGCACGCGGCTGGATGAGGACACGCGCGCCCGGCTGACGCGCGGCGCCGCCGTGCGCGGGGCGCTGCGCCAGCCCGAGCGTGATCCGATGGCGGCCGATGAACAGCTGGCGGTTCTGCTGGCGGCGATGGCCGGGCTTCTGGATGGACTGGGCGAGCCGCAAACAGCCGCCGCGATAGGTGCGATCCGCGTGGATATCCGCGCCAATGACCGCCAAACGGCGGGCATCATCTCCGAGGGCCACGGTTTGGACGACGCCGAACGCCAGCGGATCATCGACGCTGCACGCGCGGCCCTGACGGATGCAGGCCATGGCCCAGACGCTTGAGCGCCTGACACGCCGCACCGGCACGATGCAGAGCATCCGCAGCATCGTGCGCACGATGAAGACGATGTCGGCCATTAATGCGGCCCCGTATGAACGGGCCGCCGAGGCGATCGACGTCTGGCGCCAGACCGTTCTGGACGGGCTGCACGGGGTTCTGCGCTGCCACGGCGCGTTGCAACAGGGGCAAGCCGACGACCCGGAATGTGTCCTGATCGTGATGGGGTCCGATCACGGCCTATGTGGAAACTACAACGAACTGCTGGCGCGCGAGGTGACGCGTCACCGCTATGCCCGTCATGCCCAGATCATCTGCGTCGGTGCGCAGATGCAGGATGCGCTTCTGGGCGAGGGGATTACGCCGGTTGCCACGCTGTTGCCGCCGGCCAATACGGACGGATTGATCCGGCTGGCCGGTCAGTTGGTCACGCGGCTGGACGGGATGCAGGCAATGGCCGGCATGCAGGATCTGGCCGTCGACCTGATCTATACGCAGCGCGGCGCACACGGAACCCACGCGCCGTTGGCGCAGGCGCTGCTGCCGCTGGACCCGGATATGATCGAGACGCTGGCCCGGCGGCCATGGAATTCGCGCAGCCTGCCGCAATTCTCGATGCCCGCCGCGGATCTGTTGGCAGCGTTGGTGCGTAATCTGGTCTTTGCCACGCTCTACCGTGCCGCCGCCGAGGCGCTGGTGACGGAAAATGCCGCGCGCCTTGCGCGGATGCAGCAGGCCGAGAAATCGGTGGACGAAAAGCTGGACGCATTGACGTCCGAAACCCGATCGGTCCGCCAAAGCGAGATCACGACCGAATTGCTGGACGTCATCGTCGGGTTCGAGGCGCTGCAAGCCAGAGCAAGGCGCCAGGGGCATGATCGGGCAGGGGATGAGTAGAATGATCGGTCCCAAGTCATTCCGGAACACGAACCCTGCCGGAGGGGAAATGCTGGTCAGTCAAATCATGCAGACGCGTGTCACGGCCATAGGCCCCGACACGTCTGTGTGCGCTGCGGCGGCATTGATGTCGGACCGCGATATTGGCGCGCTGCCGATCTGCGAGCGGGGCAAACCTGTCGGCATCCTGACGGACCGTGATTTGGTGATCCGGCTTCTGTCCGATCTGGGGCGGGTATCGGACCGGCCGGTGCGCGCGGTGATGACATGTCCTGTCGTTACCTGTGGACCTGACCATGACGTGATCCATGCCGCGCGTCTGATGGGCGCACGCCGTATCAGGCGGCTGGTTATCTGCGACAACGCCGGCGTCCTGATCGGACTGCTATCGCTTGGCGATATCGCGCGCGACGCAAGCGAGGAGCTGGCCGGCCAGGGTCTGGGCGAGATTGTCGAATGGCGCTGATCCGGTCAGGCCGGCAACGGCCATTTAATCAGGATCTCATTGCGCAACACCTCAAGATCGATATCAGCCAGCGCGCAGAGCGCGGGCAGATCCAGCAGCTCGATGCTGTGCTGATCGGGGTGGCAGATCAGCCCCTCGGTTTCGAAACGGCGCAGCGTGCGGCAGACATGGACATTTGTCAGGCCGGTGAATTCACCAAATTTCTGCTGGGTGATGGGAAACCCGAACGTGCTGCCGTTCGTCAGTCCAACAGCCTGAAGGCGGGTGTAGACCTCAAGCAGGCCATAGGCGATCCGGTTCGCCGCCGTCCCGCGCCCCAGTCGCAGCAGCAACTCGGACGTGCGCGACTGCGTGGTCAGGATGCACGCGGCCAGAACGTGGCGCAGCGTGGCCGACGCCGCGCTCGGCCCGTTTGCCTGTTCCGGACTGATATGGACATATCTTATATCGCTCAGCGCCTCCACCGTGGTCGCGGCGACAGGTACAATCTGAGTGCCGATCAGCGCAAAATCGCCCGGCAGCATCAGGTCGATGATCTGCACGTCCCCCGAGGGCAACGTCTTGGACAGGGCGACCCAGCCCTCCAGCAGCAGGATGGAATGATCCGCCATGTCGTTTTCGCGAACCAACACCGTACCGCGCGCCGCGTGGCGGGGCCGAAATGCGCCGTCGTCTGCCAGCATGGAGTGGAGTGGGTCGGGCAGGTGCTTCGACAAAGCCGCAGCCACAAGGCGGTGTGCCATGTTCGTAACCCTTCGATCGGAAAACGTAAAAAATGCAAATTTAGATGGCGGTCAGCGCACAACTTATGCGATCAGACGGTCGAGGTGCGATGCGATGCCACTTATCGGCGGATTGTTGCCGGTTTTTCGCATCGGGTATGATGCACACCCTCACTGGGTGGGCATCATGGCGCAAGGAGTGTCGGCATGATCCGCGATCCGGGCGGCAGGAATAGCCAGCGGCAAGCGCCCGAAGCCCATGTTTCGGACGAACGTCTGATGCTTTCGGGCAGCCTGCTGATCGAAAATATCGCCGGATTGCCACAGGACCATGAGGGTGTGCACGCCATCGACATCGCCCAGGTGCGCCACATGGATACAGCAGGCGCGTGGTATATCGTCGACACGCAGACACGTCTGGCGAATGGCGCGGGCGACGTGCAGATCATCGGCGCCGACGAAGCCCAGCACCAACTCCTGGAAACCGTGCGCCGCAACATGCCGCCCCCGGACGCGGTCGGGGGCAAACGTCTGACACTGGCCGACCGGCTGGAGTCACTGGGGCGCAAGACGGCAACAACCGGAAAGACAGCGGTGGAACTGACCAGCTTCCTGGGGCAGGTCATCGCGGCGCTGGGATATATGGTGATTCATCCGCGCCGATTGCGCCTGACGTCGCTGGTACACCACATGCAGGAGGTTGGCTGGGCCGCGATCCCGATCGTGGCGCTGATGTCGTTCCTGATCGGTGTCGTGCTGGCGTTTCAGGGATCGGTTCAGTTGCGCCAGTTCGGGGCCGAGGTGTTCGTCGTCGATCTGATCGCGATTTCCGTCCTGCGCGAGCTTGGCATCCTGCTGACCTCGATCATCGTCGCCGGGCGCTCCGGGTCGGCCTATACTGCCGCCATCGGATCGATGAAGATGCGCGAAGAGGTGGACGCGATGCGCACTCTTGGCCTTGATCCGATCGACATCCTTGTGGTGCCGCGGGTTCTGGCGCTGGTGCTGATGTTGCCGGTGCTGGGACTGATCTCGGACATTGCGGGGCTGGTGGGCGGCGCCATGATGTCATGGATCGAGCTGGGCGTGTCGCCGTCGGTGTTCCAGTCGCGGCTGGTCAGCAACACGGATGTCTGGCACTTTCTGGTCGGCATGATCAAGGCGCCGTTCTTTGCGCTGATCATCGGGATCATCGGCTGCTACGAGGGGCTGAAGGTGGGCGGCAATGCGGAATCTCTGGGGCGGCTGACATCGACTTCGGTGGTGCTGTCGATTTTCATGGTGATCGTGGCAGATGCGCTGTTTTCGGTCGTGTTCGCATTGGTGGGCATATGATGGACAATATGGACCAGATCGAAGAGCCGCCCATCATCCGGGTGCGCGGGCTGGGCAAGGCCTTTGGCACGCATGTTGTGCATGAGGGGCTGGATCTGGACGTGCGCCGGGGCGAGATCATCGGCATCGTCGGCGGGTCAGGCACCGGAAAATCGGTTCTGCTGCAACAGATCGTCGGCCTTCTGACGCCGGACGCTGGCACCATCGAGGTGTTCGGCGAAAGTGTTCAGGGCACCCCGCCCGAGGAATACCGCCAGTTGCGCCGCCGCTGGGGGGTGATGTTTCAGGACGGCGCGCTGTTCTCGTCGCTGACGGTACGACAGAACGTCGAGGCGCCGATGCGCGAGCAGCTGGACCTGCCCGATGACCTGCGCGAGACGCTGGCCGGCATCAAGGTCCGCATGGTCGGGCTGGAGGAGGTCGCGCAGACCAAATTTCCGTCCGAGCTTTCGGGCGGCATGCGCAAGCGGGCAGGGTTCGCCCGTGCCATCGCGCTGGACCCCGAAATCGTGTTTCTGGACGAGCCGACGGCAGGGCTGGACCCCATCGGGGCGGCGGCGTTCGACACGCTGATCCGCCAGCTACAGGCGGCGCTGGGGCTGACGGTGTTTTTGGTCACACATGATCTGGATTCGCTGCATGCAATCTGTGACCGTGTTGCCGTTCTGGCCGAGAAAAAGGTGCTGGCAGTTGGCACGATACAGGAAATGCTGAAAGTGGATCATCCGTGGGTACATGAATATTTCCACGGCCCGCGCGCCCGCGCGGCGCTGGGCAATGATGAAAAGGTGCAGTGATGGAAACCCGTGCGAACTTTATCCTGATCGGCGCCTTTACCCTCTTGGGGATCATCGGCAGCCTTGCCTTTGCCGTATGGCTGTCTTCGGTGCAACTGGACCGGCAGTACGCGCAATACGGCATCCTGTTTGACGATGTGTCGGGTCTGGCGTCGTCGGGAGACGTCGTCTTCAACGGCATCAACGTGGGCCGCGTGATCGACCTGCACATCTACGAGCCGGACCCGTCCAAAGTCTATGTCGGCATCGAAGTGGACGCGGAAACGCCTGTGCGCGAGAATACCGTCGCGCAGCTCAGCTCGTCGGGTGTGACCGGCGTGGCCTATATTTCGCTGACCAGCAGGGGCGGCGATGCGGAGCCGCTGACCTCGGAGGACGGCACGCCGCCCATCATCCCCTCGCGCCGGTCCACCGTGCAGCAACTGGTCGAGGACGCGCCGGATCTGATCGCCGAGGCGACGGAACTGCTCAAGCGGTTTCAGAAGATTGCCGGGCCGGACAATCAGGCCTACGTCCAGAATATCCTGATCAATCTCAGCGACGCCTCCGGCGGGCTGGATCAGGCGCTGACGGATTTTTCCTCGATCACGGAAACCGTCTCCGAGGCGACGACGCAGATCTCAGGCTTCAGCAAACGGCTGGAGACGCTGGGCGCCGCCGCCGAGGAAACGCTGGCGAATGTCGATGAGACACTGACATCGGCCACCGGCGCGTTCGACACCGCCAATGAGGTGATCGGCAATTCCGGCGCCGCCATCGACAGCGCCGGCGCCGCATTTGCCGAGGCCGAGACACTGATGCGCGAGCAGGTGCCGGGCATCGTGACACAGATTTCCGATACCGTCGCGGCGCTGAATACAGCCGTAACCGACATATCCCAGCGCTCGGTCGGCACGCTCGACGGGTTTGACGAAACCGCCGCCCTGCTGAACGCCCGCCTGACCGAGCTGGAGCAGACACTGGCTGATGCCAGCGTTTCGTTCGAGGCCGTGACGGACGCCTCGAACAGCGTCACCACGCTGGTTGCCGGGGACGGCACGCAGATGGTGGCCGATGCCCGCGAGGTGCTGGCCGGTGCCCGCAGCGCCATCGCCAAGATCGAGACGGTCATCGACAATGACGTGCCCGCTGTGGTCAGCGATATCCGCGGCGCCGTATCAACCGCGTCAGAAGCGGTGGACAAGGCCGCGACCGATCTGGCCGGGTTCACCGACCGGCTGGACCCGCTGGCAAATGACACGCGCAAGGCAGTCAACGCAGCCAGTGACCTGTTCACCCGCGCGACGGCCACCTTGGATGGCATCGACGGATCGCTCATCGCGGCGGACCGTGCGCTAGGATCGGCCGAGCGTGCGTTTGACAGCGCGGACGAGGCAATATCAGCCGATCTGGGCCCGGTTCTGGCCGATATCCGCGAGGCAACCGACCGGATCGGCGGCGCAGCGCAGCAAGTCTCGGACGATCTGCCGCAGATCACCGCCGACCTGCGCGGCCTGATTGCCCGCGCCGACAACGTCGTGGCGCAGGTGCAAGGCATCACCAGCGACGCTGCCCCCGGCATCCGCAATTTCACCGGCAGCGGCCTGAACGAGCTAAGCCGACTCAGCGGCGAGGCGCGCACGCTGGTCCAGTCGCTGGAACAACTGGTGCGCCGCATCGGCAAAGACCCCGCACGCTTCCTGCTCGATAGCCGCGTGCCCGAATATCGGAGATGACAAAATGGATACCCTGAACCTGACGCGCCGATTTGCAATGCTGGGTGCGGTGGCCAGCCTTGGAGGGTGCGGCGCGCTGTCCTCGCTCAGCGCGGCGGCGACGCCGCTGGACACCTACGATCTGACACCGGCGCCCGGATCGCCCTCGGGGGGCCGCTCGGGCCGCACGCTGCTGGTGGCGCGGGCAGATGCGCCTGCCGGCATCAACACCGACCGCATCATGGTCAAACCCAGCGGCGCCGCGATCACCTATCTGCCCGATGCCCGTTGGGCGGACGAACTGCCCGCCGTCGTGCAATCGCTGCTGATCCGGTCGATCGCCGGCACGGGCCGGATGGGCTATGTCGGCGTCAGCGAGGGCGGGCCGGTGCCCGATTACGCCCTGCTGACGCGCGTCGACAACTTTCAGGTCGATATTGCGGGCGAGGCGGTGATTGCCAAGGTCGATATCAGCCTGACCTTGCTGCGCGACCGCGATCAGACCGTGCTGAGGACGCGGGTGTTCCGCGATCAGGCGCCAGCAGCCAATGACGAGCCGGTTGCCATCGTCGCCGCGTTTCAGGCGATCTTGGACAGGCTTTTGCCGGATATGGCCAATTGGGTCGCTGCGGGCTGACATCGGGGCGGATCGTGCGCCTAACGAGCCAGCGCCAGCAGGCCCGGCACGTCCAGATGCGCCTCCAGATGATCGGCAAGGGCGCCCAGCGTCTGTTCGACTCGCGCGCCATAGGTCTGGCGCGAGGGCGTTGCGCCGAGATCCGCCAGCCAGGCGCGGCGGAAATCGTCATCCGCGAACATGCCGTGCAGATAGCTGCCCGCAACACGCCCGTCGGGCGATACCGCGCCCTCGGCGCGGGTGCCCACATAGGCAAAGGGACGGGCGCAATCGGGTCCGCCTGAGCGGCCGATATGAATTTCGTAGCCGGCAAAGGGCAGGGACAGCCCGGCGTGAATCGCCTGCACTTCGGTCAGGCTTTTGTCGCCGCCCATGGTGGTGTGGATGTCCAGCAGGCCAAGGCCCGCGCTGCTGCCCGGTGGCCCCTCGATGCCCTGCGGGTCCGATATGGTCTGGCCCAGCATCTGATAGCCGCCGCAAATCCCCAAAATCCGCCCGCCGCGCCGATGGTGGGCCAGCAGGTCGATATCCCAGCCCTCGGCGCGCAAAAAATCCAGATCGGCGCGCGTCGATTTCGTGCCGGGCAGAATCACAAGGCTGGCATCCGCCGGAATCGGCTGGCCGGGGTGCAGCATGGTGACGCACAGGCCCGGTTCTTGTTTCAGCGGATCCAGATCGTCGAAATTAGCAATCCGCGGCAGGCGCAGACAGATAATGTGCAGCCCTTCCGTGCCCGGCGCGTCCGCAATATCCACTGCATCCTCGGCGGGCAGGCGCCAGGCATCCTGAAACCACGGCACCACGCCATAGCCGCGCCAGTCGGTCAGCCGCTCAATGGCGGCATATCCCTCATCAAATAGGCGAGAGTCGCCACGAAACTTGTTGATGATAAACCCTTTTATGCACGCTGCATCTTCGGCGGAGATCACCGCCTGCGTGCCCTTGATCTGCGCGATCACGCCGCCCCGGTCGATGTCGCCGCACAAGACAACCGGCACATCAGCCGCAAGCGCGAAACCCATATTGGCGATGTCGCGCGCCCGCAGATTGATCTCTGCGGGGCTGCCGGCTCCCTCGACGATCACCAGATCATGTCGGGCGCGCAGCCGCGCAAAACTATCCAGAACGGCAGGCAGCAGCGTGGCCTTCTGCGCGCCATAGTCGCATGCGCCGGTCGTGCCGATGCGCCTTCCTTGCACGATCACTTGCGCGCCCGTCTCAGATTCGGGCTTCAGCAGCACGGGGTTCATGTCGCTATGCGGCGCCAGCCCGCAGGCCAGCGCCTGAAGCGCCTGTGCGCGTCCGATCTCGCCGCCATCCGTGCTTACGGCGGCATTGTTCGACATGTTTTGCGGCTTGAACGGCGCCACCGACAGGCCGCGCCGTCTTGCGGCCCGGCAGAGGCCGGCGACCAGCATCGACTTGCCCACGTTCGAGCCGGTGCCCTGGATCATCAGCGCGCGCGCCACGGCGCTACATCTCGACGCCTTTTTGCGCCATGATACCATCGTGGAACGGATGCTTGATCAGTTTCATTTCCGTCACCAGATCAGCGATTTCCAGCAGTTCGGGCTTGGCGTTGCGCCCGGTCAGACAGACATGTGTCATCGCTGGCTTATGCTCCAACAGGAAGCGCGTGACCTCGTCAATATCGAGGTAGTCATAACGCAGGGCGATGTTGATTTCGTCCAGCAGGACGAACTGGATCTCGGGGTCGAGGATCTGCTCCTGCGCGATCCTCCAGCCGTTTTCGGCGGCGGCAATATCGGCGGCGCGGTCCTGTGTTTCCCAGGTAAAGCCCTCACCCGACACGAAAAAACGGCACTCATCGGAAAAGCGTTCGCGCAGGATCGTCTTTTCACCAATCACCCAGCTGCCCTTGATGAATTGCACGACGGCGCAGGGCATGCCGTGGCCGATGCAGCGCATGATCATGCCAAAACCGGATGAGGATTTGCCCTTGCCGTCGCCGGTATGGACCATGATCAGGCCCTTTTCCTGCGTCTTGTGCTTCATCAGCACGTCGCGCTGCGCCTTCAGCTTGCGCATCTTTTCATTGTGCTGGGCGTTGATGTCGTCGGTCATGGGCGGCTCCTGTGTTCGGGCATCGGGCGTTCCACCCCGTTCTAGACCGGGACGGCGCCGTTGTGCAGCCGCAAAAGCGCGCGGGATCAGTCCAGAAACGCCTTTTCCACCACATATTCGCGCGGCGCCGAATTTGCGCCCTCGCGCAGGCCGTATTCCTCGAAGAGGGCCTTGAGATCGAGGTTGAAGGCCAGATTTCCGCAGATCATCGCGCGGTCGGTTTCGGGGCAGAGCGGCGGCACGCCCAGATCGTCATAGACCTCGCCCGAGCGCATCAGATCGGTGATGCGCCCCATCTTGGGGCTCTCTTCGCGGGTGGTGGTGGGGTAATAGCGCAGCTTGCCTGCGAACCCCTCGCCGATCAGTTCCTCCAGCAGCTCGTCGGCGCGGATGCTGTCGATCAACTGCGCGCCATAGTCCAGCTCGCCAGCTGTCCGGCAGGTATGGGTAACGATGACCTCGTCATAATCCTCATAGGTCTGCGGGTCGCGCAAGAGCGACGCAAAGGGGGCAAAGCCGGTGCCGGTGGCGAACAGCCACAACCGCTTGCCCGGCAGCAGCGCGTCATGCACCAGCGTGCCGACGGGTTTGGGGCGCAGGATGATCTCATCGCCGGGCTCGATATGCTGCAACTTAGATGTCAGTGGACCATCCTCGACCTTGATCGAATAGAACTCCAGCTCGTCATCCCAGGACGGCGAGGCGATGGAATATGCGCGCAACAGCGGCTTCTGCTTGCCGGTTTTGGGATCGGGATCGCCCATCAGGCCGATCATCACAAACTCGCCCGAGCGAAAGCGCAAGGACGTCGGCCGCGTCACCCGGAACGAGAACAGGCGGTCGGTCCAATGCGTCACCTGCGTCACTTTCTGCGCGTCGGGCAGGGTGGGTTTGGCGCGCTGGGGCGCGGCCTCGGTGGCGGTCTTGATGTCAGCGTCGGTCACTTGGGTCATCTCGTTCATATGGGTCATCCGCCGACGGAATACCACCGGCGCCTTATCCTAGTCTTTGCGTTAGGTCAGATGAAAGCTGCGATCAACCGCGCAGGCGCGTCTGGTAGTCATGCGCGCGCCAGTCGGCGCGAAACATCCACTGTCCTTCGGTCTGCCGGTCGGCCAGATCGCGCGAAATCTCGATCTCGTCAAAGCCGCAGCGCCGCGCCATTGCGTATTGATCGGCCAGAACATGGCCGCGCGCGCGCAGGCGCCCCTGATAGCCCATCAGCCGCAATTGCCGCGCGATGGAAAAGCCGCGCCCGTCGGCGGAGCTTGGAAAATCCACGCGGATCATGGTGATCTGCGGCAGGCGGCCAGCCAGTTCCGCCGGATCAATGCTGCTGGGCAGGTCGATCCCGACACCGTCGCGCGCATCTTCCAGCGCGACAATGGGATGGGGCCAGTCATCGGGGCCAAAGCCCGCGTCAGTCACGATTACAGTCATGCGTTTGCTCCTTGTCGTACGGGTTTGCCATCCACGAAATGGATGCCACATTCAGTTTTATCTCTGCCTTTCCAGCGGCCTGCGCGCTCATCCTCACCCGGTTTGACGGGCGACGTGCAGGGCATGCAGCCGATGGAAGGGTAGCCTTGAGCGACCAGCGGATGCCGCGGCAGGCGGTTTTCCTCGATATAGGTGCGCGCGTCGCCCTGCTGCCAATGGGCCAGCGGATTGACCTTCAGCCGGTTCGCGCCCTCCTCGACCTCGAAAAAGTTCAGTGATGTCCGGGTGCCACCCTGATAGCGTTTGCGCCCGGTGATCCAGCCATCGAACCCCTCCAGCGCGCCTTGCAGCGGCACGGATTTACGCAACGCGCAGCACGCGTCGGGATCGCTTTGATGCAGCGTTGCGGCGGGATCCTGGGCGCGCGCGGCGGCGCTGTCCGGCCGGATCAGGCGCATGTCGCGCAGGCCCACACGCTCGGCCAGCTCCTGCTGATATACCAGTGTTTCAGTAAACAGCATGCCGGTCTCAAGGAATATCACCGGCGTCTCGCGCCGCGCCAGCGCGACCATATGAAGCAGCACGACCGACTCGGCACCAAAGCTGGAAACGAGCGCAAGCTGTCCCACATCCGGGTCATGCAGCGCGCGCGCCAGAACGGCTATGGCCGAATGATGCCGGTAGGCCGCATTCAGGGCAGTCGCCTTTTCATGCAGATCCGGCAGGTCCGGGAATTTAAGCTCAGGCAGCGACATGCGTCTCGGCTTTCCTCTTGGCGGCCTTGGCCGCTTCGGCTTCGCCATAGAGGGCCGATTTGAAAGGGTCCATCCCGACGCGGCGATAGGCGGCCAGAAACGTCTCGGCAGGATCGGTGCGCAGGCCAAGATAGGCCAGCATGATCTTCTCGATCGCTGGCACGATATCCTCAGCGGCAAAACCAGGGCCGGTGCGATCGCCCAGCTTTGCGTCCGGGCCGCCATCGCCGCCGATGGTGATCTGGTAGCTTTCGACCCCGGCCCGGTCGAGACCGAGAATCCCGATATGGCCGACATGGTGATGCCCGCAGGCGTTGATGCAGCCCGAGATCTTGATCTTCATCTCGCCAATCTCATGCTCCAGCTTGAGCGCGTCGAAGCGCATCGCGATCTCCTGCGCGATAGGGATCGACCGGGCGGTCGCCAGCGCGCAGTAATCCATGCCGGGGCAGGCGATTATATCGCTGATCAGGCCGATATTCGCGGTCGCAAGCCGGACCTCGCGCAGGGCCGCGTGAACGGCGGGCAGGTCGGATTTGTGGACATGGGGCAGGATGACGTTCTGCTCGTGGCTGATGCGCAGCTCGTCATGACCGTAACGCTCGGCCAGATCGGCCATCACGCGCATCTGCTCTGCGGTGGCGTCGCCGGGTGTTTCGCCATGCGCCTTGAGGCTGATCGACACGATGGCATAGCCGGGCGCGCGGTGCGCGCTCAGGTTGGTGTCGGCCCATGCGCGAAACACCGGGTCGGCTGCGCGCGCGGCGTCATAGGCATCGATTGACGCAATGCGGAATTCAGGCGCGGCAAAATCGGCGCGAATGGCGCCCAGCATCTGCTGGTCAACGCCGGTGAACAGTGGGCGAACCAGCGCATATCGCGCCTCAACCCGGGCACGGATGTCGTCGATTCCATGCTCATGCACGGTGATCTTGATGCGCGATTTGAACTTGTTGTCGCGTCGTCCGACAGAATTCCAGACGCTGACAACGGCCTCGAGATACGGCAGCAGGTCTTCCTCGGGTAGAAAATCATGCAATATCTTGCCGATCATCGGCGTGCGGCCCAGTCCGCCGCCAACCAGAACCTGATAGCCGATCTCATCACCGCGCCGTATGATGCGCAGGCCGATATCATGCGCCAGGGTGACGGCACGGTCCATCGGGCTGCCGGTTACGGCGACCTTGAATTTACGCGGCAGGGCCTGAAACTCCGGATGATCGGTCGACCACTGCCGGATCAGTTCTGCAATCGGGCGCGGATCTGCGACCTCGTCTGCGGCGGCGCCGGCAAAATGGTCTGCTGTGACATTGCGGATGGTGTTGCCACTGGTTTGAATCGCATGCATCTGCACTTCGCCGAGCGCGTCCAGAATGTCCGGCACATCCGCCAGCTTGGGCCAGTTGTACTGAATATTCTGGCGGGTGGTAAAATGGCCGTAGCCCTTGTCCCACCGCTCTGCGATCATCGCCAGTTGGCGCATCTGCTGACTGCCCAGTGTACCGTAGGGTATCGCGACACGCAGCATGTAGGCGTGCAGTTGCAGGTAAAGGCCATTCATCAGGCGCAGCGGCTTGAATTCATCCTCGGTCAGGCTGCCATCGACGCGGCGCGCGACCTGCGCGCGGAACTGGCGATTGCGCTCGGCCACAAAACCGGCGTCGAATTCGGTGTAGGTATACATCAGCGCGTCTCTGCCTGTTTGCCGTGGAAATAGTTGGAGGGGCCGGTGCGGCGGAATTCCTCGCGGAAATGGGTGGGCGCAGGGGTCCCGTCAAAGGGCATGATATCTGCCAGATAGGCGCCCACGACCTCAGCCGCGCGGCCCTGCGCGATCAGCAGACGTAGCTCTGCATCGGCCTCATCGGTCAGGATCGCGGCCTCGGCCAGATTTCGGGTCCAGCTGTCATCTTCGGTCATGTAGATGACATCACCCTCCAGCAGCGCGTTGGCAGTGATGACTTTGGGTGTGAATTCGCGGGGCATTTATGAGGTCTCCTCAAGCGGGTAGAGATTGGGCACCGTCTGCATGCCCCAAATGATCGTTGGCAGCCACATCAATGGCAGCACAGGGTGGCACGGCCCGCTGACCATCCAGGGCGATGATGATGGGAAAATGTTTCAAGGCAGGTCCATTCCGTTTGACTTGCCCCTTTATAGAAAATATTTCCGTTCTTGCGCCATGGGGGCCGGGCAATAAGGACGTTCGTTCTGGTTGGCCCGCTATATCGCTGCAAAATTCTACGGAACGGGGGAATCAGGAATGGCTGTTCGGCTGGACGATCTGGATCGGAAGATCCTCGGGGAATTGCAGGCCGATGGTGGCCAGTCTCTGGATGATATTGCCAAGTCGGTTGGCAGTTCAAAGACACCGGTATGGAATCGAATCCGCAAGATGCGCGAGGCTGGCGTGATCCGGCATCAGACCTACTTGCTGGATGCGGAAAAGCTGGGGTTCGAGGCGTGTTTCTTTGTCCTCATCCGCACATCCGAACATGACGCGGCGTGGCAGCAGGCGTTTCTGCGGGCGCTACAAGGACGCCCCGAAGTGCAGGAGGCGCATCGTCTGGCGGGCGACATCGACTATATTCTAAAAGTAAGAGTGAAAAACGCGCGGGCCTACGACACGTTTTACCAAGCGCTGATTTCCGAAGTGAAGGTCCACAACGTCACGGCGCTGCTGTCGATGGAAGAGATTAAATCGACCACCGTTCTGCCATTATAAAGGATTAACTGCGCGTTCCAACGCGTTGATGATTGGTGAAAAATCGTCGCATTTCAGGCTGGCGCCTCCGACCAGCGCGCCGTCGACATTGGACACGGCAAAAATCTCGGCGGCATTTCCCGGTTTGACCGAACCGCCATAGAGCAGGCGGATCGACCGACCCACACCGGCGCCAAACCGCTTTTCCAGACGGGTGCGGATGAAATCATGCACCTCGCCGATCTGGTCGGGGGTTGCAGTCAGACCTGTGCCGATGGCCCAGCACGGCTCGTACGCGATGACGGTGTTCTCGCCGGTGGCCGTGTCGGGGATGGACGAGGATAACTGACCACCGATGATGTCCAGGGTATTCTGCGCCTCACGCTCTGACCGGCTTTCGCCGACACAGATAATCGCCAGCAGGTCCGTATCGTGCGCGGCGCGTGCCTTGCCGCGCACGATATCACTGGTTTCCGCGTGGTCTGCGCGGCGTTCGGAATGGCCGACAATGACAGCGCTCGCACCGGCATCTTTCAGCATGGCGGCTGAGATATCACCGGTATGCGCGCCCGCAGCCTCGGCGTGGCAATCCTGTCCTCCGATGCGCAAGGCGTGGCCCGCACAGATATCGACCGCAAGGGCGATCAGCGTGAAAGGCGGGCAGATCAACAGATCGGTATTTGCATCGTCATGCGCCGCGCACAGCGCCCTTATCTGCGCCAGATCGGCGCGCGTGCCATTCATCTTCCAATTGCCGGCCACCAGTTTTCGCCGCATGTCGCCCCCCGAGAAAACCGATACCAACGCCGTACCGAACAGCGCCCATAATTCCTAACCGCATGTGATAACGCAAGCGCAGCAGGTCTATTTTAAATATGGAATATCAGCCGCTTGCGTAGCAGCGCTCACATGCCGGCGAACTTGATCGACTCGCCGCAACCGCACGCTTCACTCACGTTCGGGTTTTTGAACCGGAAACCGGATTCTAGCAGGCTGACCTCATAGTCGATTTCCGTTCCGAAAAGGAACATCTGCGCCATCGGGGCGATCATCACGCGCGCGCCATCCTCTTCGACGACTTCGTCGTTGGGATCGACGTCGGTCACATAGTCCATGGTATATTCCATGCCCGCGCAACCGCCCTTCTTGACGCCGATGCGCAGGCCCTTATGGCCGTCCTTCGCCATCAATTTGGAGATTTGCGTCGCTGCGCGGTCCGTTATGGTGACGGCTTGCTTGCCTGGAATGCCGAACATGGTTTTGATCCTTTGTCTTTGCGGTCAATCTAGGGCGCCATGGCGGTAATCTCAAGCGGTGGCAGAATTCGGAGCAATGTCTGGGTGGCTTCTGCGGCCACGATTGCCCAACCAAAGGAGGCGAGCGTGCCGATGATAACATATTCTGCCGTGCGTTGATCACGCGTGGCGGTGCCGAATCGCAAAATGGATTTTGCCGCTATCAGGAAACCTACGCCAAGCGGCTGATTCAGCAAGATCAGCACAAAGATCAAGCCCCGCTCCAGCAATCCTATTTGCCGCCCCCCGTCTTGCAAGCCATTGTTGCGGATACGATTTCCATGGGGTCGCATCAGCAGAGCAACGGCGTATTGCCCGGCGGTGAGCGTGGCGATGAGGCCCGCAGCCAGCGCCATCAGCGGCAATAGCGCAGGTTGCGCGGCCCACATGCCCGTTGTCCAAAGGCCGGGCGCCAGCAAGGAAACGGCGGCAATCGTAAGAAGATGCGCTATCTGATCGACGATGAAACCGCGGAAATGATGAAAGCCGCCCCAGATCTTGACGGCGTCGATGACAACATGCGCCGCCGCCAGCGCCAATAGCCATGGGCTGGTCCATTGTCCGGTTGAGGCCTGCGCGCACAGCAGTACCAGCGCGCCATGCAGTAGCATGACCGGTGCGCGGGGTTTTTGCGCGTTGATCCAAGCGGTTTGCAGCACGAAATCCGCCACGACGTGGGCAAGGAGGAGGGCGGTGAATGTCGCGATCATGGATCGAAGCTCCAGCAAGCAAATTGACCTGCTTTATCCGAAAGCAAGCGATGACACCTGCGCCCTTTCATTCTATCGCCTCGATTGCCTCGAATGCATCCATAAGCGCGGGATAGCCTGCGCTCTTCAGCGCCTGATCGACCGCCTGCCGCGAAATGCCAAGCGTTTCGGCGGCGACGCGGCGCGGGCCGGTGCCCGGTGGAAGCATAAGGCACAGCGAGCGGGCCTGAGCCTGCGTCCAGCCTTGCGAAATATAGTCGGCGAGCCGAAAGGCCGCGTCGATCGCACCGCCCTGCGCGTGGGCCATGAGGGAATGACCGGTCAATTCATCGAGAAGCCGACCGGATGCAGTAAATGCCGCGCCATGAGCGCTGTTAAGGTCGTCCATCATTTTCTCAAGCGCCTCGCCTTCACTTGATGCCACCGCGATGCGCGTCGCATAATCGGAACCCAGCATCCGCAAACGTGCCTTGATGTAAAGCGAAAGCCGAAGCGCGAGGGCGGGGCGGTTGATCGCTATCTGCCAGCCATCGCCGCCGCGTCTGGCAAATCCGGTGACGGTTTCGTCGGCGTTGGCGGGAGCCCAGCCTGAACCCTCCCACGAAACCTTTTGAATATCTTGCATTACAGCGTCCAGCGCATCGGCCGCGATGGCGGACGATTCGACGATATCACCTGTGAGAACGGCCCATTTCATGAGCAAGTGTAATAGCTTGCTTTAAGAAAAAGCAAGCGAAAAAACTAGCTTACATGAAGCCGAGTTCCAGCCGCGCCTCGTCCGACATCATGTCCATGCCCCAGGGCGGCTCCCAGACGAGAGTGACGTCGACCTGCTTGATCCCGTCAAGCGGCTCGATCGCGTCAGCGACCCAGCCGGGCATCTCGCCCGCAACGGGACAGCCCGGCGCGGTGAGGGTCATGGTAACCTTGACCGCGTTATCGTCATCGATATCAATGGTGTAGATAAGTCCCAGATCATAGATGTTTACCGGGATCTCCGGATCAAACACGCTGCGGCATGCCTCAACAATGTCCGGATATTTCGGGTGATCCGTCGATGATGGCGCGATGAGCGGGATGCCCTCGAAAGGCTGGGGGTTCTGGGTCATATGCTATCCTGCAACTTTGCCTGACCGATTATATAGGGAATAACCGGCGCAGCGTCCAGTGGCGGCATTCCGATATGCGCAGGTCGCCAGAACCGGGGCCGCAAAGGTGCGGACGCGCGCCCCTCAATCGCCTTTGCGTTTGCGGATCGGGGCAGGGCGCACACGGGTTTCGATCGTATCGTAAAGCTTGCCAACAATGTTTTTGCCGCTGGAGCCTTCGATGCCCTCGAAACCGGGGCTTGAGTTCACCTCCAACACTTTTGGGCCCTTTTCTGCACGCAACAGGTCCACGCCGGCCATGTTCAGATTGAACGCTCGCGCTGCACGCAGGGCTGTTTCGCGCTCTTCCTTGCTGATGCGCACGGTTACGGCGCTGCCGCCCCGGTGCAGGTTCGAGCGGAAATCACCCTCGGCGCCGGTCCGTTTCATGGATGCGACCACCTTGCCACCGATGACCAGACAGCGAATATCCTCGCCCGCTGCCTCCTTGACAAAATCCTGCACCAGGAAGTTCGCCTTGAGCCCGCGAAACGCGTCGATGACACTCTCGGCGGCCTTTTTCGTCTCGGCCAGAACCACGCCCTTGCCTTGGGTCGATTCCAGCAGTTTGACGATCAGCGGTGCGGTGCCGACGAGGGCGATGATGTTGCCAGTGTCGCGCGGACTGGCGGCAAAGGCCGTGGTCGGCATGCCGATCTTTGCGCGGGCCATGATCTGGTGGGCGTGCAGCTTGTCGCGGCTGGCGACGATGCCGGCGCTGCCGTTGACGCAATATGTGCCGATCGTCTCGAACTGGCGGAGGATTGCGGCGCCATAAGGCGTGATTGATGCGCCGATCCGCGGAATGACGGCGTCAAAGCGGGGCAGGCGTTTGCCGTCGTAATGCACTTCGGGCGCCATCGCGTTAATCGCCATGTAGCAGCGCGTGGTGTTGACGACCTCGACGGTATGGCCGCGCTTTTCGCCTTCCTCCACCAGCCGACGGGTGCTGTAATTGTCCTCGCGGCTGAGCACGGCGATACGCAGTGAGCGGTCGGGCGCCTCGCTGCGCATCCGGGACGATGTATAAACGTCATAGCTGAGCTCGGGCTGCAGGAAACGGTCCGTCGCAACAATCGAGATGTGATCCTTCAGAGCCTGCCGGCCCAGAAGCATCCGGCTGGCCATGCCGCCCCGATTGGTCAGCGTGATCTCGATCGGCCAGGTATCGCCATTCACCGAGAGCTGCGTTTCGATGACAAAGCGCGACTCGCTTTCGCCGTTGGACGATGTCACGTCGCGCCGGTCGAGAATCAGGGCCGAGCAGGGGATCACCAGATCGTCACGGCCGGGAATCGGGTGCACGGTAAACCGCACTTTGGGGTTCTTTGCGGGCCCGAATGTTTCGATGTCGAAGGCATGCAGCGCCGAGGTGCGCGCGCCGGTGTCGACCTTGGCCTTGATCGCGGGAACGCCCAGCTTTGGCAGTCCGATCCATTCCTCCCACCCGAATTGCAGAGGTTCGAGCGGTGCGGACGGGGGCATGGGCGTAATCCTTTCGGTGGGGATCGAAATGGCGGAATTGCTGGATGTAGCCTGTTTCGCGCCAGGATCAAAGGAAATGTGCGTATTGCGACCGGACCCCGCGCCAATAGGTGGGCCGATAAGTGGTCGGTGTGGCCATCTGATTGGCGCAGCGCAGTATCCGACCTTAACAAGGGTGCGGACCCGATGCAAAACGCCCACATTAAAAGGCGAGGTTTCAGCCCTTGTTTACGTCGTCATGCACCCGGCGGACCTGACCGTGCTTGAAGCTGAACACGCGCCGCAGCACAACCCAGGAAATCAGCGACAGCCCTGCAAATACCACCAGCAGCAGCGGCAAACCCAGCAAGAGCGGCGCCGTGATCAGCACCAGCCCCACCAAAGCCGCGCCGATGGCAAAGCCAAGGAACAAAAAGCCGGGCAGCGCGATTTCCAGCATGGCCAGCAGCAGGGCAGCCGCCATCCACACCCACCACAATGCCCAAAGTGGAATGATTTCGACGACCTCGGTCACGTGCGACCCTTGAGCATTGAAAAAGCGTTGCCGAAAGCTTCGAGCGCGCTGGCAGGAACCAGGATCGTCGACGAGGATGGGCTGGCGCCCAGCGCATTCAGCGCCTCTACCTGTTTCAGAGCCACCTGATATTGCGCTGCCTCCAGCCCGTTATCGGCGATGGCCTGCGCGACGACGGAGGTGGCGTAGGCTTCGGCCTCGGCAGAGATGCGGCGTGCCTTGGCAATCTGTTCGGCTGCGTAAAGCTCGGCGTCGGCATTCAGCTCGACCGCGCGCTTGCGCCCCTCGGCCTCGGTTACGTGGGCGCGGCGGGCGCGTTCAGCGTTCAGCTGTTGCAGCATGGCATCGCGCGTCGCCTGGTCCAGATTGACGTCGAGAATCTCGGCGCGGGTCACTTCGATCCCCCAGTTGTCTACCGCGTCCTCGACCGAATCCTTGATCGTGGTGATCAGTTGCGCGCGGTTTGACTGGACCTCGTCCAGATCCATCTTGCCCATCTCGGCGCGCACGATACCGGCGACGGTGGTGGCGATGGCACCGTCGATGTCGCGGATGCGGTACACCGTCTTTTCCGGCTGCACGATGCGGTAGAAAACGGAACTGTCGACCTGAACCAGCACGTTGTCCTTGGTGATTGCGTCCTGGCTGGCGGTGGGCAATTGCCGTTCCAGAATTGAAATGCGATGCGCGATCTTATCGAGGAATGGCACGATCATGTTGATTCCCGGTGCCAGCACCGAATGCAACTTGCCAAACCGTTCGACGACGTGCTGCTCGGACTGCGGCACGATCTTGACCGCCTTCACCACGATCAGCACCAGCAGCAGCGCCAGAAGGATGTAAAGGATGTTGGATGATAGAAGGTCCATGAATACGTCTTCGGTCATGTATATAGTCCTGAAATTGGCACGGGTCGGCCGCGCGGTCGCTTTTGCAACTTACTCTAGTAGGGTTTAAGGCAACGCTAAAGAGTATAAAGGCAGGCGGCGATGACGGTGAATTTCAGCTTTGAGGTTGGAGCGACGGACGGGCGCGCCCGCACGGGGCATATGACAACGCCGCGGGGCGACATCCGCACCCCGGCGTTCATGCCCGTTGGCACGGCTGCAACGGTCAAGGCCATGATGCCCGAAAGCGTTGCGGCTACTGGCGCCGACATCCTTCTGGGCAATACCTACCATCTGATGCTGCGCCCGACGGCCGAGCGGATCGCGGCACTTGGGGGCTTGCACAAATTCATGAATTGGCCGGGACCGATCCTGACGGATTCGGGCGGCTTTCAGGTGATGAGTCTTGCCGACCTGCGCAAACTGACCGAAGAAGGCGTCGCCTTTCGCAGCCATATCGATGGCTCAAAACACATGCTGACGCCTGAGCGGTCGATGGAAATCCAGGCCCTCTTGGGCAGCGATATCGTGATGTGTTTCGACGAATGCCCGGCGCTGCCGGCGACAGACAAGGCCGTGTCGGACAGCATGGAGTTGTCGATGCGATGGGCACGCCGATCCAAGGAGGCGTTTGGCAACCGGCCCGGCCATGCGCTGTTCGGTATCCAACAGGGCGGTGTCACGCGCGAGCTTCGCGCTGTAAGCGCTGGGAAACTAAGGGAAATAGGATTCGACGGCTATGCCATTGGCGGGCTTGCCGTGGGCGAGGGGCAGGAAGCGATGTTCGGTGTGCTGGAGTATGCGCCGGGTATGCTGCCCGAGGACAAGCCGCGCTATCTGATGGGAGTGGGCAAGCCGGACGATATCGTGGGCGCGGTCGCGCGCGGCGTCGATATGATGGATTGCGTCCTGCCCAGCCGCTCGGGCCGGACCGGGCAGGCGTGGACGCGCCGCGGACAGCTCAACATCAAGAACGCACGCCACGCGGACGATCCGCGCCCCCTGGACGAGGACTGCACATGCCCCGCCTGCCGGAATTATTCGCGCGCCTATCTGCACCACGTGTTCCGGGCGCAGGAAATGATCAGCGGCATGCTGCTGACATGGCACAACTTACATTATTATCAGCAGCTAATGGACGGCATGCGCCGCGCCATCGCAACGCGTGAGTTTGACGCGTGGCAAGCCGGGTTTCATGTGCTGCGCCAGGAAGGGGATATCGAGCCGCTGTAAGGCAGAGGTCGGATTTGGGTATTTTCGCCAAGAAAAAGCCACGTAGGCGGCGCCAGCGGTCAGGGCGGGCGCATTTTTACGCGAATTGGCCGGGTATCCTCCTTGCCCCCGTCGCGCCCTGCCGTCATTCTGTGCTGCGCGAGGTTGAAAGCAGTGCCTGTCTGCCCCAGATTAACCTCAGACAATGGAGAGGGCGTGGTCGCCGCCGGGCGGGGCCGGACCCTCTTGCCAATAAAGGTTCAGGAAGAATCCTGGACCGATGTATAAGGAAAGAGCATGCAAGAGCCTCTTAACTCCTCCTACCCGGTGCTGCCTTTGCGCGACATCGTAGTATTTCCGCACATGATCGTGCCCCTGTTCGTGGGCCGCGAGAAATCGGTGCGGGCACTGGAAGAGGTCATGGCGGACGACAAGCAGATACTGCTGTCCAGCCAGATTGATCCAACCGTCGACGATCCGGACGCAAAGGGTATCTACAAGGCGGGTGTTCTGGCCAACGTCCTGCAACTGCTGAAATTGCCCGACGGCACCGTCAAGGTGCTGGTCGAGGGTGTGGCGCGGGTGCGGATCACCGAATATCTGGATAACGAGGACTTCTTTGAAGCGCGGGCTGAGTACCTGACCGAGATGCCGGGCGATGCGACCACGATCGAGGCGCTGCTCCGCAGTGTCTCGGCCGAGTTCGAACGCTATGCGAAGGTCAAGAAGAACATCCCCGAAGAGGCTTTGACCGCCGTCTCGGATTCCGAAGAACCAGCGCGGCTTGCCGATCTTGTCGCCGGACATTTGGGGATCGAGGTCGAACAAAAGCAGGACCTGTTGGAGACGCTGTCGATCAGTGAGCGTCTGGAGAAGGTCTATGGCTTGATGCAAGGCGAAATGAGCGTTCTGCAGGTCGAGAAAAAGATCAAGACGCGTGTCAAATCCCAGATGGAGCGCACCCAGCGCGAATATTACCTGAATGAGCAGATGAAAGCCATTCAGAAGGAGTTGGGCGATGGCGAGGATGGCGAGGGCGAAGTCGCTGAACTGGAGGCGCGCATTGCCGCCACCAAGCTGAGCGGCGAGGCCAGGGAAAAGGCCGAGGCCGAGCTGAAAAAGCTGAAGAACATGAGCCCGATGAGCGCCGAGGCGACTGTCGTGCGGAACTATCTGGACTGGATGCTGTCGATCCCGTGGGGTGTCAAAAGCCGCGTGAAGAAGGATCTGGCTCGGGCCGAGCAGATTCTGGACGATGATCACTACGGGCTTGAGAAGGTCAAGGAGAGGATTGTCGAGTATCTGGCGGTTCAGCAACGCTCGAAAAAGCTGAAGGGGCCGATCATGTGCCTCGTCGGCCCTCCGGGTGTGGGCAAGACGTCCTTGGGGAAATCCGTGGCACGGGCGACGGGGCGCGAATTCATCCGTATCTCATTGGGCGGAGTGCGCGACGAGTCCGAGATCCGCGGTCACCGTCGGACCTATATCGGCTCGATGCCGGGCAAGATCATCCAGGCGCTGAAGAAGGCCAAGACGACGAACCCGCTGATCCTGCTGGATGAAATCGACAAGATGGGGCAGGATTTCCGGGGCGATCCGGCGTCGGCAATGCTGGAGGTTCTGGACCCTGAACAGAACTCGACCTTCGTTGATCACTATCTGGAGGTCGAGTATGACCTCTCGAACGTGATGTTCCTAACCACGTCGAACAGCTATAATATGCCCGGACCGCTGCTGGACCGAATGGAGATCATCCCGTTGGCCGGCTATACCGAGGATGAAAAGCGCGAGATTGCCAAGCAGCATCTGCTGGACAAACAGGTAAAGAATCACGGCTTGAAGAAGGACGAGTTCGAGCTGACGGACGCGGCGCTGACCGACATCATCCGCTATTATACCCGCGAGGCTGGGGTGCGGAACCTTGAGCGCGAAATTGCCAAGGTCGCGCGCAAGGCGGTGACGAAGATCATCAAGAAGGAAGCGACGTCGATCAAGGTCACTCCGGAGAACCTGAGCGATTATCTGGGCGTGCGGAAGCACAAGTTTGGCTTGGCGGAGGATGCCGATCAGGTCGGTGTGGTTACCGGGCTGGCCTACACCTCGGTCGGCGGCGAGTTGCTGAACATCGAGGCGCTGCGCCTGCCGGGCAAGGGCCGGATGAAAACCACCGGTACGCTCGGCGATGTGATGAAGGAGTCCATTGACGCGGCCAACAGCTATGTCCGTTCGGTCGCGCCCGCCATCGGGATCAAGCCTCCGCGGCTGGAGAAGTGGGATATCCACGTCCACGTCCCCGAAGGTGCGACGCCCAAGGACGGGCCAAGCGCGGGCCTTGCCATGGTGACGTCGATCGTTTCGGTGCTAACGGGCATCCCGGTGCGCAAGGATATCGCCATGACGGGCGAGGTGACACTGCGCGGCAACGCGTTGCCCATCGGCGGCCTGAAAGAAAAGCTGCTGGCCGCATTGCGCGGCGGGATCAAGACTGTTCTCATCCCGCAGGAGAACGAGAAGGATCTGGTGGAAATCCCCGACAACGTGAAGGAAGGGCTTGAAATCATTCCCGTGACCCATGTCCGCGACGTGCTGCGCCTGGCGCTGACACGCGCACCAGAACCCATCGAGTGGGACGAGGCCGCCGAAGAGGCCGCTGCAACCGAGGCGGCGCTGAAGGTTGGCCGCGACAGTTCAGGCGCGACCGCGCATTAAGGTACGGGTTTGCCGCTACCGGTTTGGGTGACAGAATAGATAGGAAAAATTAAAGGGATGCCCGTCGGGGTGACGCATTCCGTGTGGTGGGAGGCGCATCAGGCTCTCTATAGTCAATAACCCAAGGCCGCGCTCCCAAAGGGCGCGGCCTTATCTCGTTGATTTTTCCAGAATGTGCGATCAGCTTATGAACTTGAAGGAGCCTTCGCCTTGCCTCTGCCGCGAGATCGCTCAAATCGCACCCCGAGTTTTGTTCCCATATAGAGCCATGGGCGATACAGCATCCGGTAGATGTCGGGCGGGTCCTGCGTGCCATCCTTCCGGTTCGTGAAAGCGTCCATGCCATGGCGCATGGCCGGCGTCATACGGGCACGAGACCGTCGCGCCTGCGGCGGGAGATCAACGAACTCATCGGTGCCTGGTATCCGCAGCGCGCGCGGTGTCAGCTTCGGAGGATCGACCAGGTAGTCGATCTCCTCGTAGGGGCAGGCGTAGGGCCGTGGCTCGAAGAAATTGTAGTGAACGCGATAGATGTTCAGGAGTGCGATCAGTGTTCTGGGATTGAAGATCGCGCCCTGGATGTAAGAGCCACCGACGCGGGCGCCTCCGCTGCCGGCTCGGGCGGCAACGCTCATCCTCTCCCGAAGAGAGTTCATGAAGGAGCTGACCGGTTGGAGTGTCGCCTTGTAGACCCACGGCGCGAGCTCTTCGCGCAGGTCCTGGCTCAGATCTTGCTGGTCGAACGGCAGCTTTTTCAGCGTCCTGCGGAGGTGGCGCGGCAGGATGGAGAAGCCGACGGTCTTGTCAATCTCTCCGCTCGCCTGGGTCGAGGACCGAACCCAGAGCGAGGGAAAGACCTCGGACTGATAGTTCGAGATCCGGAACTGCGCACCGTTTCCACGAAGGGCGGCCTCCATGTGGTCGGCGATGAACGCCTCGCTCACCGTCTGCGCATCCGTGTCGGGGTCGAAGCGTCCGGCATACATGCCGTCATTGTGGAACTGCTTACGCGCCTTGCGGTATTCCTTCACCTTACCGAGCTTTTCCGGCTTCGTTGCTTTCTTGTTGAAGCTCATGGCCAGCCAAGTGAAGCGGTCCTCCCGGATTTCCTCGTCGAAGATATGCGGTAGCAGGGGCGGCAAGGTCGCTTCCTGCTCGGTGGTCAGAACGATCGACCCTCGCGGGAGAATCTCCTTCAGAAGAACGAAATGCGCCCCTTTGGTGTAGGTGTCCCTCGTCGTCATGCCCTTGAACGAGCCACGCTCCTCAGATTCGTCGATCGGGAACCCGAACCACCCCTCGGAGATCATGCGGATATCGGCGATCATACTCTTCGTCCGCTGGATAATGGCGGATCGCGCGGCCTGCTGGCTCTTGTCCTTCTTCGGCATGCGGCGCTTTGCGCGACTCTGGAACGCCTTGATCTCGTTGACGCAGGCCGCGAAGAATTGTGGCTCGTGATATCGACCAGTCGGCCGCTGCCATGAGAACTTCGGGGCCGAGTGAACCTTGCTGTTTGGATAAAGATGCTCAAGGTTTTGCGGCATCCCAGCCTGATCGAGATATGTGGCGTTGAACGTGTCGAGGGGCGTTGCACGGGGGTCAAAGTCGACATCGAGACGATAGACATATCCACTGCGGGTATCCGCGGTGATCGCGCAGTTAAGCTTTGTTGTCCGCCTGTCTGTCGAGGTCTCCCAGTTCACCGAAAGGACCATGTCGTCGTGGCTGAGAAGGTGTTCGACGCTTTCACCGCTTCGTTCGACCTTGTTCTTCCATCGGCGTAGCATCTCCCGCTCGTAGGCGAGAAAGACCCCTTCAAGCCATTCGATCCGATCATAGATCCGCGACATGCCGATCTTCTTGCCGGTCGCAGCGGTCCCGATCATCCGCTGGATATCGACGATCCCTGCACTGTTCAGCAACGCCCCGAGAATCTTGAGATTGTCGGCAGTCGTCTTCTGCCCGGCATGAGGCAGCGACACGGAGAACCGCGCGCCCTTCTTGCCCCGGCAGGGCTTGTGAAGAATTCGAAGAGATAAGGGCATCTTTTTCCTGCGGACGGGGTCCCCTTTTCGGTCCTTTGATCGCTCGTGGACGCCATCCAGAGCAAACTCGTCAGGGTTGTCCAGAAATCGGGTGTCACAGGCTCCGCACGAGGGCCCGTCGAGAACGCCGTTGAAGTTCCGGAGCCTGTCGATCTCCTCGCCAAGATGATCCGGCGACAGGATGGAAAAGCCGGAGTTGCATGTCTGTCCATCATGTGTTTGGCTCAGGCACTTGATTGTGCGCTGATCGGACCAGACATGCGGACTGTTCTGGTAGGTGAACACGCGAGAGACGCGACGATACTTCTTGTCGGCACCGGCAAGCTTGTATGCACCCGGTCCGTGCATCTCGACCATTTCGAGTTGCTCCGTCGTGAGGTCCGGCCGCTTTTTCTTCCATACGGATTTTCGTGTAGCACGATCAGTCAGCGGTTGCCCGAAGTTCGAACAGTCCGGGTTACCGCATGTATTGATTCGATGTTGCCCCGCACCCGGATAGAGTTGCGAGAGTTTGAAATTGAATGTCGCCAAGCCTGCCATCAGAACCCCGGATCATCGCGGTTCTGCCTCCAGTCGTTTTTCGACCAGAGACCAGAAAACCCGCATGGATTGAAGTCGATACGGACATTCGTCCGCAATCTCCGCCTCGCGCGAAGGTCAAGCTTGTGGTGGAAGGATATTGGCTGTATTCTTCTAACCAGAAGGAAGAATGTCCTAAATTTCGAATTTTTCTTCGTTCAGGCAGGCGGACAAGACCCCCGAGAAAAAAGTCTCGGAAAACCGGTAAGTTTTTCCGATCTTCGCTTCCGCAATTTATCGAGCAATGGCAAAGACCTGCCGCGCATCACGCGACAGGTCTGAATGTTTGAGGCTCCCACCAAACGGAATGCGTCACCGTCGGGGCGTCCCTTTTTTGTTCGGCAATATCTTGCGCGCGCATTTGGCCGCTAAGGCCGCCGCGCATTCAGGGCGCGGCCCTCATGGGGCCGCCCCAACTGCCTGTCCAGACAAACGATCGCCCGTTATTAGTGGGCTACCGCCAGTGCCGTGACGAAGATGAGGGCCGTAAGGGTCAGGGCCACGATCTCGGTTTGGTTGGCGGATGAACTGGCCGTTTCGGCCTCGATCACCGCTGGCTCCATAATGGGCGCGGCGGTATTCCCGGCGCTCAGCGGCGCGGCGGCAAGAGTGGCGGCAGCTGTTGCTGCAAGTAGAAGTTTCTTCATGGTATTCCCCAATTCTGACGCGTATCTCTGGTGCATGCGCGATCTGGCGCATCTTGCACGCAAACCGGCTGGCAGGACTGAGGCTTGCAAGATATTGACACTGCGTCAAGCCGAGCGGGCGTGCCTCTGGCACAGTTCAGAACAGTGTGGCTTTGATGTCAGTACGCTCCAAGTCGGCGATCAAGGCGCGATACATCCGTTCAGCGCGTTTGATCCGCGCGGCGGGCAACCGGGTGTTTTCCACCCGGATGAGCGCTTCGAACGCGAGGAAAAAGGGCAGGACCGCGCCGCGTTCCTGAGCGGACATATTGAGCGCGCCCGCGAAAGCAATCAGGCACCCGCGGTCAACGCCAAGGCATATTTTGCCAGACAGGCGCAGGCGGCGGCGGCCCATGTGCATCGCAAAGCGCGCGACATCCTTGAGCAGCGGCATCCGTTTTGACCCGCCAAGATCAATGCCGGTCAGGCGTCTGCCGTCGGCAATCAGATTGTTCGGGTGAAAATCGCCGTGGCAAATTGCCGTGCGCCACGGCTGCGCGGTGACGGCCGGCTTGAGACGGTGCATCTGCGACAGGATCCGCACCTCCAGCGCGCGCAATTCGTCGAAAGGTTGTTTGGCCGATGCCGCCTCGGCGCGGGCAATCCAGCCGTCCGGCGACGCCACGCGCCACCCTTCTGACATCGCCGTGCTTTTGCGCAGCCATGCCGCGGCAGGACCCATCCACGCGCTGCGGGCACGCGCCTCCAACGAATAGAGGAGGGCCATAAGGGGGGTGCCAGTTATGTTCTCCTGCACGATGACGCCATCCTCCGGGCTGGCGCAGATCGGCCGGGGCGTGCGCAGATCGCCGGTCGCCATATAGGGCCAGAGACGCTGCAACTCGGTCCATTCGCCGTGGCTCGCGCCGTTCTGGGGCGTCAGGTTCATGCGGAAAACAACGTCCAGCCCGTCCAACGTGCCGTGAAAAAGCGCCCTTTTGCCCGGTACGTGCCGGATCAGGTCACCCGCCTCTGCGCCTTTCAGGCAGGACTTGCGATTGCGCGCACGCTCCAACTGCGCAGTGATCTCCATCATGGCGTCAAGATCAGGGATGGGCGGTAGCCTGGCAATCATCGGCGCAGTCAATCCCACCGGCGCGTGCCGGTCAACCTAAATGCCCGGCCGCCAATTGAACCCCGCAACCGGCGCGTCTATGCTATTGGCCAAAGCGGGCGCCAATGCTTGCCAATCCAGACAAGGGACCCCCAGATGAGCGATACAGCTGTAGCCGAAATGACCTTTGAAGAGGCGATGAAAGAGCTGGAGCATGTCGTCGGGCGGCTGGAGCGGGGTGATGTGGCGCTGGACGAATCCATCACGCTTTACGAGCGCGGTGCCGCCTTGAAAAAGCGGTGCGAGGCCAAGCTGAAAGAGGCCGAGGAAAAGGTTGCCGCGATCACGCTGGACGGTGACGGGCAGCCCACCGGGACCAAGCCGGTCGAAGGCTTGTAGGTCCCGTGCAGGCGCAACTGGACTCCGCTGCAAGCGCTGTCACCGCGCATCTGGCGCAGGTCTTGGCATCCTATCAGGGGGTTGTGGGCGATGCGATGCGCCATGCCACGCAGGGCGGCAAGAGGCTCCGCGCGTTTCTGGTGCTGGAGAGCGCGCGTCTGCACAAGGTGACCCACGCCGCCGCGATCTGGCCCGCTACGGCGATCGAGGCGATGCACGCCTACAGCCTCGTCCATGACGATCTGCCGTGCATGGATGACGACGCCGAGCGGCGCGGACAGCCCACGGTACATATCAAATGGGACGAAGCGACGGCCGTTCTGACCGGCGACGCGCTCCAGGCGCTGGCGTTCGAGCTGGCCGCACATCCCGATGTGGGCAACGGCGACGTGCGCGCCGATCTGGTGCAGGCCCTGGCCCACGCCGCAGGCGGGCAGGGCATGGTTCTGGGACAGGCGCTGGACATGGCGGCAGAGCGTGCGCAGGAGCCGCTGAGCCTTGAGCGGATCAGCGCGCTCCAGGCGGGCAAGACCGGCGCCCTGTTCGAATGGAGCGCTGCCGCCGGCGCGCGCATGGCCGGGGCCGATCCCGCGCCGCTGGTCGGCTATGCCGCTGCGTTGGGGCAGGCGTTCCAGATCCACGATGACGTGATAGATGTTACGGGCGACGCCGCCGCTGCCGGCAAGGCGGTGGGCAAGGATGCAGCGGCCGGCAAGGCGACGTTCGTGTCGCTGCTGGGACTGGAGGGTGCACGGCAGCGCGCGGTCGCGCTGGTTGACGAGGCGTGTGATGCGCTATCTGAATACGGTGCGGATGCTGCGACCTTGCAGCAGACCGCGCGCTTCGCTATCTCGCGCCACAGCTGACCTGACGCCCCGAGGAGGGGCCATGCCATGACCACCGGACCGAACTCTGCGCCGAAAACACCCCTGCTGGACACTATCGGCGGCCCCGCCGACATGAAGCAGCTGAGCGATCGGGATCTCGGCCGACTGGCCGACGAACTGCGCGGCGAGACGATCCGTTCGGTGTCGCAGACGGGCGGGCATCTGGGAGCGGGCCTGGGCGTCATTGAGTTGACCGTTGCACTGCACGCGGTGTTCGACGCGCCGAGAGACAAGATCATCTGGGACGTCAGCCATCAAAGCTATCCGCACAAGATTCTGACAGGGCGCCGCGACCGGATGAAGACGCTGCGCCAGAAGGACGGTCTCAGCGGCTTCACCAAACGATCCGAGTCGCCCTATGATCCCTTTGGTGCGGCCCATTCCAGCACGTCGATCAGCGCGGCCCTCGGCTTTGCCGTGGCGCGTGATCTGGGCGGTGCCTGTGATACCGGACATGGCGATGCAGTGGCGATCATCGGCGATGGTGCGATGAGCGCCGGCATGGCGTTCGAGGCGATGAACAACGCGGGCGCGCTCGGTAAACGCCTGTTCGTCGTCCTGAATGATAATGAGATGTCCATCGCGCCCCCGGTCGGGGCGCTGTCCTCATACCTGTCGCGCCTCTACGCCGAACAGCCGTTTCAGGAGCTGAAAGCGGCGGCCAAGGGCGCCGTGTCCTTGCTGCCTGCCCCGTTACAGGAAGGCGCGCGCCGGGCGCGAGATATGCTAAAGGGGCTGGCTGTTGGCGGCACCTTGTTCGAAGAGTTGGGCTTTTCCTATATCGGGCCTATCGACGGGCACGACATGGAGCAGCTACTGCCGATCCTGCGCACCGTGCATCAGCGTGCCACGGGGCCGATGCTGATCCATGTCTTGACGAAAAAGGGCAAGGGCTATGCACCTGCCGAAGGCGCCGACGATGGTGGCCACGCGACCGCGAAATTCGACATTGTAACTGGCAAGCAAAGCAAGCTGCCCAGCAATGCGCCCAGCTATACTGCGGTCTTTGGCCGCGCACTGGTGGATCATGCGGCCAAGGACGACCGCATCGTCGCGGTTACGGCGGCGATGCCGGACGGCACCGGCCTTGGCCTCATGGCCGAGCGCTATCCCTCGCGCTGTTTCGACGTCGGCATTGCGGAGCAGCACGCCGTCACCTTTGCCGCCGGCATGGCCGCAGGGGGCCTGCGCCCGTTCTGCGCGCTCTATTCGACGTTCCTGCAACGCGGTTATGATCAGGTCGTGCATGACGTCGCAATTCAACGTCTGCCGGTGCGCTTCGCGATAGACCGCGCCGGACTGGTGGGCGCCGACGGCCCCACCCATGCCGGGAGCTATGACATCGCGTTTCTGGCGAATCTTCCGGGCTTCGTCGTCATGGCTGCCGCGGACGAGGCCGAGCTGGTGCATATGGTCGCGACCGCTGCCGCGCACGATGACGGGCCGATCGCCTTCCGCTACCCGCGCGGCGAGGGCGAGGGTGTGACCATGCCCGAACGCGGCGCGGTGCTGGAAATCGGCAAGGGCCGCATGATCGCCGAGGGGGCGCGCGTTGCGATCCTCAGCTTCGGCACCCGTCTGGGCGAGGTGCGCCGCGCCGCCGAGGCGCTGGCGGCCAAGGGCATCACTCCGACCATCGCCGACGCCCGCTTTGCCAAGCCGCTGGACCGCGACATGATTCTGAAACTGGCCGAGGATCACGAGGCGCTGATCACCGTCGAAGAGGGTGCAGTGGGCGGCTTTGGCAGCCATGTCGCGCAGCTTCTGGCGGAGCAGGGCGTGTTCGATCACGGTCTGAAATTCCGCTCCATGGTGTTGCCGGATGTCTTTATAGATCAGGCCAGCCCGGCCGATATGTATGCGGTTGCGGGCATGGGCGCCGCCGAGATCGAGGCGAAAGTGCTAGACGTGCTAGGCGTGGCGCAGTTTACCGGAAAACGCGCCTGACTTGTTTGTCCGTTGGATTTATCCATGGCCTTCTGCAAAAACTCCCTATCCGATAACCTTTTCTTAGATGATTTTCGTCTTATCTAGGGAATATGAGACTCTTGCACCTTCTTTTTGCCGTGCTCTGGTTGGCCGCACCGCTAGGGGCACAGACGCTGAACGGTCCGAATGGCCCGTTGCGCGTGACGGAAATGGTCGGCGGGCTCACTGCCCCGTGGGCGTTCGGATTTCTGCCCGATGGCAGTGTTCTGATCACCGAAAAGGATGGGCGTCTCTGGCGGTTGAGCGAGGGACATAAAAATGCCGTTGGCGGGGTCGGGCCGGTTGCGAATGTAGGGCAGGGCGGACTGCTGGACATTCTTGTGCCACGGGATTTCGCACAATCGCGGCAGCTCTATTTCACGCAGGCCTTGGATCAGAGGTCCGGCGCCGGGACTGCGCTGGCAACGGCCCGGCTTGAGAAGGACGCGGACGCGTTGACCGATTGGCGTGTCATCTACCAGATCGCCGAGGGCAGCAGCGGCGGGCGGCATTTCGGGTCACGTCTGGTCGAAGCGCCTGACGGCATGATCTTCATGACCGTGGGCGAGCGGGGCGATCGCCCCTCCGCGCAGGATCTGGCGCGCGAAAACGGAAGTGTTCTGCGCCTGACGCGCAACGGCGATCCCGCGCCGGACAACCCCTTTGCCGATCAGGAAGGCCGTCGCCCGGCAATCTGGTCATACGGGCACCGCAACCCGCAAGGGGCGGGCCTGGATGCCGAAGGACATCTGTGGATCAATGAACATGGTGCCAAGGGCGGCGACGAGGTGAACCGCATTGCCAAAGGCGCGAATTACGGCTGGCCTGTCATTTCCTATGGCAGGCATTACTCGGGCGAAAAAATCGGTGAGGGGACGGCCGAGGCGGGGATGGAGCAGCCTGAGTTCTATTGGGATCCCAGCATCGCGCCTTCGGGTCTGATGATCTATTCGGGGCGGCTCTGGCCCGAATGGCAGGGCGATTTCTTTTCCGGATCGCTGAAATTCGGGGTCATCTCGCGTCTGTCCGGCGATCCGCTGCGCGAAGTGCAACGGTTGCAAAGCCCCGAGACAGCGCGCCTGCGCGACATCCGCGAGGCGCCGGATGGCATGATCTGGTTTCTCAGCGAGGGGCAGGGCGCGCTATACCGTCTGTCGCCCTGATCTTTGTCAGACGGATAGGCGCGAGGATTGCGTGCCGCGTTCGCGATATGGCGTAGTGTTATAATGCGACCGGTAGCATTTCGAGAAATGCGACGGCGACGAAAATCCGCAGGCCAGTGCCACGTTGATCACAGTCATATCTGTCTGCATCAAGAGGTTACGCGCCTTTTGCAGGCGCAATTCCATATAATAGCGCTTGGGCGAGCGGCTGAGATAGCGGCGGAACAGACGCTCCAGTTGCCGTGTCGACATGCCTGCATCGCGCGCCAGTACCGCCGGGCTGATTGGCTCTTCGATGTTGGTCTCCATCATCTGAATCACCTGACTCAGCTTGGGGTGACGCACACCGATGCGGGTGGGCACCGACAGGCGCTGCGTATCCTGATCGGTGCGGATCGACGAATAGATCAACTGATCCGCGACCGCGTTGGCCAGCTTTTCATCATGGTCCTGTGCGATGATGCCCAGCATCAGGTCAATTGACGACGTGCCACCGGCCGTCGTCATTCGGTTGCCGTCGATGGTAAAGACCGATTTCGTCAGATCGACTTCGGGAAACTCCTCGGCAAAGCTGTCGTGGTTTTCCCAGTGAATCGTCGCGCGCTTGCCGTCCAGCAGCCCCGCGCGCGCCAGAACGTAGGACGCCGTGCACAGCCCGCCCATTTTCAGCCCTCGCCGGGCCTCTCGGCGCAGCCAGTTCAGTACGCGCTTGGTCGTGGCCTGATGTATCTCGATCCCGCCGCAGATCAGCACGGTATCATCCCGCGAGAGCTCGCCCAAAGGGCCGTCCAGTTGAAAACGCGCTCCGGCGGAACAGATGATGACATCGCCCCCGTCCCCGATCACTGTCCAGTCATACAGTTGCTTTTCGGCCATGCGGTTCGCTATGCGCAAACATTCGATCGCGGCCGCAAAGCTGAGCAGTGTAAAGTTATCCAGCAGAACGAAAACAAAGCGGCGCGGGGCGTTATGAGCGCCGGAGGTATCTTGTTGCTGGGGTCTGGGCATGGATACGTATCCTCGACTACCGCGCTCTGTCCATTCCGTGTTCCATCAAAAAGGCGTGTTTGACAAGGGATTGCACGCGGATTCGGCTGCGCAAGGGCAATATTCGTATGGTCACTGGGCGGTGGCTTTAGTATATAGCCGTTTCAGAATTGCTTAAAGTGCGGAGTGCAGACAATGGCAGAGTGGACAAAATCCGACTGGCGCGACAAGCCGCGCATCCAGATGCCGGACTACACCGATCCCGCCGCATTGAACGCGGTCGAGGCGCAATTGTCGCAATTTCCACCGTTGGTTTTCGCGGGTGAGGCGCGCAGGCTCAAGGCCCAGTTGGGAGCAGCGTCGCGCGGCGATGCGTTTCTTTTGCAGGGCGGCGATTGCGCCGAGGCGTTCGATCAGTTCAGCGCCGATGCGATCCGCGACACGTTCAAGGTGATGCTGCAGATGGCGATGGTGCTGACCTTCGGCGCCAAGGTGCCGGTGGTCAAGGTCGGCCGCATGGCCGGCCAGTTCGCCAAGCCGCGCAGCGCTCCGACCGAGACCATCAACGGCGTCGAGCTGCCCAGCTACCGCGGCGACATCATCAACGAGTTGCCATTTTCCGAGGGCGCGCGTGTCCCGGATCCCGCGAAGATGCTGCAAGCCTATACGCAATCGGCGGCGACGCTGAACCTGCTACGCGCTTTCTCCAAGGGCGGCTATGCCGATATGAACAAGGTCCACAGCTGGACGTTGGGCTTTACCGAAGGCGAAAAGGCCGCGCGCTATCGCGAGATGGCGGGGCGTATCAGCGATGCGCTGGATTTCATGCGCGCCGCCGGGATCAACGACGGCAGCAACGCGGCGCTGCAGACGGTGGATTTCTACACCAGCCATGAATCGCTCTTGCTGGAATACGAGGAGGCATTGACCCGCCTTGACAGCACGTCCGGCAATTGGCTGGCCGGATCCGGGCACATGATCTGGATCGGCGACCGCACCCGGCAACCGGATGGCGCACATGTGAATTTCGCGAGCGGCGTGCTGAACCCCATTGGCCTGAAATGCGGGCCCAGCATGACCGAGGACGACCTTAAGGTGCTTCTGGCCAAGCTGAATCCCCGGAACGAGGCAGGCCGCCTGACGCTGATCGCGCGGTTTGGCGCGGGCAAGGTGCAGGAACATCTGTCGCGTCTCATACGCACCGTCCAGGCCGAAGGCGCCAACGTGCTATGGGTGTGCGACCCGATGCACGGCAACACGATCAAATCGGAATCGGGCTATAAGACGCGCCCGTTTGACGCCGTTCTGCGCGAGGTTCGCGAGTTCTTTGCCGTACACAAGGCCGCAGGCACGATTCCTGGTGGCGTCCATTTCGAAATGACCGGCCAGGACGTGACCGAATGCACCGGAGGCGTTCATGCGGTGACTGACGAGAATCTGAGCGATCGCTACCATACCGCGTGCGACCCACGTCTGAACGCGTCACAATCTCTGGAATTGGCGTTCCTCGTCGCGGAAGAGCTGTCGGCGTTTCGGCAGGATCGGCACGCCGAGGCTGGCTGATCTGGCGGGTAGAGATGCCACCGATGCACCAACAGAAAGCCGCGCGGTAAACACCGGGCGGCCTTTTGACAATGATCTGGCCCTAAGTCCTGCCTTTGCCGTTGGTGTCTATCCCTTGATCAGACGCAGGTAGGGACGTTCGCCCGTTCGGCGCGGCGCGCCAGCATCCGGCGCCCCGGCAGATCCGCCTTGAAGCGCGGCGATGCGCGGGGGCGGACGGCTGATTTTGGGCCGACTTGCCTGATCCGTCGGCGGGGCCGTTTCCACTGGAGTGACCTGCACATTGGTGATGGCCAGCCGACGCGGCCCGCGACCGATATTGCCCTCGGTCACCAGACATCCCAGCGCGCGCGAAATATCGCCCAGATCGCTGCGCAATGGCAAAACGAGCATTTTGCCGGTCAGCGCAGGCGCATCCTCGGCTGCCAGCGACACCATCAACATCGCCGGCTGGTCAAATAGCTGCACCAGATGATGCGCCAGCGTATCCCTGTGCGCCGGCGTGATGAAGGCGCTGACAGGCATGCCGCGAACCTCCATTCCCATGAGGTCGGTCAGGTGACTTCCGGCGATGCGCATCCGGGCAAGACCTGGCGCGATGCGTTCGGCCACAAACGCGTAGGACAGCAATGCCTCGATACCCCGGGGATCAATGTCCGAACGGCGCGGCACATCGGAACCGCGGCGCAGCCGCTGCCAATAGGCGACGAAATCCGCCATGGCGGCGCTGTGCTGCGTCAAGGCGTGCGGTGCATCCTTGACGCCGGTGATAGCGGCACGGAGGCTGGCCGTTTTGCGGCCTTCGGTCATATCTGTCTCGCGCGTCATTTTCTGCACCCTTTCCGCCTGCTACTGGCGACCACCATGTGATGTCTCAACCGCGATGCTGCTGTGGAGTTCCCGCTGCGGGTTGGAGTGGGGCACCGGCAGGCAGTTCGCGTTCCGTCAAAATCAATATGTCACAGATGCGCTCGCTTTTGTCTAAAATCCGATTCAAATGGTTAACCCTGCCGGTGACGGCGGCCGCTCTGCCGGGGGCGTCTTGCCAGACCGCTGCGCAGGGCTTAGGGGTATGGCCCAGACTGGCAGGGGGCGACATGACGACAGCGCGGACAGTGAATTCAATGACCGGCTTTGCGGCCGGGCAGGGGACGGATGGCCCTTGGTCCTGGACCTGGGAGCTGCGCAGCGTCAACGGCAAAGGATTGGATCTGCGGTTGCGCGTCCCTGACTGGATTGCAGGGCTGGAGGCCGAGTTGCGCGCGCGCCTGTCCGGCGTGGTTGCGCGGGGCAACGTATCGCTGACCTTGCGGGTGCAAGCCGAGGATGCAGGCGGGCGGCTTCGGGTGAATTCAGCCCAGCTTGATGATGTTCTGAACGCTATGGCGGAAGTCGAGGCGCGCGCCATGGAGCGCGGTCTGTCATTGGCGCCGGCGCGTCCGGGCGACGTTCTGGCAGTGCGCGGCGTGCTGGAGGTTGCCACCGATCAGGCGGATACCGGGACGTTGAAAACCGCACTTTGCACCGATTTCGAACGCGTTCTGGCCGATTTCACCGCCATGCGCGCCAGCGAAGGCGCCGCGCTGCACGCGCTGCTGGATGCGCATTTGGGCGACATCGCCCGCCTGACCGATGATGCCGTCACTACGGCCCATGGCCGCGCGCCCGAAATGGCGGCTGCGCTGGCGGCCAGCCTTGCCCGCGTCATGGAAGCCGCAAGTGGCACGGATCCGGTCCGCGTCGCGCAGGAACTGGCCATGATCGCCGTCAAGGCTGACGTGACCGAGGAAATCGGCCGCCTGCAAGCACATGTCAGCGCGGCGCGGGATCTGCTGGCCAGCGGCACGCCAATAGGCCGAAAGCTGGATTTTCTTGCTCAGGAATTCAACCGCGAGACCAACACCCTGTGCGCCAAATCGCAATCCAGCGCCCTGACCGCCATCGGTCTGGAGATGAAGGTGGCGGTCGACCAGATGCGCGAACAAGTCCAGAATGTGGAGTGAGACATGACCGACCGGCGCGGCCTTTTGATCATCCTGTCGTCGCCGTCCGGCGCCGGCAAATCCACCCTGTCGCGGCGCCTGCGCGAATGGGACG
>JBLWYG010000023.1:0-40309 GCA_048267045.1 Roseovarius sp. | reverse complement strand
GGCGTTTTCAATGCTATCCATGACCTGCGTCCCGGAAAGCCCGAACTGCGCCTGCACCTAGCCCCCCACGCGACCGCCTTGGGCGTCACCGCGCAGGGCGTGGCGGAGCAGATCGGCGCGGCCTGACCATCCACGGTCGGGACGACGCGCCCCAAGAAGGCCGCGCCGATCTGGTCCGCCATGCCGCGCGAGCCCTGCAGCTTTGGGGCTTGTCGGTCTTTGGCTCATGCTCGGGGCGATCCGGCCCGATCTGGTCGCGGCGATACTGTCCGATGTCCAATCGGCAACCGGGCCCAAGGTGTCCACCATGATCCATCCTGTTCCGGTGTCTCCTCGACCCATGTTTCGAGATCGACGTAAAGATTGACAGCCTTGCGGCCTTTCACCCGGTAGGTCCGGCGCGGATGGCCCGGCTCGGACACGATTCCGGCATTGTGTCCGCCGCTGGTCAGCGCAAAGGTCACTTCCATGTCGCTCAGCATGTCGATCATAAATACCGATTGCCACGGCGCGATGTGATCCCTGAGGGTGCCGACCGCGAAGATCGGCACACATCACCCGTGACCAGACCAGGACGTTGGAGCGCAGCATCTGGAACGCGCCAGCCATCTTTTTCCACATGACACTGTCAAGAAACGCAAGCTGGCTTTCGTTGATGAACAACTGCAAATCGCCCGGTTCGGTGAAATCTACCTAGCTGGCCAGCAGCGATACCGACGCCAGCCGCTCATCACTATCCCGCGCCATGGCGGCCGCGACGATGGACAGAAGCGTGCCACCAAGGCAATAGCCGACACCCTGGATTTTCTGGTCGGGGACGATGTTGCCAATCTCGTCCAGCGCATCCAGGACCCCAAGGCGTCGATAGTCATCTAGCACGAGATCGCGATCCTCGGCATCCGGGTTCTTCCCCGAGATCCTGAAGACTGTGTGGCCCTGCCCGAGCAGGTAGCGCACCATCGAGGATATCCCGGCTTTTTCCATCCCGGCTGTCGTCTCCGGCTTGGTTTCCGGAGCGGCTTTGTCGGAATGGGATCCGTGCGGACCTCACGCAGCATCACCACGGATTCTTTTTCTTTTCGTTCCATCGATTCCTCTCGCTGGACATCCAGCTCCGATCCGCTCGGTAGCCCAAATTTCGGAGATGTTGAAAACACTCGAATCAAGATAGTAATTGATTACTATAAAAATCCAAGCCATGATGCACACCATCACTTCGGACACTACAAGGAGGGCCAACATGTTCACGGACACGATCAATATCGTGGCAGGTTTTCTGTTTCTTGCGCTCTTCATGCTTTACGGATTCGTTCTCATCTTCCTGCGCAATTTTGCGCCGGGGAAGGAGCAGTGGATCGCGGATTATGCGGTCGGCAAACATTTCGAATCACGCCGGGCACACGTTCACGGAAATCTGTTCGCGCTGATCAACATCGCGGCTGGCCTCGTTCTTGTGACCCTTCCGACCCCGGCAGGCACGCGGCGCTGGGCTTCGGGACTGGCGCTTGCCGGGATGCTGATGCCGCTGGGTATCCTTGCCGAGGTTCTGTTCGGTGTACCGCCGCTTTTTGTCATTGCAGGTGGAATATCCATGTTTCTGGCCATAGCATGGCTTACCGTTTCGATCTGGCAAATGGAGACGATCCGATGACACCATCCCGCCAGAAAAACCTTCCAGCCGAGGAGCGGCGCAACGTCACAGTCGAGGCGGTCGTTGACTTGGCAGGCAAGACCAACCCGGATTCAATCACGACCGCAGCCATCGCAAAGCACATGAACCTGACGCAGGGCGCGATCTTTCGACATTTCCCGAACAAGGAAGCGATTTGGCAAGCCGTGATGAAATGGGTGGCCGAACGCCTCATGGCACGCATCGAAAAAGCCTCCGAGGGCATAGAGTCGCCGATCAAGACGATGGAGGCGATGTTTTTGGCTCATGTCGCTTTCGTGTCCGACCATCCCGGAGCACCGCGCATGATGTTCGGCGAGTTGCAGGGCGCCAAGGCCACGCCCGCGAAACGATTGGCGCACGCAATGCTCAAGCAATATGCGGCACGGCTGAATGACCTTATAGATGCCGGAAAGGCACGCGGCGAATTACGCCCTGACCTTGATGGCGAGGCGGCAGCGACGCTTTTCATCGGCACGATTCAAGGGTTGGTCATGCAGTCGCTTATCGTTGGCGACATGAGCCACATGACAGAGGCGGCCCCCGGCGTGTTTGCCCTCTATCGACGCGGTATCGAAGCCGGCAACGCGAACGAAGCGGGGGGCTGATCATGTCGCGCAGGATTTCGATCATCCTTGTCATTGCCCTGCTTGGCGCATTGCTGGGCTATGCCTTGTGGAAAGTGTTTCTGGCCCCGAGCGGCCTGCCGCCCGAAGGCTTTGCGCGCGGCAATGGCCGGATCGAGGCCGACCTTGTGGACGTTTCCAGCCGCCTGCCGGGCCGGGTGGCAAAGATCATGGTGCAGGAAGGCGACCTTGTTGCGCAGGGCGATATCCTCGCCGTGATGGACACCACCGAGCTGGAGGCGCAGAAGATGCGGGCGCAAGCCGCAGTTGCCAGCGCCGAAGCTGCGGTGGCCGTGGCCAAGGCCGGTTCGGCCAAGGCTCAGGCCAACCTCGCACTGGCGAAAAGCGAATTGGCCCGTGCCGAAACGCTGAGCGAACGCGATGTCATCTCGCGCGAGAACCTCGACATTCGCCGCACCGAGGCACAGGTGGCCGATGCAGGGCTGGCCGCCGCACAGGCCGAGGCCGTTGCAAAGGAACGTGCGGTCGACGCCGAAACTGCCAACCTGCGCGAAATCGAGGCGCGGATCGCCGACAGCACGCTCTACGCACCCCAGGCCGGCCGTATCCTCTATCGCCTGTCCCAGCCCGGCGAGGTGTTGGGCAGCGGCGGCAAGGTGCTCACGCTGGTGAGCCTTGGCAATGTCTATATGGAGTTTTTCCTGTCTGCCGGTGCCGCGCCACGGGTGCGTATCGGGGACGAGGCACGGATCGTGGTCGATGTGCGGCCGGATGCCGCCATTCCCGCAATTGTCAGTTTCGTCGCCCCGCAGGCGCAATTCACGCCAAAGCAAGTCGAAACTATCGAAGAGCGCGAAAGCCTGATGTTCCGCATCCGGGTGCGGATCCCGCCACAGATGGTCGAAGCACGTCTGGCCCAGGTCAAGACCGGCGTGCGCGGCGTGGCATGGGTTCGGCTCGTCGGCGCGGACGGCAGCATGCCCGACTGGCCCGAAGGGCTGACGCCGCCGGTGGTCGCAAACCTGCCTGCGCCTCTGGCAAATGGGACCGGTGACGAGTCCGGACAATGACGGCAATTGCTAAAACCGTTGATCCGGTGGCACGGATCACGTCTGTCAGCCACCGCTATGGCAAGGTCAGGGCGCTGGACGACCTGACACTGGACATTCCGTCAGGCCGGATCGTCGGGCTGATCGGCCCGGACGGAGTGGGGAAATCCACCCTGATGGGTCTGGTCTCAGGGGCCAAGCGGCTGCAGACGGGTCAGATCCAGACGCTGGACGGTGAGATGTCCAACGCCCGCCACCGCGCCGACATCGGGCGGCGGATCGCGTTCATGCCGCAGGGGCTGGGTAAGAACCTCTACCACGATCTTAGCATTCGCGAGAATCTGGAATTCTTTGGTAAGCTATTTGGTCAGGGTAGTTCCGAGCGCGCCGGGCGCATTGATCGGCTGACGCGTGCGACGGGCCTCGCACCCTTTCTCGACCGCCCCGCAGGCAAGCTTTCGGGCGGAATGAAGCAGAAGCTGGGGCTGTGCGCGGCGCTGATCCACGACCCGGATTTTCTGCTGCTGGATGAACCCACGACCGGCGTCGATCCACTCTCGCGGCGCCAGTTCTGGGATCTGATCGACGCGATCCGCAAGGACCGCCCGGGCATGAGCGTTCTGGTCTCGACCGCCTACATGGAAGAGGCCGAGCGATTCGAACACCTCATCGCCATGAACGAGGGAACCATTCTGGCCGAGGCGAGCCCTGACGATCTCAAGGCGCAGACCGGAACCGACACCGTCGGCGCGGCCTATGTCGCCTTGCTGGGTGGCGACACAGACACTCGCCAGGCCGGGCCTCCCGCCCCGCAGCAGTCCGACGGGAACGCCGACGAAACACCGGCGATCAAGGCGCGTGACCTGACAAAGCGGTTCGGAGATTTCACCGCCGTCGATGCGGTAAGTTTCGAAATCAGGCGCGGCGAGATCTTCGGATTTCTGGGCTCCAACGGCTGCGGCAAGACTACGACCATGAAGATGCTGACCGGGCTCACGCCCGCAACCGAAGGCGAGGCGTGGATCTTTGGCCAGCCTGTCGATGCGCAGAACCTCGATGCGCGCCGCCGGGTCGGCTTCATGTCGCAATCCTTCTCGCTTTACGGCGAGTTGACTGTGCGCGAGAACCTCTTGCTGCACGCGCGGCTCTTTCATCTTGGCTCTGCACTGACTGACGAACGCATGGCCGATCTGGTGCCGCGTTTTGGGCTGAAGCCCTATCTCGATCAGACCGCCGCCTCTCTTCCACTGGGCGTGCGCCAGCGTCTGTCGCTGGCGGTGGCGGTCATCCACGCGCCCGACATCCTGATCCTGGACGAGCCGACATCGGGCGTCGATCCGCAAGCGCGCGATGCGTTCTGGGACATGCTGCTGGAACTGGCGCATCGTGACAGGGTGACGATCTTCATTTCCACGCATTTCATGGACGAAGGCATGCGCTGCGATCGCATCTCTCTGATGCATGCGGGGAAGGTTCTGGTGACAGACGCACCGCAGGCGATCATCGCGGCCCGCGGCGTAGAGACACTTGAGGACGCCTTCATTGCCCACATGTTGGACGCGATACCGCAAGAGGAATCCGAGGGCGACACCGCTCTGACCGTCAGCGAAACACCTGACACTCCCAAAGATACGGCGGGCTTCAGTCTCAGGCGGCTTCTGGCCTTCACCACGCGCGAGGCGATGCAGGTGCGCCGCGATCCGGTCAGGCTGGTGTTTTCCTTCATCGGCAGCGCGGTGCTGCTGCTGATCATGTCCTTCGGCATCTCGCAAGAGGTGCGCGAGATTCCCTTCGCCACTTTCAACCAGGATCGCAGCCCGGAAAGCCGCGCCTACCTGTCAGGCTATGAGGACTCTGAATGGTTCCGCGAACGGCCTCCCATAGGTAGTGCAGAAGAACTCGACCGACGCATGTCCAGCGGCGAATTGGCGCTGGCGCTGCAAATACCGCCCGGTTTCGGTAGGTCGGTGCGGCGCGGCGAGAGCGCTGAGATCGCCGCGCTGATCGACGGCACCGACACCAGCCGCGCCGGTACCGTGGAAAGCTATGTCGCAGGTGCGCATACCCATGTGATGACCCGGGATGCACAATCGGCGCTTGCCCTGGCCGACCTGACCAAGGCGCAAACACCGGATCAGTTGCCGCCCGCGCAACTTGAACCGCGTTTTCACTACAACCCGGCAATGGAGAGCCTGCCGGCCATCGGCCCCTCGATCCCGCCGCTGCTCCTGCTGCTCTTCCCGGCGATCCTGATGGCTGTCAGCGTGGCGAGGGAGAAAGAGATCGGCACGATTACGAATTTCTACGTCACGCCCACAGGCCGGGCCGAATTCCTGATCGGCAAGCAACTGGTCTATATCGCCATCACGCTGCTGAATTTCGTGATCTTGACAGTGCTGGTGGTCACGGTGCTGGACGTGCCACTAAAGGGCAGCCCGGCCGCGCTGGTTCTGGGCGCGCTGCTTTATGCGGTGGCGGCCACGGGGTATGGCCTGCTGGTGTCGACGATGGCCAGGACGCAGGTCACGGCAGTCTTTGCCGCAGCAATCCTGTCGGTGATGCCGACGCTGCAATTCTCGGGCATGATCACGCCGGTTTCCTCGCTGGAAGGACCCGCACGGATCGTGGGCACGCTCTGGCCCACGACTTGGTACATGGGGCTGAGCGTCGGCACGTTCACCAAGGGGCTGGGGCTGTCGGAACTGTCGGGCCACCTGCTGCGCCTGGCCATCTTTGGTCCGGTTCTGACCGCGCTGGCCGTGCTTGCCCTGCGCAAGCAGGAGCGGTAGCGATGCGGCGGTTCATCAACATCTTCTGGCTGGCGGGAAAGGAACTGAAAAGTGTCCTTGGCGATCCGGTGATGGTGATCTTGATCCTGTGGTCCTTCATCATCGCGGTGATCCTTGAGGCTAGCGGCGCGGGCGACACGGTCTATAACGCCGCCATCGCCATCGTGGACGAGGACCGCTCGACATTGACCCGCCAGATCGCGGATGCGCTGGGGCCGCCATGGTTCCAGCCGCCGGTGATGATCGGGGCGGATCAGGTCCGGCCTGAAATGGACGCGGGCCGCATCATGTTCGTCCTTGCCTTTCCGCCCGGTTTCGAGGCCGACGTGATCGCCGGTCTGATGCCCACCGCCCAGCTCGAGGTCGATGCCACGGCCGTCAGCCAGGCCCAGCTCGGCACCGATTACCTTGCAAATATCCTGGTCTCGGAAACCCGCGCCTTCCTGACGAACAACCCCGATGCCCCCGATCCGGCGCTGCGGCTGGAATTGCGCCGCGCGTTCAACCCCAACGGCGATCCGGTCTGGTTCAAGTCGGTTTCCTCGCTTCTGAACCAGTTGTCGCTGCTGACCATCGCACTGACCGGCGCAGCGATGCTGCGCGAGCGTGAACAGGGCACGATCGAGCATCTGATGGTGATGCCGCTCACACCGCTGGAAATCGCTCTGTCCAAGGTGCTGGCGAATGTGGTGGTCGTGCTGGCAGCCTTCACGCTGTCGCTGCTGTTCGTCGTGCAGGGGGTGCTGCAGGTGCCGATGGCCGGATCGGTGGCGCTGCTGCTGGCCGGCACGGCGATCTACCTCGCCGCTGCCGCGGCCATCGGCATGTTTTTGGGCACCATGGCGCGCAGCATGGCGCAATTCGCGCTGCTGGTCATCATGGTGATTATCCCCATCATCATGCTTTCGGGCGGCATGGGGGCCATTGAGAGCCAACCCGATATCGTTCAACGACTGACCATGTCCCTGCCCTCGCGCCATTTCCTGGCCTTCGCCAAGGCCGTGGTGTTCCGCGGCGCGGGGCTCGATACCGTCTGGGTGCAGCTCGCGCTCATGAGCGGCCTCGGGCTGGCATTCTTCGCGGCGAGCCTTTTGCTGTTCCGCAGGTCGATGAATCTGGCCGGGTAAAACTATGTGTTTGGAACCCACGGGACTCATGCGAGACGCGCCGGGACGGATCGAAACCGCGGCGATCCGGCGCGCGCCGGTCGGAGCGGCAAGGCCGCTCTTGCTGCTGGCCCTTCTCTTCTTGGTCGCTTGCACGCCGCGACCGGGCCCTGAAGTTCTCGACGTCGTGCCGGTCGAGCCTCGGGCGACGGAAACGGTAGCGATCGATGTGGTCACGAACCGGGAAGCGGATGTCGCATCAGGCGGCTACACCGACCTTCGTTCCGCCAAGCTGCAACTCGAAAGATTCACGATTTCGATTCCGCCGGTTCACCAGCCCATGCAAATCGAATGGTCAAGCGGCAGACCAGATCCGGCGGAGAGTTTTGCCGTGACAGACCGAAAGAATCTACGGCTGCGCGAGATGGCCACCGCAACGGCTGGGGCCTCCGGATCGAACCGTGCGGCCGGACGGCGGGATGTCGTCATCTTCGTGCATGGTTATAATTACAGTTTTCAAGAGGCGCTGTTCCGGCTGGCACAACTGGTTGCTGATGGTAATCTGGAGGAGGTTCCCATTCTCTTCTCGTGGCCATCCGCCGCGTCGGTGACCGGCTATGTCGCGGACAGGGACGCGATCACCTATTCGCGCGACGATCTGGTGCGTCTGCTGACGATTCTCGCGGCCCGCCCCGATATCGGGCGCATCACCCTTTTTGGGCACTCCATGGGGGCAATGCTTGTCACTGAAGCGCTGCGGCAACTGCGGCTCACCGGGCGGGAGAGGGTCATCGAACGGCTGGAAAATGTTGTGCTGGCCGCCCCCGACATCGATATCGACGTGTTCCGAGCCCAGATGGAGATCATAGGACCCCTCGATCCACCGATGACGCTGCTTGTTGCACCAGATGATCGCGCGCTCGACGTCTCTGCCCGGCTTGCAGGATCGCGCATCAGGCTCGGCGCCCGGGAGGTGCGGGATCCGCAGGTCCAGGCACTGGCGGCCGCCAACGGAATTCAAGTCATCGACATATCGGATGTTTCGTCGCCGGACGCGACGAAACACAGCCGCTTTGTCGGGCTGGCCACGGTCTTTCCGCGGTTGCGCGATAAAGGGGGCGCCAGGCTCGCTCAAGCCGGGGCTTTCGTGCTCGAACCTTTGACCGCCGTTCTGATGCCGGCACGACGGTAACGCGAGACGCGCCCGGTCCGAAAAACACGGGGCGCCCAGCAATGGAACTTCAGAGACCGCCGAAGGTCCCAACCCGATCTCCGGGTCTTCAGTCAGCAACCGTTATATGCCACTGCCGATCAGGATACCTGCGGCGAGCACCAGCGCGCCGCCCAGCACGACCTGGAACACGGCGCGAAAGAACGGGGTCTCCATGTACCGGTTCTGAATCCAGGCGATGGCCCAAAGTTCGATGAACACGACGGCGAACGCCAGTGCCGTCGCAGTCCAAAAGTCGGCGATCAGATAGGGCAGCGCATGGCCCAGGCCCCCAACTGTAGTCATGATCCCCGAAGCCGTCCCGCGTTTCACCGGCGATCCGCGACCCGACAGCTTCCCATCATCTGACGCGGCTTCGGTAAAGCCCATCGAGATGCCGGCTCCGACGGAAGCAGCGACACCGACCAGAAAGGTCGTCCAGGTGTCATGGGTGGCAAACGCTGTCGCAAATATGGGCGCCAGGGTCGAAACGGACCCGTCCATCAGCCCGGCCAGCCCCGGTTGCACCCATGTCAGGATGAATTGGCGATGGGCGGCGGCCCCTTCCTCCGAGCGGGTTTCGGCGTCGAGATGCGCGTCGGCCAATTCACCTGCGAGCGTCTGGTGCCCGGCCTCGGCCGCGGCCAGATCGCCCAGCAGGCGGCGCGTCGCCGTATCCGTGCTATGTTTGGCGGCCATGAGATAGAACTGTTCGGCATCATGTTCCATGGCAGCAGCCTCTTCGCGGATGCGCTCGAGCCCTAGGTTTTGAATCAGCCAGACAGGGCGACGGTTGTAGTATCCGGCGACATGTTCGCGCCGGATGAGCGGGATCGTGGGGCCGAAACGCCGCTCGTGCAGTTCGATCAGGCGAGCGCGGTGGGCGTCTTCTTCCTGGGCCATGCCGTCGAAAATTCCGGCACTGGCAGGATATTCGCTGCGCAGTGTTTCCGCATAGCCGCGATAGATCCGCGCGTCGTCCTCTTCCGAGGAGATGGCCAGCGCAAGGATTTCCTGTTCGCTGAGATCCCGGAACTGTTTGCGTTGAGTGAGAAATCGCATTTTGGCACCCGAAACTGGAATTGTCATAACTTAGAACCATTCTAATCTTTGATGTCAAGCTGCGAGATATCTGAAACAACGGGCCGTGGCTGCGCTTTTCGAAGATCGATTTTGGACCAATCTTCACGCGCACCTCACCGGACGGCAAAAAGCGTTTGATGGACGTCTGAGCGACAAACACGTCGCGCGCCTGATCAAGCAGACCGTGCTGGCCGCCGACATCCGCTCGGAGCTTCCGGAAAGGGACCGACTCGCCCTTTTTCCGGCCATGGTTTGCGCGCGGGTCACGCCAGTTCTGCCGAGGTCGACGGACCCTACGTGCAGAAGCAGTTGGGCCACGCTTCGGCCGAGATGACCCGACGCTATCAGCGCCGCCGGGATCGGTTCCGGATCAACCTGACCAAGGCTGCCGGGCTTTGACCCCTCCCGTGCCCGGTCACGCCACCGCCTGCAGCTTCTGCACCTTGATGTCATCCTCACGCTGCCGGGCCTGAGCGAGTTCGTAACTCGTCTGCATGCGCAAAAGCGTATCGGCCTTGACATCGAAGGCCTTCTCGAACCGGATCGCCATTTCGGCAGACAGGCCCGCATTGCCATTGAGCAAACTGCTCACCGCCTGCCAGGACACGCCGAAATGATCGGCCAGATCCTTTACGCTTATCGACGCGGGCTCGACAATCTCCGTCTTGAGCCAGTCGCCGACATGAACCGTCAGGGACGGATGCATTTCAAGAGCCATGATAATCCTCCAGTACCATATCGGTGAGAGCACCCTCTTCATTCACCCGAAAAATCAACCGCCAGTTCCTTGTCACGGTCATTGACCGGGTCCCTTTCCGATCACCCGTCAACTGGTGAAGGCGGTAGTTGCACGGCGTCGCCGGTTCTTCCAGGTCGGACGCGGCATCGCCCAGCGCCGCCAGTACCGCCCGGAGCAAAGCGCACGACCGAGTGAGGCAATCTCGGCCTCGGTCTCGTTGCCGCGAGCAACCGTTCAGTGCGTCGAAAATTCGTTAGACGGCGATGGGCCAGCTGGCCTTTTCCGCCTTCCGGTCAGCGCGCTTACACGATTGCGCTAGTGGTGAAGTGCAACCCTCACTGCCCGCTGCTGCAAGTGGCTTGAGGTTGCTCAACTTTGCACCGAAGTAAGATTTCCGCCAATTCCGTGACATGAAAGCAGGCCATTAGGGGATGATAAGGGTTACGGCGATCCTGCCGATAACCGGAATTCCGGCAGATTGGAGCCTTGGACAAATGAAACAGCACGCGCAGACTTTTGCGGCCATCTGTGTCGCAATCACATTTCCGCTGAGCGCGTTCGCGCAGGACTTCAACTACGACAACGTTGCGCAGGTACAATCCGACCAGTTCGACGCGGACCAGAGCGCTGCGGCCCTGATCGGACATCGGGCCGTCGCGCAGGGCGATGTCGATGTCGGCAATGTTCTCGACGTGATCCACGACGAGGGTATGATGGTTCGCGGCTATATCGTCGATGTGGGCGGTTTCCTCGGCATCGACGCCACGCCTGTATTTTTTCCCTCCAACCGCGCGACCGTGCGGATCGACGGTATCGCGATCGAGCTTGTGTTGGACATCGGCGCGCCCGACCTCCGGGAAATAGCGCGGGCCGACTGACCCTCTGATCGCCATAGAAAAGGAAAGCACCATGAAGAACACATTCACATACCTGCTCGCCTCCTTCGTTTTCGGCGCACCGTCGCTCGGCCTCGCCGCGCCAACCGACTGCCCTGACGCGCCAGCGGTCTTCGGTGAAGCCGGTGCCGGAACGGCCACGCTTCAGACCCTCGCTGACAAGATCGGCACGGCGGGTCACGACGAGGAGGGTGTCGACAAGGCACTTTCCTCACTCACAGATGGACTGCGCGAACAGTACCCCGACGCGAGCGATGCGGAGGTCGCCGATATGCTGATCGCCGCCTATTGCAGTTGGCTAACCCAGGCCATACCGGGCGGCGACGAGGACCAGCAAAACGAGCAGCAGGTTCAGAACTTCGAGCAGAAGGTCTACCAGATCGTTTTCGAGGGTCCGCCCCCGCCCGAATACAAAAGGCAGGGCTGGCTCTATGGCAACTGAACCCTGTGGACCGGAACGGTGAAGATACTCCTCGCCGAAGATGACGATCAGGTCGCGGAATTCACGATCCGCGGCCTTCGAGAAGCGGGTCACAACGTGGATCGCGTTGCCGACGGCCGCGATGCGCTGAGCTATTGCCTCTACAATTCGTGCGACCTCGCGATCCTCGACCGGATGATGCCGGGCATGGATGGAATGTCCCTGGTCAAGGCACTTCGCGCGTCGCGCAACGATCTGCCTGTAATTTTCCTGACCGCGCTGGGTGATGTCGAAGACCGCGTTGCGGGACTGGAGGCAGGCGGCGACGATTATCTCGGCAAACCGTTCCACATTTCAGAGCTTCTGGCCCGGATCGCATCCTTGATACGGCGCCGCGCAGGTGCACCCGAAGCAACGTCGCTTGAAGTGCACGACCTTCACCTTGATCTTCTTGGCCGCTCTGCCAAGCGTCAGGGCGTGACGATCGAGTTGCAATCGAAGGAATTCGCTCTGCTCGAAGTTCTGATGCGCAACGCAGGCCGCGTCGTCACACGGACGATGCTTCTGGAACAAGTCTGGGATTTCAACTTTGAACCGGGCACGACCGTCGTCGAGACCCATATCAGCCGCCTGCGCGCCAAGATCGACAAGCCGTTCGACGTGGCCCTGATCCACACCGTGCGGAATTGCGGATATATCATGCATGGACCGCGCTAGCGTTCTGTCGGGCTCGGCCTTCCGAACGTCGGCATTTGCCGCCGCTTCGGTTGCCGCGACCTTGTTCATCGCCGCGCTTGCAGCCTTCGCATTCGTTCAGCAAACTCTGGAGCACGAGATTCAGCGCCAGATACTGACCGAGCAGGTCATGCTGCGCGAGATCTACGACAAGGGCGGCGAAGCGGCACTGATCCGGACAATTGCCGAGATAAACAACCCCGTGGCGTTGTCGCACCGGGCGATCGGCGCCTTCGGATCGGATGGCCTGAAGCTTGCCGGAAACATCGCACAAGCCCCTGACCTTGCGCGGTTTCAAAGAACCGAACTCGCGATCGCGGGACCAGAGGCACAGCCGCGTCCCTATTACGTGCACATGGCGTTTTTCGATGACATCGTGCTTGTCATTGGCCACGATCTTTCGCTGGTCGCCGCGACCGAACGCCGCCTCGTCGTGGCGCTTGCGGCTGCTGGCCTGGTGGCAGGAACGGTGATCCTTCTCATCGGATATGTGGCGAGCCACCGAAGCCTGAGGAAACTCAACGCCCTCGATGCGACCCTGGGTCTTGTGTCCGAGGGCGATACGGATACGCGCGTTCCGGTTTCGCGAGGAAACGATCAGATCGACCGCATTTCGCGGCGCGTCAATGCGCATCTCGACCGCTTGTCCAGCCTGATGATCACCACAAAATCCACGGCTACGGCCGTGGCCCACGACCTCAAGACACCGCTGTCGCGTGCGCAACTGTCACTCCAATCCGCGCGCGATTTGATCCGGCAGGGAAAGGACGCCGAAGCAGCGATTGAAAATGTCGAAACCGAACTCGGCCGCCTGAACGGCATTTTCGATACGGTGTTGAGGATATCTCGGATCGAGACCGACACCAGAGGCCGGCATCTCCAGAAGTTTGAGCTGTCGCCACTGCTCACGGAACTTGTCGAAACCTTCGAGCCGATTGCCGAGGAGCGTGAACAAAGCCTCACGCTCGTCGCGCCGACGACGCCCGTCATTCCGGTTATGGGCGATGCGCGAATGATACGGCAGATGGTCGCAAACCTGATCCAGAATGCGATCAATCACGGTCCAGCGGGGAACGAGATCAAAATCGTTTTGAAAAACCGAAACGACGCTGCTTTGCTCGAAATCGCCGATCGCGGGCCAGGAATCCCCGAAAAGGAGCGCAGTCGGGTATTCGATCCCTTCTACAGGCTTGACAGCAGCCGCAGCGGTAGTGGCAGCGGTCTTGGCCTTGCATTGGTACAGGCAATTGCCGTGCGGCACGGCGTCGTGATCGAGCTGGCCGATGGCAGGCCGGGACTGCGCGTAAGCCTCCTATTCCCGCCAGTCGCAGACGGCCCGCTGTCGACGACAAGCCCCGGGCGCCCGATCTTGTCAAAGAATTAAACTCTGGAACAAGCGCCGGAAAAGAGCGGAGCCTAGATTGCTGTCATCAAACGCTTTCTGGAAAGGAATACTCCGATGCAAACCAAAAACAAACTTCTCGCCGCGACGATGGCAACCCTCATGGCGACTACCATGGTTAGTGGGCCTGCCGCATACGCCGCCGATTCCGTCGAAACCGCTGCGGCGGCAGACGCGACGGCGACCGCCCCCTATCAGACCCAGCAGGGGATGCTCAAAACCGCCGACGAGGCGCTCGCAACGCTTACGAATGCCCGTCAGGCCCGACTCGCCCTTCTCGACAACAAGATCGACGTGGCGAAAACCCACGTCTCGGATGCAACGAAGGCGCTGGCTGAAGGCGAGAGTGACCTCAAGGCGCTGCGCGTCGCCGATAACGAGAAGGCCGACGCCAAGCCGGAATACCTGCCTTTCGACATCTCCATGTCGCTGAGCGAATCCTTCAAGGCGAGCAAGGAGAACGAAGCTGCGCTTGAAAAAGCGAGCGGGCTGATGAAGGCGGGCGACAAGGACGCGGCCGTCGACGTGCTGCGGGTCGCGTCGATCGACGTGAACATAACGGCCGCGCTGCTGCCCGAGGAAATCAGCATGGAGCACCTGAAGGCGGCAGCCGACATGATCGAAAAAACGGATTATTTCGCGGCCAACCTCGCGCTGAAGGAGATTGAGGATTCGGTTCTGGTGCGGACCTACAACATCAACGCGATCCCGCTGCAGGGCGACGGCCAGTAAGCCGCCCGAAATGTCGCGGCCCTGTTCGGAAAGGAAGGGCCGCACACATCGCCCTCTGCGTGGGGAGGCTGGGCTAAATCGCACATCAAGCGTGTCTCAAGCCCTCCCCCCAAGCCTGCTCCCGCGCAGAGGTGTCGCCGCTCACGCGCTCCCAAGTTTCACCGAGGATGTCATGAATATTCAGACCCAAACACATAAAACCGACAATCGGGTGGTGGAGCTTCTGCGCACTCACCTTAATGCCGCCATCGTCGGCCAGGCCGCATTTGTCGACCGTCTCTTGCTGGCGCTCTTTGCTGACGGGCATGTCCTTGTCGAGGGCGCGCCCGGACTGGCCAAGACAAAAGCCATTGTGACGTTGTCGCAGGTAATCGACTGTGACGAAAAACGCATCCAGTTCACCCCCGATCTATTGCCGGGCGACCTGACCGGCACCGAAGTTTACCGCCCCGAACATGGCACATTCACCTTCCAGCGCGGCCCGCTGTTTCACAGCCTGATCCTCGCGGACGAGATCAACCGGGCGCCCGCCAAAGTGCAATCCGCTCTTCTGGAGGCAATGGCCGAACGCCAGATCACCGTCGGCGGCACGACCTATCCGCTGCCCCGGCTTTTCATGGTCATGGCCACCCAGAACCCGATCGAGCAGGAGGGCACCTATCCCCTGCCCGAGGCACAGCTTGACCGGTTCCTGATGCATCTGCGCATCGGCTATCCCGACCCGGCATCCGAACGCGCGATCCTCAGGATCGTGCGCGGCGAAGCCTTGGGCGATGCAAAAGCCGAGGCAGCATTGGTGACCGAGGACATGATTCATGAGGCCCGGCGCGAAGCGCTGAGCGTCCATGTCTCGGACGCGCTCGAAGATTACATGGTGCAGCTGATCTTTGCCACCCGCAGCCCGGCGGGGTTCGGCGCCGCGCTGGCGGGCAGGATCGCTTTCGGCGCCAGCCCGCGCGGCACCATCGCGCTGGACCGCTGCGCAAGGGTTCACGCATGGATGCGCGGCGCCGATTTTGCGACGCCGCACGATGTGCAGGCGGTGATCCATGACGTGCTGCGCCACCGCCTGATCCTAACCTTCGAGGCCGAGGCGGACGGGGTCACCAAGGACGGGTTGATCGACGATCTTCTCACCGCCGTGCCGGTCAGCTGAGGGGGCCGCCATGTCCAGTTCCACTGAATATGTCCAAGGCATCGAGATAAGCCCCGCCGCGCTGATCCGCGCGCGTCCGGGCCGGGCGATGAGCGGCTTTGCGCCGGGCGGCCGGGTCAGCACGCACATGTGGGGCGCCAACGCGTCGGTCTATTACGGCCGCGGCATGGAATATGCCGAATCCCGCGCCTATCAGCCCGGCGATGACATCCGCTCCATCGACTGGCGCCTGACCGCGCGCAGCAACGAGGTGCATACCAAGCTTTTTCACGAGGAACGCGAGCGCCCGGTCTATCTGCTGCTGGATCTGCGTGCGATGATGCAGTTCGGCACAAAGGTGCGGTTCAAGGCGCATCTGGCGGCCGAGATCGCGGCGATGCTGGCGTGGGTCGGGCTGGATGGCGGCGACCGGATCGGCGGTTTCATCCTGACGCGGGCCGGGCTGCTGGAATTTCCCGCCGCCCGGACGAGGACGGCGATGCTGGCCTTCCTGCACGCGGCCAGCGAGGCGACCCGTATGGACCAGCCCGCAGGCGCCGAGGTGCCGCTTCACACAGCCTTGCGCAAGTTGCGCCATGTCTGCCGCCCCGGCACGCTGGCGTTCATCATCAGCGATTTCGCCGATCACGGGCCGCAGACCGAACGCGAACTGCGCCGCCTTGCCCATCGCGCGCATGTCACGATGATATGCGTGCACGATCCGCTTGATGCGCGCCTGCCGCCGCACGGTGGCAAGCTGAGCGATGGTGCCTCCGTACTGGCGGTCAGCGCGATGAGCCGCGCCGAACTGGACCGCCACGCCCGCGCCTTCGAGGGCAGGCAGGCTGCCTTGCAACGGCTGGCGCTCAAGACCGGGATGGTCTGGCACAGCATCTCCACGTCGGAGGATCCGAAAACCCTTCTGCATCCGCGCCGGATGGCCCGGCACCGGACAAACCGACAACGGAGGGCCGCATGACCCCGCTTTCGCCTGAGATGCAGGCCGAACTGGCCAAGCTGCATGACATCCGCCTACCCGAACCCGTGGGCTGGTGGCCGCTGGCGCCGGGCTGGTGGATGTTGATCGCGCTTGTCGTGCTGATGGTCCTGGCGGCGCTGGCGCTGGAGTACCGCCGCCGCAGGACGGTGCGCTTTGCCGCGCTGCGCGAACTTTCGGCACTGAAAAAACGCATGGGCGATGATGCGGCAGCGCCGCAGGTGGCCTCCGATCTGGCGGTTCTGGTGCGGCGTGTCTTCCTGACCGGTTCCGACTCGCGGCGCCTTGGCAGGCTTTCCGGGCCCGACTGGGCGGCGGAATTGGTCAGAGGCAAGGGCGGGTTTTCCGAAACCACGGCGGTCTTCGTCGCCAACGCGCCCTATGCGCCATCGCGCGACCGCGCCGCCCTGGAAAACGCGATGACCGAGGCCGAGACCTGGATCAGGAGGCACAAATGATCACCTTCCTCTGGCCCTTGGCCTTTCTTCTGCTGCCGCTGCCCCTGCTGGTACGGTTCGCCATGAAACCCGCGCCCGACTCCGCCGCGGGGGCGCTGCGGGTGCCTTTCTTTGCCACGTTGCGCGGCACGGCAGGCAATGCGGCGCGCGCAGGCTGGCGCAACTGGCTGCGGATGGCCGTAGCGGCGCTGGTCTGGCTGCTGCTGGTGGCGGCCCTCGCGCGACCCGCCATGATCGGCCCCGAGGTTCCGCTGCCCGCCGAGGGACGCGACATCATGATGGCAATCGACCTGTCGGGCAGCATGGGGCGCGAGGATTTCGCAGTGAACGGCCGGGCGACGACGCGGCTTGGTGTGGTCAGGCAGGCGGCGGACGCCTTTATCGAGGGCCGCAAGGGCGACCGGATCGGGCTGGTGCTGTTTTCCGACCGCGCCTATCTTCAGGCGCCGCTGACCTTTGATCGCGGCGTGGTGCGCGCGCTTCTCGATCAAGCTCAGGTCGGGTTGACCGGCACGGAAACCGCCATCGGCGATGCCATCGCCATCTCGGTCAAGCGACTGAAGGACCGACCGACGGGCGACCGGGTTCTGGTGCTGCTCACCGACGGCGCCAGCAATGCCGGGGTGATGCAGCCGTTGGTCGCCGCCGATCTGGCGAAAAAGCTGGGCGTGCGCATCTACACCATCGGTGTCGGCGCGGATCGGATGGTGGTCGATACCGCCTTCGGTCGGCAGGTCGTGGACCCGTCGCAGGATCTGGACGAGGCGACGCTGGGACAGATCGCCGAGACCACCGGCGGGCTCTATTTCAGGGCCACGGACGTCAGCGGCCTTGCCGACATCTACCGCGAGATCGACAAGCTCGAACCCGTTACCGACGCGCCGCTCTACATGCGCCCCACTGTGGCGCTTTACTTCTGGCCGCTCGGCGCCGCGCTTGCGCTCATCGGGCTATTCGCACTCGCCCAAGCGCCAATTTCTTCCCTGATCCGTCGCGATCGGGCCGACGAGGTGAAACCATGATTCCATCCACCTTCCATTTTCTCCGCCCCGAATGGCTGTTGGCGCTGTTCCCCGCTGCGCTGGTCCTGACCCTTGCCGCCCGCCGCCTGACCCGCGCCGGATCGGGCGACTGGGCAGGGCTGGTCGATAGCCACCTGCTGCGGCATCTGGCCGTGCAGGGCGAGGCCGGGCACGGCACCCGCTGGTGGCTCGCGGCGCTTGGTGCAGGCCTGCTCGCGGCGGTAGTGGCGATGGCCGGGCCGACATGGCAGCGGCTGCCAGTGCCGGTCTATGGCGGCACCGAGCCGACGGTCGTCGTGCTGAGCCTTGCGCAGTCGATGAACGGCACCGATCTGGTGCCCAGCCGCCTTGCCCGCGCCGGCCACAAGCTGCGCGACATCCTGAACCGCGAAAAGGGCGATGAGGTGGCGTTGGTGATCTATGCCGACCGTCCCTTTGTCGCCGCACCGCTGACCTCGGACACCGCCGTGATCCGCGAGATGCTGCCCGAACTGTCCACCGATCTGATGCCTGTGCTGGGCAACCGGCTGGACTTGGCCATTGCCGAGGCGCAGAATCTGCTGGCGCAGGCGGGCGCTGCATCCGGGCGCATCGTGGTGATGGCCGATGACATGGGCCTTGACCCGGACACAAGCGTCAAGGCTGCCGAGGCCGCGCGCAAGGCCGGCTATGACGTCAGCGTCCTGGGCATCGGCACCGAGGCGGGCGCCGATCTGCAAACCGCCCAAGGCCGCGCGATCACCGGGCAGGACGGCGCCGCGATCACGGCAAAGCTGGACGTGGCCGGGCTGATCCGGCTGGCGCAGGCCGGCGGCGGCGCGTTCTCGACGGTGACGGCGGACGGACGCGATATCGCCACGGTGCTGCCCGACGCGCCCGGCGGCCTCTCCGCCCCCGGCGCGCAGACGGACATGGTCTCGGACAGCTGGAACGACGTGGGCTATTGGTTATTACTGATCCCGGTCCTGATCGCGCCTTTCGCCTTCCGGCGCGGACTTCTCTTGGCACTGCCGCTTGCGCTCCTTGGCCTTGGAATGACCCCAGAGGGGGTCTCGGCAGCGACACTCGGAGATCTGTTGAAAACGCCGGATCAACAGGGTCAGGCGGCGTTCGACGCGGGCGATTATGCCGCCGCCGCCAAGGATTTCACCAGCCCCGACCACAAAGCCGCAGCGCTGTACCGTGCGGGAGACTATGAGGCCGCCGCAGGGCTCTATGCATCCCTGCCCGACACTGCCGAGGCCGGCCCGGACGCCTACAACCATGGCAATGCGCTGGCCAAGGCGGGACGGCTGGAAGACGCGCTTGCCGCCTATGACAAGACGCTCGCTGCAGACCCGAAGGATACGGATGCGCAGTTCAATCGCGATCTGGTGGCGAAGTTGCTGGAACAGCAGCAGCAAGAACAGCAGCAGGACCAGCAGCCCCAATCGCAGAGTGGCGGCGCCGACAATCTGCAGGATCAGCAGCAATCCGGCCAGCCGGGTCAGCCGGAAGACGGCAAAGACGGCAAAGACGGCAAAGACGGCAAAGACGGCAAAGACGGCAAAGACGGCAAAGACGGCAATCAGCCGCAAGATACCCAGCAGGATCAACACGGCAAACAACAACAAGACCAAGGCAGCCAGCAAACCGGCGAACAACAGGGCAAACAGCAGAGCACAAAGCCCGACCAGTCTCAGGCGGAACCCGGCGAGCAAAAGAAAAATCAGGTCGGGCAGACTCCGCAGGCTGCCGGTTCCGATGATGCATCCTCGCCAGAAGGCGCCCCGGACGCGCAATCGGGCGAGGCCGACGCGCGCGGATCGGATCAGAGCGAACCCGCCAGCCCAGCGGGACAGGACCTAACCGACCGGCAGGTTGATGCCGACCAAAGCGGCGACAACCCGCTAACGGAGCTGCTCGACGATCTTCTCTCCGACACGCCCGCAAATGAGCCCGCCGCGCAGGAAGCAAGGACGCAGGCACGCGGCCCATTGCTTGATCAGGCGGCGGAGCAGCAGTTGCGCGCGGTTCCCGACGATCCGACCGGCCTGCTACGCGCCCGCATCCGGCAGCATTATGCCCAGTTCCGCGCAAGCGGTCAGTAAAGGAGTGAAACCATGATCAGACATCGTCTTGCCGGCCTTGCCCTGACCGCCCTTGTCACCACCGCAGGCGCGGGGCTTGCCGATGGGCTAAACGTCCGGATCAGCGCCGACCAGTTGACGCTTGGCGACAGCTTCCAACTGACGCTCAGCGCCGACCCGGCGGACCTGACCACCGCGCCCGACATCTCGGCGCTCACTGCCGATTTCGACATTCTGGGCACATCGAAATCGTCGCAGACGCGGATCGTCAACGGCAGCCGCTCGGAAAATGTCGAATGGATCGTCACGCTTGCACCCCGCACCACCGGACAACTAACGATCCCCGCGCTCAGCGCCGGACAGGCCAGCAGCGCGGCGCTGAGCGTCGATGTTGGCGACCCCGCCACCCTGCCGCCCGCCGAACGGGCGCAAGGTGCCGCCATGACGCTGAAGGTCGAGCCGGGCACGTATTACGAGCAACAGGAAATTCCGCTGACGCTGCGCATCGCCATCGGTGACGGGCTGCGCGACGGCGCGATCACCGAACCGTCCAGCCCCGACTATGTTCTGGAGCGGCGCGGCGAGGACCGGACAAGCCGGATGACGCAAGACGGCAAGCCGGTGACGGTGATCGAGCGGGACTATCTGCTGCGCCCGCAGAAAAGCGGCACGCTGAGCGTTGCGCCCTTCACGCTGCGTGGCACTGTCGCCGATCGTGACGCCCGCACAAATGATCCCTTCGCAGATTTCTTCAACCGCTCGCCCTTTGGCGGCATGGGGTCGCCGCTGAGCGCGATGCTGAACCCCGGCCGGCCCGTCACGCTGCGCACCACGCCCCTGGCGCTTGAGATCAAGGCCCGGCCCACCGCCTCGGCCGATTGGTTCTTGCCCGCAAAGGCCGTCAGCCTGACGGCAGAGTGGCAGCCGGCCCAGCCCGAATTCCGCGTCGGCGAGGCGGTCACCCGCCATGTGCGTATCGAGGCGCTAGGCGCCACCGAAGTGCAACTGCCCGATATCGCCCTGCCCGAGGTCGCGGGTGCCAGTGTCTATTCGGAAGGATCGAAATCGGCGTCGATCGATACGCCAAAGGGCACCGCGGCGGTGCGCGATTTCACCTTCTCGGTGATTCCCACCACGGGCGGCACGCTCATCTTGCCGGAAGTTCGCCTGAACTGGTTCGACACGGCTGCCGAAGAGGCGCGCACCGCGATCCTCCCGGCCCAGACGATCAGCGTTGAAGGCCCGATCATTTCGGCCCCCGTCACACTCCCCAACCCAACGCCGACGGTTGCGACGGCTCAGGTCAACGCGCAATCCGCGTCCGCGCACGGCTGGACACTAGCTGCAATCGCGGCACTTGCCGCCCTGCTGGCGTGGGGAGGGCTCTACCTGTGGCGCGGGCGCATGACCTCGAAGAAACCGCCTGCAAGGCTGACGGACGCATCTGAACGAACGGCGGAACTGCGACGGGTCGAATCCGCCTGCGCCGCCTCCGATGCAAAGACGGCCTATGGGGCGGCGCTTGGCTGGCTCCGCGCCGCCGGCCGCGAAACAGGCAGAACTGGCGAAGCGATCCTTTCAGATTTTCCCGACTTTCACACCCGCCTGAGCGCACTGGAAAGCCATGCCTACTCGGAAGGCTCAAGACAGCAATGGGACGCCGCCGCCTTTCTGCGGGACCTTCGCGCCGCCGACAGAAGCCTGAGCAGGCGTGCAAGCATAGGCACTCGTTCGTCATTGCCGCCGCTCTATCCCGCCCATTCTGGTGCCGCCTGATCGGCGGCGTCGGCGAACCTGTCGTAATTGTAAGGTTCGGGTAAACATCACGCTTGGTCCGCATCTTATCTCCTGTTTCGACGAAGCATCGAGGAGGATGGAATCAGATGCCGAAAGCGGAGCGGAATGTCCTGGTGTTGCAAGGCGGCGGCGCCCTCGGGGCCTATCAGGCCGGGGCCTATGAAACACTGGCGCAAAGCAAGTACGATATCGACTGGGTCGCAGGAATTTCTATCGGCGCCATCAACGCGGCGATCATTTGCGGCAATCCAGCCGAGACGCGCATTGAGCGGCTGCGCAGCTTTTGGGAGGAGATCACCTCCGATCTGACCTTTGCCCCCTGGATGTGGGGCGCGAAGCCCCGCAGCATGTATTCGGAAATGGCCGCCGCCGAAGTGGCTCTGGCCGGCGCGCCCGGCTTTTTCCGGCCGCGCCTTCCGATGGCACTCTGGCCGCTCAAGGTCCATCCGGCCCTCAGCTTCTACGACACAGCACCGCTTGAAGAGACTTTGGGCAGACTGGTCGATTTTGACTATCTGAACGAAAAGGGGCCGCGCCTCAGCGTCGGTGCAACCGATATCGAGACCGGCAACTTCGCCTATTTCGACAGCGCCGAGATGCGTCTTGATGCGCGGCACATCATGGCCAGCGGTGCGCTGCCGCCCGGTTTTCCGCCGGTCGAGATCGATGGGCATTTCTACTGGGATGGCGGCCTCGTTTCCAACACGCCGCTGCAATATGTGATGGACGCTGCCGGCACCGACGCGCTGTGTATCTTCCAGATCGACCTGTTCAGCGCGCGCGGCGAAGTGCCGGGCGACATTCACGATGTCCAGCAACGCGAGAAGGACATCCGCTTTTCCAGCCGCACCCGCCTGACCACGGACCGCTACCGCCACCTACACGACCTGCGTGCTGCGGCAGAGCGGCTGGCGGCAAAGCTGCCAAAGGACATGCAATCCGATCCGGACCTCGCACAGTTGCGCGACGTCGGCCCGGATTGCCCGGTCGCGCTCGTCCATCTCATTCACCGTAAAGAGGGATTCGAGGGCAATTCCAAGGACTATGAATTCTCGCGGCTGTCGATGACCGAACATTGGACGGCAGGGATCGCCGACGTGAAGCACACACTATCACACAAAAAATGGAAGAGCCGCGAAATCGGCAAGGACGGCCTGCAGATCTTCGATCTCGGCTCCAAAAGCACATGAAGGAGAATGAAATGAAAATGAATGATGTCGCCATGCATGCTTTCGCCATGCCGCTGACAAGCCCCTCCTACCCCAAGGGCCCCTACCGGTTCATCAACCGCGAATTCCTCACGATCACCTACCGCACCGACATGGACGCCTTGCGTGCCGTCGTACCGGAGCCGCTGGAGATCCCCGAACCGCTGGTGAAATACGAATTCATCCGCATGCCGGATTCGACCGGGTTCGGGGATTATACCGAAAGCGGCCAGATCATTCCGGTTACGCTGAACGGCGTCGCAGGCGGCTATTCGCATTCCATGTATCTCAACGACGAGGCCCCGATTGCGGGGGGCCGCGAAATCTGGGGCTTTCCCAAGAAGCTGGCCGAGCCATCCCTGTGCGTCGACAAGGACACGCTGATCGGTACGCTCGATGTCAATGGTGTCCGGGTGGCGACGGGAACCATGGGTTACAAGCACCGCGCGCTCGACCACGACAAGGTACTGGCCTCGCTCAAGGCTCCGAACTTCCTTCTGAAGATCATTCCCGATGTCGATTGCAGCCCGCGCATCTGCGAACTGGTGCGTTACTACACCACCGACATCACTCTGAAAGGTGCTTGGGAAGGCCCAGCGCGACTGGAGCTTGGCTCCCACGCGCTTGCGCCTGTCGCCGATCTGCCGGTGCTCGAAATCGTCTCGGCCGTTCATCTGTTGACCGATCTGACGCTCGGGCTGGGGGAAGTGGTCCATGACTACCTCGACTGAAAGCGGATATCAGTCGGGCGGCGCTCCACCCCCTTCGTTCTCTGTCGTCATCGTCGGCGGCGGCGCGGGGGGGCTGGAACTGGCAGCAGGTCTGGCAAAGGACGGTTGCAAGGATATTCTTCTGATAGACCACAACACCAGCCATGTCTGGAAACCGCGGCTGCACGAAATGGCCGCGGGCCTTGGCTTCGGCGAGGTCGACGCACTTTCCTATGCAGGCCTCGCGGAAAAATGGGGATTTGCCTATCAACAGGGCGAGCTTCATTCCGTGTCGCCGGATGACGGGGCAGTGACTTTGGCCGCGATCGAGAACGAGGGCGGCGTGGTTGTCGTGCGCCAACGACGGGTTGCGTACAAATGTCTCGTTCTTGCCATCGGCGGCTCCGTGCCGGACTTCGGGACAGAGGGCGTTCTGGAACATGCCTTCCGGCTTGTCGATGGCAATGATGCGGAACGTCTTTTCAAGCGGTTTTCCCAAGGCTTGCTGGCGTGCAGCCTTTCGGGCGCAGGGCGTCCGTTCGAAATCGTCATCGTCGGCTCGGGCGCCACCGGCGTCGAACTGGCGGCACATCTGAAACAGGATCACCTGTGCGCCGCGCTGGCCCCCCGTTCGGCTTTGCCCGAAATAAGGGTGACAATCATTGAAGCGGCCGAACAGATTTTGTCCGGGGTTCAGGACGATGTGCGGCGAGACGTCCGTGGACGCCTCGAAAACATCGGCATCCGGATCGAGACCGGCAAGCAGGTGAGCAGACTCACTGCGGACGACGTGCAGACCAAAGATGGCACGCTCTATCCGTCGGATCTAACCGTTTGGACCACTGGCACAGTCGGGCCACCTGTTTCAGAGCAGATCGGCTCGCTTGAAACCAACAAAAGGGGCCAATGGCTTGTCACGTCGACATTGCAGACGACGACGTCCAACGCCATCTTTGCTCTTGGCGATTGCTGCGCCTTGAAGGACGATCCGGCACCGACCACCGCGCAGGCGGCCGGCGAGCAGGCCGAGCATCTGATCGCCAACCTGCCCAGATGGCTTGCTGGCGAACCCGTTGCCCACTTCAAATTCCAGAACAAGGGTACGTTGCTGTCCCTCGGGGCTGGCGGCAGCATCGCGAATCTCAAAAAGAGTTTTGGCGATGACATCCTGATCAACGGCCGGCTCGCACGGGCCGCCTATCAGGGTCTCTATCGTCAACATCAGTATCACATACTCGGCCTCGTCAAAGGGACCGAGGAAGTCGTCGCGGTCATATTCGAAAAGGCGATCGGCCCACGCTTGAAGGTCTTCGCCTGACGTGCCGCCAAGAGGCGCAAGCGCGGACGACACCGCAAACAGCAATCGAAACCATCGGAATGAAGGAAAAAGAAAATGAACCTCAAAGACAAAACCTGCATCATCACCGGCGCCGCCAGCGGTATCGGCCACGGCATTGCAGAACGTTTCATCGCTGACGGGGCCAATGTCGTTATCGCCGATCTGAAACTGGAGGCCGCGCAAAAAGCAGCGGACGCACTGAGCGCCAAGGGCCCCGGCAAAGCGATGGCGATTGAGATGAACGTCACCGACGAGGACCAAGTCAACAAGGGCGTCGAAGCGGTGGTCAAGGCGTGGGGCAAGATCGATGTTCTCGTCTCAAACGCTGGCATCCAGATCGTGCATCCCATGCAGGATTTCCCCTTCGGAGACTGGAAAAAACTGCTGTCGATCCATCTTGACGGCGCGTTCCTGACCACCAAGGCCTGCCTGCCGCATATGTACAAGGCCGGGTCGGGTTCGGTCATCTTCATGGGCTCGGTGCATTCCAAGGAAGCCAGCCCGCTGAAATCGGCCTATGTCACGGCCAAGCATGGGCTTCTGGGCCTCGCACGGGTGATTTCCAAGGAAGGCGCCGCACACGGCGTGCGCGCCAACGTGATCTGCCCCGGCTTCGTCAAGACGCCGCTGGTGGAAAAGCAGATCCCCGAACAGGCGCACGATCTGGGCATTTCCGAGGAGGAGGTCGTCAACCGCGTCATGCTGGGCGACACCGTAGATCAGGAATTCACCACGATCGAAGACGTGGCCGAGGTCGCACATCTCTTTGCCGCCTTCCCCACCAACGCACTGACCGGCCAGTCGCTTGTCGTCAGCCACGGCTGGTACATGAACTGAAGCAATGGAGGATAAAATGAGCCAGCAATACTATATTTCCCGAACCCTGAAAGGCGCCGATTTCGACGACGCCGTGGCACGGACCAAGAGCGCGCTTGGCGCGGAGGGCTTCGGCGTTCTCACCGAGATTGACGTGACCGCAACGCTGAAGAAGAAACTCGGCGAGGACATGCGCCCCTATCGCATCCTAGGGGCCTGCAAGCCCGCGCTCGCCCACAAGGCGCTGACGGTAGAGGACAAGATCGGCGTGATGCTGCCCTGCAATGTCATCGTGCAGACCGTTGACGGCGGTGTCGAGGTTGCTGCCGTCGATCCGGCAGTTGCCATGGCACGCGTCGAAAACCCCGCTCTGGCGCCGCTGGCCGAAGAGGTCCGGTCTAATCTGCAACGCGTCATCGACGCGCTTTGAAACCGTAGGGATAAGGACCAAGACCATGACCAGCAAACCCCACGTCCTTATCCTTGGCGGCAACTTTGCCGGGCTCGAATCAACGCAGAAAATTCGCGACCTTGCATGTGACCGCGTCAACATCACGGTGATCGGCGGATCGAAAAACGGAGGATACGGCGGGTGAAACGCAGGGAATTCATGGCCATTGGTGGTGCCGCGATGGCGGCACCCTTTCTGGCGGCGCGGTCGGCCATTGCCGCAGAGCCTGGGGCGCCGTTGCCGATCCCGCCGTTGGTAGATGCCGACGGCGCGCAGCCGATCACGCTGACCGCGCGCAAGGGGCTGCATACATTCCTGAGCGGCGCCAAGACGCCGACGCTGGGATATGAACTGGACTATCTCGGCCCCACGCTGCGGGTCCGACGGGGCAGGACGGCGCGGATCGACGTCGCCAACCGCACCGATGACGAGATCAGCGCACACTGGCACGGCGCTCAGGTGCCCGGCGACATGGATGGCGGCCCGCAACTTGCCTTCGCGCCCGGCAAGACCTGGGCGGCGCACTTTAATGTGCACCATCCGGCGGCGACGCTCTGGTATCACAGCCATGTTCACGGCAAGACCGGCCCACAGGTCTACCACGGACTGGCGGGCGTTCTGTTGGTGGAAGACCCTGATGCGCCGGACGGCCTGCCCGCGACCTATGGCTACGATGACATACCACTTGTCGTGCAGGACCGCAGCTTCGACAGCGCCGGACGGCTGGTCTATGACATCTCGGGCATGACCTTGATGGGCGGTTTTCATGGCGACACGATCACCGTAAACGGCGCGGTCCGGCCCGTGGCGGCGGTTCCGAACGGGTTGGTCCGGCTGCGCATTGTCAACGGTTCGAACGCGAGGTTCTATGATTTCGCCTTTGATGATGGCAGGCGGTTTCATCAGGTCGCCAGCGACGGCGGGTTGCTATCCGCGCCCGTCGCCCTGACGCATCTGCCACTGGCGCCCGCCGAGCGCGCGGAGATCGTCGTGGACCTGAGCGGCGACACCGCGCCGTTGCGTCTGCTCAGCACCGACATCAAGCAAGGCATGATGGGTGGTGGCGGCATGATGGGTGGCGGTGGTACCGGCACCCCGCTTGAGATTTTGACGCTGGCCCCGCAACCTGCGACCAAACCCGGCGCCGCCCCCTTGCCGGCCAGCCTGCCCGCACCACCCATGGACTTTGACGCGCCCGTCCGCACCCGTGATTTCCAGCTTGATATGCACGCTGGCACGATGGTTGGGGCGATGTTTGATCGACTGACAGGCAACATCGGTTCAATCATGGGCATCAACGGTAAATCCTACGACATGGGCCGCATCGACGCGAGTTTGCGCCGTGGCGAAACCGAACTTTGGCGGGTGTCGGCCAAGATGATAACGCATCCGTTCCACGTTCACGGCTGCTCGTTCAAGGTGGCGTCGCGAGGTGGTCGCCAGGTCGATCCTGCGACCGAGGGGTTAAAGGATGTGATTGCCGTCGATTCAGGCGGCGCCGAAATACTGGTGCGCGTCGATCAATCGGCAGGCAAGGCTGCGCCGTTCATGTTCCACTGTCACATCCTGGAGCATGAGGACGCGGGCATGATGGGGCAATTCACCGTCGCCTGACGATCGGGCCGCCGCACCACCCAAGCACAATTTTCAAAACAGAAGGAGGACCAAGACCATGACCAGCAAACCCCACGTCCTTATCCTTGGCGGCAACTTTGCCGGGCTCGGAGCGGCGCAGAAAATCCGCGATCATGCAGGTGACCGCGTCAACATCACGGTGATCGACCGGAAGGCCTATCTCGATTACATCCCCAACATTCCGCTGGAGATATTTGAGGGCCGCGATCCGGCGGTGACGATGCACATGCCGCTGGTCGATACGCTGGCGCGTGACGACATCCGCTTTGCTCAGGCCGAGATTCTGGGCATCGACGTCAAGTCGAAAACGGTCACTCTGCGCCCCAATGAACGCCCCGGCGCGCCGGAATATGCCGCAGGGTACGACTTCCTCGTCATTGCCCTGGGTGCCGAGCTTGCCCTGCACGATATCGAGGGATTTGCCGAGCACGGCCATACAGTCACCGATGCGTTTCACGCCAACCGCCTGATCCGATTTCTTGAGAACGATTACAAGGGCGGGCCGATCGCGATTGGCTCTGCCCGGTTCCAACAGGGCAAGAAGGGACGGCCCGACTGGCTGCCCGATGCCGCCGCCGCCTGTGAGGGGCCCCCGGTCGAGGTGTCGCTGGCGCTGGCCCATTGGCTGGAGGAGAAAGGCAAGGGCACGGCAAAGAACATCACGATCTTCACACCCGGCAAACTGATCGCCGAGGATGCGGGCGAAAAGGTCGTGGGCCAGCTACTGGAAGCGGCCTCTGCGATGGGCTTTGGCTATATCAACAAGACCGAGAACATCAAACGGCTAACCGCCGAGGGCATTGAGTTCGCAGATGGACGAAAGCTGAAAACCGAACTCAACATCGTGTTCCCGAACTGGAAGCCCCATGGATTTCTGAAGGGGCTGCCGATTTCGGACGAGGTGGGGTTCATCGTCACCGACATGAAGATGCGCAACCCCGATTATCCCGAGGTCTTCGCCTGTGGCGATGCCGCGGCGCTGACCGTGCCCAAGCTGGGCGCGATCGGGCACCAGGAAGCCGAGATCGTCGGTCGCCAGATCGCCAAGGACGTCGGCGCGCTTAGTGCCGAAGAGGCTGACAGGCCCTGGAGGCCCGAGGTCGTCTGCATTGGCGACATGGGCGGCGGCAAGGCCTTCTACATCCACGCGACCTCATGGTTCGGCGGCGACATTCAGGAGTTGCGGATGGGCCGTCTGCCCTATGCGCACAAGCTGGCTTACAAGGAAATGTTTTTTCACAGCCACGGGCGCATTCCGAACTGGGGCCTGCCCCTGGCCGAGTGGAGCGCGGAAAACGTGAAGTTTTGAGACAGAGTTTTAGAGGCTTGAAGGTCATAAAGAGGAGAAGGCCATGGACGGCAAGGATCTGTACACGCGGCTGGAGCGGCTCGGCGAGACGATCAGCAAGACCCGCGCGCGCATGAAGCGCGACGCGCATCTCTTTCACGACGAGATGCACCTGACGGCGGACGAATTGAAGGAACGCTATCACATCCTGCAGGAGCGCCTACGCGGCGAGGTGGCGGAGGTGGAGGCGCACGGCCACCACGTCAGCGATCTGGAGACATCAGTTCGCCAATGGCTCGACAGTATCGACGAAGACCATCGGGCTTCCATTTCAGATCAAGGAAAAAAGCAATGAACAAGCCAATCGTCACAGTCAGCAAGATCGCCGAGGTTACCCTGTTATTCTGGGTCATCAAGATCATCGCGACGACCCTGGGCGAAACCACCGGCGATTTCATCGCCCAGACGCTGAACCTGGGCTACGTCGTCGGGCTGGGCATCACCGGCGCATTGCTTGTCGTGCTTGTCGGGGCACAGATCAGAGCGAGAAGCTATCACCCTGCCCTATTCTGGGCGGCCATCGTCGGAACCACCACTGCGGGTACGGAAATCTCCGACCTGATGGACCGCACCTTGCATGTTGGCTATCTGGGCGGGTCAATCATCCTGGCGACGGCGCTCGTCGGCACGCTGGCCATCTGGTATCGACGCGAGGGGAACCTGAAAGTCACCCCGATCATCGAGCGGCGCGTCGAGATACTGTTCTGGACGGCGGTCCTCTTCTCGAACTCGCTGGGAACGGCCTTTGGCGACTGGATGGTCGATGGCCTGGGCCTCAGCTACGGCGCCGGGGCTATGATCTGCATCGGCATCATCGCCGCCGTTCTGGCCGCACATTACACCAAAACACTGGGCGAGGTCGCCGTCTTCTGGATCGCCTTCGTCTTTACCCGGCCTTTCGGTGCGACCTTCGGCGATCTTCTGACCAAACCCGTCGATCACGGCGGAATGAACCTTGGCACCTACAACGCATCGGCGGTGTGCTTTCTGCTTATCGCCGCGCTGATCTGGCTGAACATGCGGCAGCGTCGGCGGGATGGCGTCGCCTGAGATGCGTGCCGAGAACACCAAGAACCTGCAACCAACCAAGAAAGGAACTCTACCAATGTCCGAACTCATCGTCATAGGCTACGACAAGCCCGATCAGGCCGAAACCGCCCGTGAGGAGCTCATGTCAATGGCCCGCGAATACCTGGTCGATGTCGCCGATGCCGTGGTGGCCACAGCCGACAAGGACGGCAAGATCAAGCTGAACCAGATGGTCAATCTGTGGACCACCGGCGCGGCGGGCGGCGCCTTCTGGGGCCTTCTCATCGGGCTCATCTTCTTCAACCCGCTGCTTGGCGTTGCTGTGGGCGCAGGCGCTGGCGCGCTGACTGGCCGCCTGACCGACTACGGTATCGACGACAAATTCATGAAGGATGTGGCAACCATCCTGCAACCGGGCCAGGCCGCGCTGTTCATGATGGTGCGCACCAACGCATCCGACAAGGTCATCGAACGCCTTGGAGAAAAAGGCGGTCGCGTCCTGCGGACGAACCTCGACAGCGATGCCGAGAATCATCTGCGCCGTGAGTTTGAAAAGGCGCATGAGGCTGAAATCAATGCGCATGAGGAGAAGTCGACGTGACCACAGTCGTGTTCATCCAGCCGCTGCTGGCGCTCATTGCCGGTGTGCTCATCCTGATCTTTCCGCGAATCCTGAACTATCTGATTGCGGGCTATTTGATCCTGTTCGGGCTTGCGGGGCTCTTTCCGCACCTGTTCGGCGGCGTCTGAAGATATCGGGTGCCGACCCCGGAAAAAACCGCGGCAGGCCCGGCGGCCTGCCGCATTGAAATAGAAACCAGAAACCAGACCGTGGGACAAAAACACCATGAAGAATCTAAAAATCATTATGCTGCTTGTCGCGGTCGTGGCCATTGGCGCTGGTCTCTGGTGGTGGTGGGAGCATGAGAAGGTGTATCCCTCCACCAACGACGCCTATCTTCAGGCCAACATCCTGACGATTGCGCCACAGATCGGCGGCCGCGTCACCCGTGTTGCGGTTGCGGAAAACGATCATGTCAAGGCGGGCGATCTGCTGGTGCAGCTCGACACCTCTGCGCTGAATGCGGCGGTGGAGGCCGCGCAGGCCCAATACGAGATCGCCCGGCAAGGCGCGGGAGCGTCGGAATCGAACGTTTCGGCGGCATCCGCCAATCTGGCGAGCGCGAAAGCCGCGCTGACAGACGCGCAGGTCAGCTTTGACCGCACGCAGGCATTGTTCAAGTTGGGTGATGTGGCACAGGCCGCTTTGGATCAGGCGACAGCAGCGCGCGACCAGGCGCAAGCCGCCGTCGCGGCGGCAGAGGCGGCGCGTGCCGCAGCGCAGGATCAGGCCGGGGCGTCCGGTGACGACAATGCCGCCGTTCGCGCGGCGCTGGCCAGCCTGACCACGGCGCAGATCGAACTTGGATACTCTCGGCTAACCGCCCCGACCGCGGGATGGATCTCGAACATCGACTTGCGGACCGGCAGCGTCGTCGCGCCCGACGCACCGCTCTTCTCGCTGGTCGAGGATGGCGATTGGTGGGTCGATGCCAACTTCAAGGAAACCGATCTGGCCCGCATCCGGCCGGGGCAGCCGGTCACGCTGTCGGTCGACATGTATCCCGGCCTTGACCTGAAAGGCACGGTCGAGAGCATCGGTGCCGGGTCGGGCGCGGTCTTCTCACTGCTGCCTGCGCAGAACGCGACTGGCAACTGGGTCAAGGTCACGCAGCGTTTCCCGGTGCGGATCATGCTGGACGGCAAACCGCAGGATGCGGCCATGCAGCTGCGCGTCGGTGCCAGCGTGACAGCGGCAGTTGACACCTCGTCGATGGACAAGCCGAAATGACCGATGCGGTAAAATCGCCCCCGGCCGTGACAGCGCCCGCCGACGCCTCGAAGGGGCCAAACCTCACAATCGTGCTCGCCGTTGTCCTCACGGCCGTGCTTCAGGTTCTGGACAGTACCATTGTCAATGTCGCACTCCCGCAGATACAGGCGGCCTTCGGTGCGACCAGCGATCAGGTTGTCTGGATCCTGACCAGCTATATCGTCGCCTCGGTGGTGGTCATGCCGCTGACCGGATTTTTCGTGCGCCGTTTCGGACGCCGACGGCTGATCACCGCGTCCATTGTGGGGTTTGCCGGCTTCTCCGCGCTGTGCGGCCTGTCGCTCAACCTTGAAATGGCCGTGGCGTTCCGGATCGGCCAAGGCATTTTCGGCGCCTTCCTGATCCCGCTGTCACAGGCAATCCTGTTCGACAGCTTCCCCAAGGAAAAGCGCGGCCAGGCGATGGCACTGTTCGGGCTGGGCGTTGTCGTGGCGCCGGTCATCGGGCCAACCGCCGGCGCACTGCTGACCGAGTACTTCTCGTGGCGGGCGGTTTTTTATGTCAACGTGCCTATTGCGTTATTCGCGCTGATCATGGTGTCGGGCGAACTCAAGAAAGAAGACATCAAGTCGATCAAGGTGGACTGGGCCGGGCTGATCTTCATGGGGCTGGCTATCGGGGCGATGCAACTTTTGCTTGATCTGGGCGAGACCTGGGACTGGTTCGCCTCGCGTTTGATCCAGATCGCGGCGGTGATCGCCCTCGTCGCGGGTGCGGCCTTCGTGATCCGCGGCATTGGCAAGCGGGACAACATCATCGACTTCGCGCTGTTCAGGGATCGCAGCTTTGCCGGTGCGAATGTTGCGATCATGGGCTTCGGGGTTTCGATGTATGGCGCGATGGCGATCCTGCCGCTTTTCGTGCAGAACCTCCTGGACTATCCTATTCTCATTTCGGGCTATCTCTTCGTTCCTCGCGGTCTGGCGGCAGCGGTCTCGATGATCGTGACGGGATCGTTCCTGATCGTCCGGTTCGATCCGCGCCTTGTGCTGGCGGCCGGGCTGGCCCTGACCGGGTACGGCAACATGATGCTGAGCCAGGTCGACCTGTCGGCGGGGTTCTGGGACCTGGCCTGGCCCGGCGTCATCTCGGGGCTTGGCATGGGGATGTTCTTCGTGCCGATGTCGACGCTCGCATTCCAGAACATCGGCGCGGACAAACAGGACGAGGCTTCGGGCATCTACAACGTGACACGCTCGATCGGCTCGTCCATCGGTATCTCCTTGGTCAGTTGGCAGGTGGCCAGCCGGGCACAATTCCACTGGTCGGCCCTGGCCGAGAACATCACGCCCTACAGCGAAGCCGCGCAGGCCTATCTAGCGCCGCTCGGTCTCAGCCCGCACTCGGCGGAGGGCGCGACGGTCCTCGGGCTGCAAGTACAGGCGCAGGCGACAATGATGGCCTTTCAGGATGCATTCTGGCTGACGGGTCTGGCCGCCTACGCGATGCTGCCGGTGGTGCTGATCCTGCAGCGCCCGCCAAAGGCCCCCACGGCCGCGCCGGGGCATTAGATGGGTTGGTTTGCCACGCATCTACTGGTGGTGCTCGTCGGCCTTGTCGTGACGGTGAGCGCCGCGATCATCCTTCAGCAAAGACGCAGCCCGCAGGCGACGCTGGCTTGGCTCATGTTCCTTATCCTGCTGCCCTATCTCGCGATCCCGCTCTTTCTCGCGATGGGTTTTCGCAAGCGGCGTCAATTGCCTGACGCCGAACCGGGGGAAACCACCTTTGCCAAACCCGGCTCGGACGCCCCCCAGATCGAGCGGTTGCTGAGCCGCTACGGTCTCGGCGCAGCAAGGAAAGGCAATCGTTTCAAACTTCTGCCGAATGGCGTTGATGCGTGGGCTGCCCTTCTCGATCTGGTTGAGGGTGCGGATAGCTCTATTGATGCCACCCTCTACATCCTTGGTGACGACGATGTGGGCCGCGCCTTCTGCGCCGCCTTGGCCGAGCGCGCCCGCAATGGGGTGGCGGTGCGACTGATCCTAGATTCGCTCGGCGGGTTGATCGCGCGGCATCCCCCCTTGCGTGAGTTGCGCGACGCGGGGGCAGAGGTCCGGCTTTATTCGCCGCTTCTGCACGGCCCGACGGGAGGACATCTCAACCTGCGCAATCACCGCAAGATGGTCATCGTGGATGGTGTTGCAGTCTGGTCCGGCGGACGCAATGTCGCTGCCGAATACCTTGGCCCGAAGCCGACCGATGGCAGATGGCGCGACCTGTCCTTCCTCATCGAGGGGCCTGCCGCGCCGGCCTTCACCGATCTGTTCCGATCCGACTGGAGGGCTGCGCGCGGGACGATGCCGGATCGGGCGGTGGCGGCGCCAGTTGCGGCCGGCAATTCCACCGTGCAGCTTGTGCCCGCCGGCCCGGACGTCGCCGAAGATCCGCTGCATGACGCGCTCGTCTTCTCCTGTCACACCGCCCGGTCCCTTGTTCACATTGTGACGCCCTATTTCCTGCCCACCCCGACCCTGTCCGAAGCGCTGGCGATTGCCGCGCGGCGCGGTGTGGATGTGCGCATCGTCGTCCCCGCGACATCGAACCAAAGGCTTGCCGACCTGGCGCGCGGTGCCTGGCTGCGCGAGCTTGAACGCAGCGGATGCCGCGTTCACCTGCATCCGGAGATGGTACATGCAAAGGCTGTTCTGACGGACGATCTGGCCTTTGTCGGATCGGCGAATTTCGACGCGCGCAGCCTGCTTTTGAACTTCGAGATCATGACACTGCTTTGCAGCGAGCCCGACATCGGGGCTGTGCGGAATTGGGTCGACGGATTGCTTGACGAGGCGCCCGAAGGCCTGCCCCCTGCCACCATTGTCCAGCGCTCCGTCGAGAATCTGTTCAGGCTCGGCTCACCGGTCCTCTGAGCGGAATGTGCAGCAGGTACGCCCCGCGCAGACAGCGTTTCCTTACGCCAATGTAAGGTTCGCACAATGTCTGCGGCAGGAGTCGATTCTAAATTCGGGACAACAAGCGAGAGGCTTGTATCACCCTATGAACGGAGACCTGAAATGAAGACTCTTTCCAAGACATCCGGCCTGCTGATGGCAAGCGTTGCCGCTTCCGTAATCGCGGCATCTGCGGGCTTCGCCGACACCAAGTCATTCGAGGCCATGGATACCAAATTGCAGCACGAACTGACCGAGGTTGGCGTCACCAACGTCAATGTCTCCGGCCTGACCCACAAGCAGCTGGGCGAACTGTCGGCTGTCTTCTCGGAAAAGAAGGATCCGACAGCACAAAAGCAAGACGCCGAGCGGATCATCAACGCCGGGGCGACCAAGCCTGTCAGCCGCACGGAAATGCTGGCCGGTATCCGCGATAACGTTGGCGCAGATCTGAAATCCGCAGGCATTGATGACGTCGATGTCCAATCACTGAGCATGGGTACGGTGGAAAAGCTGGCAGATGTCTTCGCCACCGGCGATCAGTCGCGCCATGAAGCCGAGGCACGGGCGGTCCTGGAACAGGCGCATGCAGGCAGTGCAAAGGTCAAGACGGTTGCTGACCTGCCGGCAGGCGACGCGATGCACAAGATGGTCGTGCAAGACATGGAAAGCATCGGGATCGAAGTCGCCAATCCCGAGAAGCTGACTTCCGATCAACTGTCGAAGATCGCGAAGGTCTTTCAGGAAAAGCGAAACCAGGGCGCGCGCGCCGAAGAGGTCAAGAAAATCCTAGGCAACTGACCCATCTGCAAGGCTTGCGGACGGCGGAAACTCTCCGCCGTCCGGTACATCATCCGCCGGTCGGAAACACGATTTCCACCCTCAGCCCCGGCGCGTTGTCCGACAGCGTGGTGGTCGCGCCGTGGCGTTCGGCAATGGCGCGCACCAGCGCAAGACCCAGACCGCTGCCGGGCTTGCTGCGGCTGGGATCAAGGCGGCGGAACGGCTCGAACACGGCCTCGCGGGCGGCTTCGGGGATGCCCGGCCCGGTATCGGCGACGCAGAGCCGCACCCGGCCATCGTCCCGGCCCAGGCGCAGCTCGATCCGGTTGCCCGCGCCGCCATGCGTGACCGCGTTCTGAAGCAGGTTCACGATCATCTGCTGCAACATCGCTGTGTCACCCTCGATCTCGTACCGCTCGTCCCCGTCGCGCAGATAATGAAGGCTCTGGCCAGCATCCTCGGCCACCAGCGCATAGGTTTCGACCAGATCGTCGAGAAGGCTTCCTAGCTCTACGGCCTGAACGGGCGCGCCACTCGTCCCCGACGTGATCCGGGCCAGTTGCAGATATGTGTCAAACATCGCCCGCATTTCGCCAAGCTGGTCTTGCGTATCCTCCATCTCGGCCCGCGGATCTTCGCCCGCGTCGATCCGGTCCAGTGCCCGGCCAAGCGCCAGATAGGCGCGCCCCAGCGGCGATCTCAGATCATGCGCCACGGCCGCTGCGGTATCACGGGTCGTCGTCATCAGGCGCGACAGCCGGTTGAGATGCTGGTTCACCTCGCGCGTCACCCGGTCGATCTGCGTGTTGCCGCCATTTTCGGGGATGCGCGCGGCGATATCGCCTTGGGCCGCCTTTTCCAGCGTTGTCTCGATCTCGCGCAGGCGCAGCAAGCTTTGGCGGCTTAGAAAATAACCAAGCGTCAACATGAACAACACGATGGCAAAGCCTACCAATGCGAGCGTCCTCAGGATCAGGCTCCGTGTGTGGTGCAGCAGATCCAGCCTTTGTCCGACAATCAGCGTACGCCCATCCAGATCACCGGTGTAATAAACAAAATCATTCGCCTTGCCGTCAGGCGGCGGAATTGCGTGATTCAGCGGCCCGACCCCAGGCCCCTGCCCCGCCGGGCGCGTCATGACGTTTCCTGCCAGATGCGTGTCGTCCACATCGAAAATCGCAAGGGCACGGCTGCCCGATGCGTATAGCGGCCGCATACGGCGAATCGTTGAAATAACGTGATCCGGCCCCTGCGAGGCGTGATCGGCGGCGACGAGCTCCCACCGCTCGCGCACGTCGGTCTGCAACTCTGTCACCAGGTTGCGTTCCACATGGGACAAAGCCGCCCAGCCCACCGCCAATAAAACAACGACAAACGCGATTGCCGACCGCAGGACGGCGGTGAAGGCCGCGCCTGAAAGGATGTCACCGCGGTCCATGCATCGAATACCCCGTGTTGCGGATCGTGTGGATGAGGGCCACGTCGAAGGGTTTGTCGATCTTGGCGCGCAGCCGGCTCATGTGGGTTTCGACCACGGTGGTGTTGGGTTCGAAATTGAAATTCCAGACCTGTTCCAGAAGCATGGTGCGCGTCACGACCCGGCCGGCATTTCGCATCAGGATCTCCAACATCGCGAATTCCTTGGTATGCAGCTCGATCAGCGCCCCCTGCCGCGACGCGGTACGGGCCATGAGGTCCAGCGTCAGATCATGCACATTCAGCGTGGTCGTGGCACCGCTCTGCTGCCCGCGCCGCGTAATCACGCCGATCCGCGCCAGAAGTTCCGAGAAATGGAACGGTTTGACGAGGTAGTCGTCGCCCCCCGCGGCCAGCCCCTCGACCCGGTCATCGACCTGCCCCATTGCGGTCAGGAACAGCACCGGCAGATCCTTCTTTGCGGCCCTGAGAGCCTTGAGCACCGAAAGCCCGTCCATTCCCGGCATCATCCGGTCGAGAATCGCCAGATCGCAATCGTTGTAGAGCAGATAGCTCAGCGCGTCGCGCCCGTCGGTCACGTGATCGACACTATGGCCGCTCTCGGCCAGGCCCGCCGTCAGGTATTCGGCGATCTTCTCATCGTCCTCGGCCAACAAAATCTTCATAGGCGCCTCCGCTCTTTCGCCAAAGCCTACGAAACAGGGCCGCTTTCAGCCAGAGTTTCCGCGAACCTTACACAAATGTAAGTTTGGGGTGAATTCCACTGCGAAACAAGGGAATACAAAAAACCAACAAGGCGGTCATTGTGATCCGCCCAGATTAGGAGAGCCCTGAAATGAACCCCCTGGATCCTTCGCCGATGCGCGCGATCCGCAAACCCGAATTCCGCAAACGTCTGACGATCATCGGCATCGTCTTTGCGGTCATCGGTTTGCTCGCTATCCTCCTGCCTGCCCTGGCCACGTTGGCGGCCGAACTTCTGATTGCCTGGATGCTGGTGCTATGGGGCGCCGTCGGACTTTGGTTCGCCTGGGAAATGCGGCCCGAAAGGGAATGGCGCTATGCCGCCGGCGCATTCGGTATCACACTGGTGCTGGGCCTTGTGTTCCTGCTGTTCCCACGTATCGGCATCGAGACGATGACGATACTGATGATGATCGTCTTCCTGATGGAAGGGGTCGTGTCCATCCTTCTCGGCCTGCGGCTGAGCGGGCAGCTGCGCAACTGGGGCTGGATGACCTTCAGCGGCGTCTGTTCGTTGATCGTCGGCCTCATCATCCTCTTTGGCTGGCCGGGAACGGCGGCCTGGACGCTGGGGCTGCTGCTGGGTGTGAATTTCCTGACGACCGGTATTTCGCTATTCATGATGGGCAAAGCCGCGAAAGATAATACCTGATATGATCGACACGATCGAAACCGCCACAAAGCCTGTCTGCCACGTCTGCGGCAAAGCCTTTGCGCCGCCCAAACTGCGCGCATGGATTTCGGTTCGTCCGGGCGTGTCCGACCTGATCGCCGCCGCAGCGCCCGGTTGGGACGAAGGCAAGCATATCTGCCAGCCAGACCTCGTCCGGTTCCGTCGCGACTATGTCGAGCGGTTGCTGGCGGACGAGCGCGGCGAATTAGACGAGCTTGACCGGCAGGTGATCGCCAGCCTCGCGGCGGGCGAGCCTGTTTCGCGCAACCCCGAGGAGGAGGCCGCGGAGCGCTATACCTTCGGCGAGCGGCTGGCCGACGGGGTCGCCGTATTCGGCGGCAGCTGGACCTTCATCCTGTCATTTCTGGGGGTTCTGGTCGTCTGGATGATCGTAAACGTCCTGATCCTGAGCGCCAAGCCGTTCGACCCCTACCCCTTCATCCTGCTGAATCTCGTGCTGTCCTGCGTCGCCGCCCTCCAGGCGCCGGTGATCATGATGAGCCAGCGCCGGCAGGAGACAAAGGACCGTCTGCGCGCCGAGAACGATTATCGCGTGAACCTCAAATCCGAACTGGAGATCCGGCAATTGCACGAAAAGATTGACCACCAGCTGGCCCATCAATGGGAAAAGCTGGCCGAGTTGCAGCAGATCCAGATCGAACTGCTGGAGGAAAACGCTGATGGCCGCCGCTGAAATCCAGGCACCGCAAAGCAGGCTGTTGCGGATCGTCGAACATCCGGCGGTCAAGATCGCCCTGCCGCTGGTCATCGCCACAATCGCCATCGTCGTTCTGCACAAGCTGGCCTCGCATGTGAAATGGAGCGATGTGAAGGCAGATCTTTCCGCCGCATCCCCGCTTTCTCTGTTCAAGGCGCTTGGGTTTACCGCGCTCAGCTTTATGGGAATATCGCTCTATGACGCGCTTGCCACCCGCGCTGCGACGCCGGGCAAGGTGCCATTCCGCATCGCGGCACTTGCCGGTGCGGGGGGCTATGCAGTGTCGGGGCTGCTGGGGGTATCCTACCTGACAGGCACTGCGGTGCGCTACCGCATCTACTCCGGTTTCGGTCTCGACATGGCCAAGATCGCGGGTGTCATCGCGATCTCGTGGAGCGGGTTCCTGTGCGGGCTCGCGCTGGTTTTCGGCGGGTTGCTGGCTGTCCACCCCGAAGGGCTGAGCGCGGTTTTGCCGATCCCGCCAGGAATCGAAACCACCGTCGGCGGCGCAATTCTGGTAGCTTTGGCCGGGTATCTGGCCTGGCTCGCGACAGGTGAACGGCATCTGAAGGCGGGGGGGTTTGCCCTGCCCCTTCCGGGTGCGGGCATCGGCGCGGCCCTGACAATGGCAGGTGTTCTCGACCTCAGCGGTGCAGCGCTCACGCTCTATGTGCTGATGCCCGGCGATGTGGCCACCAGCCTGCCTTTTTTCTTCACGATCTTCTTCGGGGCGGTCG
>JBLWYG010000022.1:0-40991 GCA_048267045.1 Roseovarius sp. | reverse complement strand
GGGGCGGTTCTACATTCGGCCGCTGCCGGGCAGGACATGGCGCAGGGCCTCTTGCGGGCGGTGCGCGACCCGCGCGCGCCGATGATCATCGCCGGGATCAGCTATTGGATCATAGGTATTCCGTCGAGCTACGTCCTGGGGTTTCCGCTGGGATTGGGCGGGGTCGGTATCTGGATCGGGCTGGCCATCGGGCTGGCAGTCGCGTCGGTCCTTTTATCGCTCCGGTTCTGGCGCTGGACAGGGCGTTGGCAGGCGGAGGGCTGAAGCGGCGGGCCTCGGCTCAATCTTTCTCTAGCGTCCTGTCGGCCTTCTTGCGCACCAGCACCGTGCGCAGATCGTGCATCGCCAAGAGCAGCGCGTCGGTCACCGCTTCCAGTTGCTGATCTGTGGCCTTGGACTGGACCCAATGCGCAGTCGTGTTGAGATAGTCGACTGCCCGATGGATATCGTCGATATCGCGGTAACCCAGAACTTCCATCCGCTCGGCCATCCAGTCGCGGATGATGGCGGTATCCTGCCCGGTCAACTCGCGCTCGCCGTGCGGCTTGATCTCGCCCTTGCGGATGTTGACGACCGCAATTTGATCCATGTCGATCCGGCGCTGCCTATTTTCGGTGTCCACGCGAAACACGAACGCGCCGTTTTCACGCACCCTGAAATAATACTCAGGCAAGTCTCCGGCCATCTTGCCCCCTAGCTCAGGCTCTTGCAAAAGGTCTGGATCCGTGTGCAGGCCTCTTTCAACGCCTCGTCCGACGTCGCGTAGCTGACACGGAAATAGGGCGACAGGCCAAATGCGGCGCCAAAGACGACGGCGACGCCGGTATCCTCCAGCAATGCGGTTGCGAACACCTCGTCATCGGTGATGGTGGTGCCGCCGGGCGTCGTCTTGCCAATGCAGCCCGCGATTGATGGGTAGACGTAGAACGCGCCTTCAGGCATCGGACATTCGATGCCCTCGGCGTCGTTCAGCATTGACACGACCATGTCGCGGCGGCGCTGGAATATCTCGTTATGCCTGGCGATGAAATCCTGCGTGCCGTTCAGCGCCTCGACGGCCGCCCACTGGCTGATGCTGCAGGGGTTCGATGTGCTCTGGCTCTGGATCATGCGCATGGCGGTGATGATCTGTTCGGGCCCGGCGGCGTACCCGATGCGCCAACCCGTCATCGCGTAGGCCTTCGATACACCATTGCAGGTCAGGGTGCGGTCATAGAGCTTCGGCTCCACCTCGGCGGGGGTGCAGAATTTGTAGTCGCCGAATACCAGATGCTCGTACATGTCATCGGTCATCACCAGGACATGCGGATGGCGCAGCAGCACGTCGGTCAGGGCCTTCAACTCGGCCCAGGTATAGCCCGCGCCGGTCGGGTTCGATGGCGAATTGAAGATAAACCACTTGGTTTTCGGCGTGATCGCAGCCTCAAGTTGCTCGCCTGTAATCTTGTATCCGGTGTCCATCCCGGCCTCGACGAACACCGGCTCGCCGCCCGCCAGCAGAACCATGTCGGGATAGCTGACCCAATAGGGCGCCGGGATCACAACCTCGTCGCCGGGGTTCAGGGTGGCCATGAAGGCATTGTAGAGGATCTGCTTGCCGCCCGTGCCGACACTGACCTGCGCGGGCTTGTAGTCGAGTTTGTTGTCGCGCTTGAACTTGGCGCAGATCGCCTGCTTCAACTCGGGAATGCCGTCGGGGGCCGTATAGCGTGTCTTGCCCTCGTCGATGGCGCGTTTGCCAGCCTCGCGTATGTTCTCGGGCGTGTCGAAGTCAGGCTCTCCTGCGCCCAGCCCAATGACGTCGCGGCCCGCCTCTTTCAATTCGCGCGCCATGGTGCTGACAGCGATGGTGGGCGAAGGTTTGACGCGTGACAAAGTCTTTGACAGCGTTGTCATGGCAGTCTCCGGTTTGAAATTTGGACTAAGGTGTTCTAGATTGCGCGCAAGCGTGGTTCAAGCACGTTCAAGCAAAGGACAGTTATTATGAGCGCCGATACCCCTGTCGAGTGGTTCGACCCCGACGCCACTACGTTTGGAGACCGCCTTGCCGGTGCCCGCGAATTGGCGGGGATGACACAGGCAGAACTGGCCAAACGGCTGGGCGTCAAGAAAAAGACGATGGAGGAATGGGAAAACGACGTGCGCGATCCGCGCGCCATGCGCTTGGCGATGCTTGCGGGCTTGCTTAACGTGTCGCTGCTGTGGCTGCTCACGGGCGAGGGCGACGGACCGGGCGATCCGGGTATTCCCAACAGCTATGTGCGCGGCGCGCAGCAGCTCCTGGACGAAATCCGCGAGATTTCCGATCAGATGAAACTGAACGCCGAACGACTCGTCCGCGCCGAACAGGAACTGCACGACTTGTTGAGGGATGACGATGCAGGAGCTGCATGACACCCGCCTGCGGCGTCTGACCATGCGGTCCATGCGGCGCGGTATCCGCGAGATGGATATCCTGATGTCCCGTTACGCGGCCGCGCGTCTGGACGGGCTGAGCGATCCCGAGCTGGACATCTACGAGTCATTGCTGGAGGAGAACGATCAGGATCTCTACCAGTGGGTCAGCGGGCAGGTTGCCGCGCCACAGCAATATCGCGCCATGATCGACGACATCGCAAAAGCGCCACATGCTTCCTGATTTTTCGAATTACATCGCATTTTACCGGTAAAAGCTTTTTATTGGTGGGGTTTAACCGATTATTCGGCAATTTGGGCCAGTTTCACTCCGAGCAGTTTTGTACGGAGATGGAAATGAGCATGCACAATCCCATGGCGCCCCCCGCCACTGATCTGGGCTTCATGGCCGGGTATCTTGATGCCCTGGCACTGGTCGAACGGCTTCACCGGCTGCTTCTCGACGTCATCAAGGATGAATTTGAACGTGTCGGCGTTCTGGACATCAACGCCGTTCAGGCGCTGCTGCTTTTCAACATCGGCGATAATGAGGTGACCGCAGGCGAGCTCAAATCGCGCGGCTATTACCAAGGCAGCAATGTCAGCTACAATCTCAAGAAGCTGGTCGAGATGGAGTATATGCACCACCAGCGATGCGAGATCGACCGCCGCTCGGTGCGCGTGCGCCTCACGGCGCGGGGCCGGGAAATCCGTGATGTCGTGACCGACCTGTTTGGCCGTCACGCCGAGGGACTTCAGGCGCAGGGCGTTCTGGGGCTGGATGGGATTGATCAGATCGCCAGTTCACTGCGCCGGGTCGAGCGCTATTGGAGCGATCAGATCCGATATATCTACTGATCGCGCCGCGCGCCCGGCTGCGGATAAGCTTCAGCTGACGTGTATTCACCAAGGGTTCGCTCATCGACCTGCAGCCGACGGGCCGCGGCGCCCGGACCATCCTTGCGCGATAGGGCGCTCTGCCTCACGTTCCCGAGGCGACATGTCCGCTGCGCCTTTACACTACCAGCTCCCGGTATTGTCCATGCTGGCCCACGGCTCGGCGGGCTCCAGCGGGTCGCCGACCTGCAACAATTCGATCGAGATGTTGTCGGGACTTCGCACAAAGGCCATACGCCCGTCGCGCGGCGGCCGGTTGATGGTCACGCCGTTCTTTTGCAGATGCGCGCACATCTCGTAGATGTTGTCGACACTATAGGCCAGATGCCCGAAATGGCGACTGTCATCGGGCAGTTTGTCATCGCCGTCCCAGTTGTAGGTCAACTCGATCGCGCAGTCGTCCTGCCCGTCCGGGGCCATGAAAACCAGGGTGAAGCGCCCGGCGTCATTTTCCATCCGCCGGATTTCGCGCAGACCCAGCAGTGCATAGAAGGCCATGGATTTCTCCAGGTCCTTCACGCGGACCATTGTGTGCAGATAACGTGTCGTCATTCGGCGTCTCCGTTCTCACAGGTGTTTCCATTTATCTTAGGCGGAAATGGCAATTGGTCCAACCCGGCACCGCCCGCTGGTCTTTTCTGGTCATGTCCGGCTAGATGTGACGACACCGACTCATGCCCAACTTTTCGCCGCGCGAAGGACCAGCCCATGCCCCTTACACCCCAGCAGATCGCCGAAATCGACGCACAACGTGCACAGCCGCAGACCACGCTGCGCGCGACCGCCCATGGAATGGAGGCGCATCTTTATACCGCCTATCCAGTTCTGGATCACGGGTTCGTCCGCGTGGTCGACTACATGGGCGATGATGCCGCCATCTGCCAGGCGGCGCGGGTCAGCTATGGCAAGGGCACGAAATCGGTGCAGAATGACGAGGGGCTGATCCGCTACCTCATGCGCCACTGGCATTCGACCCCGTTCGAGATGTGCGAGATCAAGCTGCACGTCAAACTGCCGGTGTTTGTCGCGCGCCAGTGGATTCGCCACCGGACGGCCAACGTCAATGAATACTCGGCCCGGTATTCGATCCTGGACCGCGAATTCTACATCCCCGCGCCCGATGCGCTGAACGCGCAAAGCCAGGTGAATAACCAAGGGCGCGGCGATCTGCTGGAAGGGGGGGAGGCGGAGCGCGTGCTGAAATACCTGCAGGACGACGCGATGCGCTGCTACGATCATTACGAGGAAATGATCTCGGACGAGGGCCAGCAGGGCCTGGCGCGCGAGTTGGCCCGCATGAACCTGCCCGCCAACGTCTATACGCAATGGTATTGGAAGGTCGATCTGCACAACCTGCTGCACTTCCTGCGCCTGCGCGCCGACGCCCACGCCCAATACGAGATCCGCGTCTATGCCGAGGAGATCTGCAAACTGGTCGCCGATTGGGTGCCGTTTGCTTACCGCGCCTTCGACGATTACCGCATGGGCGGCGCGCAACTCTCGGCCACGGCCCTGGACTGCGTGCGCCGGATGCTGAAGGGCGAAAAGGTGACGCAGGAGACGTCCGGGATGAGCAAGGGGGAATGGCGGGAGTTTGAGGGGGTTTTGAAGTGAGTGAGAGTGAATCTATAGATGAGAATGTCGTCCTTGTTGAAATAGTGACTGATGTCGACGGGCATCATGAAATTAAGTTCAACTTTGATGCGATACCAGAAAAGCGTACTAGCGACAGCCACTCTGAAGGTGATGACCAAACTACACCTTCCCTGCCTACTCCGAATGAAAAGTTCACAAAAAAGACTATCGAGGATGATCAGGCCGCATATGAATTTTCATTACTTGGTAGCGAATGGGCCTCTACGGCGATTGGGTTTCTTGAAATTGTTCCGGAATTTACGATTAGAAACTTTGAGTTAGCGGAGGAACAATTAGCAGATACGGTTATCAAGTATGTGGATAAGGTGGCCAATGAGAAAGAAGAGACTACTAGCGATGAAGGAACAACGCTTCGTGAGTATAGTGTAGACCTAAAACATCTAGCCGTTATTGCTAAATTTTTAGGACGTTCATCTCAAAATTTAAAAGCAGTTCAGACTATGTCGCGTGCGGCGCTGGGCGCTTTAGTTTCGGAGTATGAAGCATTTTTGACTGGTATGATACGTGTTCTTGCACACCATAATCCAGCAATTTTGATATCTGAAGATGAGGCTGTTTCAGTCAAAAAAATTCAAGAATACGGATCATTTGACGATCTTATGGATGACCTAATAGACGAAAAGATATCAGATCTATTGCAAGGTAAGAGCCACTACCAAGTTCTAAAGTGGCTAGAAGGGAAGTTTGATGTGAACATTACATCAAACCCCGAAATGATCTCCGATTTTGTCGAGATATGTCAACGTCGGCATATAATTGCACATGCAGGCGGCATTGTTAACAGGAAGTACATAAACATCTGCACTGAGCACGGGCTAACACTTGGCTCTCTACCAAAGATCAACTCAAAGATTAACGTTTCAAGGAGGTATTTGAGAAAGTCTACTGCAACCATTTTTCAAATGGGCTTCTTCATACTTCATATGATTTGGCAAAAAGTTGTACCCTCGCACAAGACAGTTTCTCATGGAAATATCCTGCAAGTCTCGCATGATTTTCTCGAAAATGATCTAACAAAGATGTGTCGCCGCGTATGTGATTTTGTATTAAGCTCAACCTCTAAACTAGAAGGTCGCACGAAAGCCTATTTGGTCATCAATCTAGCACAAAGCCATCTCTTTGAAAAAGATATTGAGGAGGAGCACAGAACTCGACGTATTGAAGCTGCGCTGCGAAAGCATGATTGGTCAATGACGTCTCCGATAGTCGATTTGGCATTGTGCTGCCTACGCCGAGACTTCAATGAATTAGATAGATTGACTGAAAAAGCAGTAGATGACGGCCTAACTTTTACCGACGCTAGAACTTGGTCAGTTTTTCGCGAGGTCAGAGAAAATAGTCATTTTAGAAAGCACTTCTCAGAGAATTTTTGAAAGACTACCTCTCCAACCACCCCCTCACCACATCCACAAACGCCCGGGGCTCCTCGGCATGAAGCCAATGCCCCGCGCCCTTGATCGCTGCAAACCGCGCCTCGGGAAAGAGCGGCTTGATCACCTCGCGGTGTTCGGGCTGCACATAGTCCGATTCGCCGCCGGTCAGGAACAGGGAAGGGCGCTCGAACGAACCGCGCAGGTCGGGGAAGCCCATGATCTGCGGCATCTCATCGGCCAGCACGTCGAGGTTCAGGCGCCAGCGCCGCTCGGCCACGTCCAGCGATTGCAAAAAGAACGGCACCAGCGCGGGGTCGTCCACCAGCGGCTCCAGCAGGGCGGCGGCGTCGGAGCGTTTTTCGATGCCCGACAGATCGACCTGCCGCATGGCGTCGAGATATTTCAGCTGGCTGTGCCCATAGGCGACCGGCGCGATGTCGGCGACGATCAGGCGATTCACCAGGTCGGGCTGTGTCAGCGCCAGCGTCATCGCCGCCTTGCCGCCCATCGAATGGCCCAGCACATCGACCGGGCCGTCCAGCGTGGCGCGCACCTCGGCCAGATCGGCGGCCAGATCGGGGTAGCTGTGGGTATCGGTCCAGCCGCTCATCCCGTGATTGCGCAGGTCCACGGCAACGACGCGGCGGGTATCTGCCAGACGCCGCGCGATCACGCCCCAGTTGCGGGCAGAGCCGTACAGGCCGTGCGCGATCAGCAGGGTGGGGGCGTCGGTCTGCACGCCATGGTCGATCATGTTCAACATGAGCCAAGTGATACCGCGGCGTCGCGCGTGCATCCACCCCCATTGAGCCTGCCGCGCCGCGCAGCTAATGTCCGGCGCGAAACGAGGCGCGTGACATGATCGATCCGGAGACATTACAGCACGAAATCAACACAGCGCGGGGCAGATTGCGCAGCCGCTTGGGTGCTCGTGGCAAGACGCTGGCGCAGGCTCTGCACCGCGCAAGGCGTAGCCTGCCCAGATCCGCCAGGCAGGCAGGCGCGCATCTGGTGCAGATGCAGGCGATGGCCGCCCATCCCCGCCTGCGCCGTTTGGTGGGCCGTGCCGAGGTCGATGCTGCACTGAGCGCGCTGAACGCCCCATTGGCAACGATCAATGTCAAGGACCGCCGCAAGGATCGATTGCTATCGCTTGCCCGCAGCGCGGTGGTCAACATGATGATCTTTGGTACGCTGCTGATCGTGTTCATGCGCTGGCGCGGGCTGCTGTAGAACGCAGTACGGCGCCGCTATGTCCAGCGGCGCCGCATTTATGCAAGTTATCTGCTTACAGGTCGGGATAAAGCGGGAAGCGATCGCACAATTGTGCAACTTCCTTGCGGACCTTTGCCTCGACTTCGCTGTTGCCCTCGGCGCCATTGGCGGCCAGACCATCGACCAACTCGACGATCCAGTCGCCGATCTGGCGGAACTCGGCCTCTTTGAAGCCGCGCGTCGTACCCGCCGGGCTGCCCAGACGAAGGCCGCTGGTGACGGTCGGCTTTTCGGGGTCGAACGGCACGCCGTTCTTGTTGCAGGTGATATGCGCGCGGCCCAAGGATGCGTCGGCGATGTTGCCTGTTACCTTCTTGGGGCGCAGATCAACCAGCATCAGGTGCGTATCGGTGCCGTCGGTGACGATATCGAGCCCGCCCTTTTTCAGCTGATCGGCCAGCGCCTGCGCGTTCTTGACGACCTGTTTGATATAATCCTTGAATTCCGGGCGCAGCGCCTCGCCAAAGGCGACGGCCTTGGCCGCGATCACGTGCATCAGCGGACCGCCCTGAATGCCGGGGAAGATGGCCGAGTTGAATTTCTTGGCCAGTGCCTCGTCATCGGTCAGGATCATGCCGCCGCGCGGACCGCGCAGCGTCTTGTGCGTGGTGGTGGTGGCGACATGCGCGTGCGGGAAGGGCGACGGGTACTGGCCCGCCGCGATCAGGCCCGCGAAATGCGCGACGTCGGCCAGCACGTAGGCGCCGACCATATCGGCGATCTCGCGGATGCGCTTGAAATCCAGATGACGCGGGATGGCGCTGCCGCCGGCGATGATCATCTTGGGCTGATGCTCTTTGGCCAGCGCTTCCATCTGGTCGTAGTCGACGTCCAAGGTGTCACGGCGCACGCCGTACTGGATGGCGTTGAACCATTTGCCCGACTGGTTGGGCGCCGCGCCATGGGTCAGGTGGCCGCCGGCATCCAGGCTCATCCCCAGAATGGTGTCGCCGGGTTGCAGCAGCGCCTGCATGACGCCCTGATTGGCCTGTGATCCCGAATTGGGCTGCACATTGGCGAATCCGCAACCGAACAGCTTGCAGGCCCGCTCGATCGCCAGATTCTCGGCGACGTCGACGAATTGGCAGCCGCCGTAATAGCGACGGCCCGGATAGCCCTCGGCGTATTTGTTGGTCATGACAGACCCCTGGGCCTCCATGACGGCGGCCGAAACGATGTTTTCGGACGCGATCAGCTCGATCTCGCTGCGCTGGCGCCCCAGTTCGCTGGTGATTGAATTGTAAAGCTCGGGGTCGCGGCTGGACAGAGATTCAGTGAAAAAACCGGAGTCGGACATGGGGTGGCTCCCTATTTGCAATGTCGTTGCAGGATGTGGTAGCGGAAACATTCTTACAATGTAAGCTGGTAATGCGACAATTTCGTGCGGCGATGCGGCAGCGCTGGTGCATCCGCGAAAAACATGGTGTCATTGCAAGGCTTAGCACGCAGCACAGTGGGGCGACCGAAAAGATGCGCGGAAACATAGCCTTCCTGGCCAGTGAGGCGCAAAGCGCGCGTGCGGCGCGGACAGCATTGATACGCCGCTATGGTACGGTCCCGGAGGAGCACGCCCGCGTCATCGTGGCGCTGGGCGGCGACGGGTTCATGTTGCAGACCCTCCATCGCACGCAGGAACTGGATGTGCCGGTCTACGGAATGAATCGCGGCACCGTCGGTTTTTTGATGAACGAATACAGCGAGGCTGATCTGATGGAGCGGCTTGAGGCCGCTGTCGAGGAAGTGATCAACCCCTTGTCTATGCGAGCGGAATCAGCCGATGGCGGAATGCACCGCGCGCTGGCCATCAACGAGGTGTCGCTATTGCGCGCCGGGCCGCAGGCCGCACAATTGAAGATCACCGTCGACGGGCATGTGAGGCTGGAGGAACTGTCCTGCGACGGCGCGCTGCTGAGCACACCGGCTGGATCGACCGCGTATAACTACAGCGCGCACGGCCCGATCCTGCCGATCGGCTCGGACGTGCTGGCCTTGACCGCTGTCGCCGCCTACCGCCCCCGGCGCTGGCGCGGCGCGCTGTTGCCCAAGGGCGCAACGGTGCGATTCGATATTTGCGAGCCGGAAAAGCGCCCGGTCATGGCCGTGGCCGACAGCACCGCAGTCGCCGATGTGCTGTGGGTCGAAATCCGGTCCGAGCCAAGCATTGCCCATCGCATCCTGTTCGATCCGGGCCACGGGCTGGAAGAACGGCTGCTGCGCGAGCAGTTTGTCTGATTCCGCGCCCGCTGGTGGAACCGCAAGGGCCATCGCCAAGTTGATGTGTCAGACGGGCAGAGCGAAATCTCAGCCCGGCAGTGACACGGAAATAACAGGAGCGAAAAAATGAACTGGGATACGATAAAAGGCAACTGGAAGCAGTTTACCGGCGAAGCAAAATCGCAGTGGGGTGAGCTGACGGATGACGATATTCAGCAAGCCGAGGGCGAGCGAGAAAAACTGGTCGGCAAGGTGCAGGAGCGTTACGGCGTCGCCAAGGACGAGGCGGAGCGTCAGGTTGACGAATTCGCGGCCCGGGTCAATAAATAAGGCGTCGGCCGGTCTTGCACGGACCCTCAGAGTGCAGTCATGATCAAGGCGGTTCCTTCGGGGCCGCCTTTTTCCCGTGTGGCTCCGCCCATCGGCTGGATTGGTCGCTGGCGATATGCGCCGCGCTGTGTGGGTCGATACATGCTGTGAACATCGGCGCGAAGTCGGCCTATTGTCCACGGCGGCGATGTGATCCCGCCGCTTTCATACGGACTGGCATGAAACTACTTTTGACGCTGCTCAATGGTGCAGTTGTCAGACGCAAATTGCCGACGGCACGGCGCAAACCGCAAGTGGCACCTGCGTCAGACGTGCCGCTGGGGCCGCGCCAGCCTGGCGTGGCAGGACGACCATTTTTGATTGGTTGCGCGTGGGCGCCTCCGGGGGACGCTGGGAATACCACCAGCGGCCAAGGCGTCGCCAGACTGGGCTGATCGGGGGCCGTGAGCCGGATCTGACCATGCCTTTCCGCGTGGCGCGCGAGCGGTGCCGGGACGCAGGTCAGCAGGCCACGCCATGCTAACGCTTGCGGGCCTCAAGCTCGGAGTTGAAGATCCGCAGGCGGTGTCCGAACGTATCCTCATCGATCACACTGTCGAAATTCTCGAACAGAAACGATAGCGCCTCGCCCTCGTCCAGACCGGCCTCCTGTGCCAGACGGCGCAGACGGCGATAGGCTTCTTCGGTCATGGCCGCGTTGAACCGGCGTGTGAGGCGAAAACGTTTGGGCATGGACCGGTCCTGTATATCTTTGAGCGGGCAAAATGGGCCGCCACGTAACAGACTATACCGCAACAGTGCCGCACGTCACGGTCGCCGACCGCAAGTCTTGCATTTTAGACGATCAATCTGTGACCGGATGCGCGGCTTTGGCCACGTCCAGCAGCCGCGTCGCGCATTCTATATGGCTGCGCAGATCCCTGATCGCGGCGTCAAGCTCTTCGCGCTGTTGGATCATCTGCGCCAGCCGCTCGTTGGCCAGATCGCGTGTCCGCAGCAATTGGGTGTTTTCCGGATCGCCTGTTTCATAAAGGTTCAGCAGCTGGCGAATATCCTCCAGCGCGAAACCGAACCGTTTCCCGCGCAAGATCAGCTTCAGCCGGGCGCGATCCTGCCTAGTGAACAGACGCCTCTGACCTTGCCGGATCGGGGCAAGCAATTCCTTGGCCTCGTAAAACCGCAAAGTGCGAGGGGTGACGTCGAAAGCATCGCACATCTCGCGGATTGTCATCGTTTCGTCCATCATCTCCAGCCCGTTTTACTGCCAGCGTGTTGCTCCGCAGATAAGGTGCCTGCGCAGGTATGCAATATGGACGGCGGCATTTGCGACAGTTCTATTGTCTCAATTTTGCGTGAGCGCCGGGGATGGGTTCCGGGTTGCACCCGCGCGTGACAGCGCCGATAGACTGTAGGACGCCAACTCCAAAAGATGGAGCCGCAGATGACCGATACCAATCGCGACCGTGCCAATCATGATCCGGCAAAGCAGTTTTTTGCCGCGCTGCCGCACGCCGCGGCGCTGGGCCTGATCTTTGAGCGGATGGAGGGCGGCCAGGCGGCCATGTCTATGCCTTGGGCTGAAAAACTTGTAGGTGATCCGGGCAGTGGTGTGATCCATGGCGGCGCTGTCAGCGCATTGATGGACACGTGCTGCGGCGCCGCCGCGATGAGCCATCCGCAGGCGGGAGGCGCCACCGCCACGCTGGGCCTGCGGATCGACTATATGCGCCCCGCCACCCCCGGCCAGACCATCCGCGCCGAGGCGACATGCCATCACGTCACGCGCACAGTGGCCTTTGTGCGCGCAGTGGCGGTTGACGACGAGGCAGGCCGGCCGGTGGGGACAGGCACCGGCACCTTCACGGTGAGCGCACCATGACGTCGCGGCGCCCCGCTCCCGAGCCCGTTCAGGTGGTCAAGCAACGACGTGACGAAACGCTTGCCGCGCTGGTGTCTGGTGTTCCCTATATCGGATTCCTTGGCGTCCGGTTCGAGCGGCGCGGGGATGAACTGACGGCCATCCTGCCCTATGCCGATGCGCTGATCGGCAATCCGCTTCTGCCCGCATTGCATGGCGGCGCGACGGCGGCGTTTCTGGAGATGACGGCGATCATCAGCCTCGGCTGGGCAATGCTGTGGCCTCGGATGGAAGGCGGTGCACCAGTGCCCGAAGCAGGCACGCTGCCTGCGCTGCCCAAGACGATAGATTTTACCATCGACTTTCTGCGCACCGGCCTGCCGCGCGATGCGTATGCCCGCGCGCGAATCACGCGGGTCGGGCGCCGTTATGCGTCGGTTCAGGCCGAGGCATGGCAGGACAACCGCGACCGTCCCATCGCGCAGGCGGCGGGCCACTTTCTGATGCCGCCCCGCGATGAGTGATGCGGCGCGGGTCCGAATCCGGCTCACGCATCGCCGCGTGCTGCGCATTGCGTGGCCCATCGTGCTGTCGAACGCGACCATACCGCTCTTGGGCATCGTTGATACTGGCGTGATCGGGCAACTGGGGCAGGCGGCCCCCATCGGTGCTGTGGGCGTGGGCGCGGTGATCCTGACGGCGATCTATTGGATCTTCGGCTTTCTGCGCATGGGCACAAGTGGGCTAACCGCGCAGGCACGCGGCGCGGGCAACGTGCCGGAGGTAGCGGCGATGCTGACGCGCAGCCTGATGATCGGCGCGCTGGGCGGCGTATTGGTTCTGCTGCTCCATGTGCCGCTTTTTGCCGGCGCCTTCGCGCTGTCCCCTGCCAGCGCCGAGGTAGAGCGGCTTGCGCAGGACTACATGAACGTCCGCGTCTGGAGCGCGCCCGCCATGATCGCCCTTTTCGGCATGACCGGCTGGCTGATCGCGATGGAGCGCACTGGCGCCGTGCTGGTGATCCAGCTGGTGATGAACGGGCTGAACATCGCGTTGAACCTATGGTTTGTGCTGGGTCTGGCCTGGGGCGTGACGGGCGTGGCCTGGGCCACCTTCGCCGCCGAATGGGCCGGGCTTATCTGCGCGTTCGTCCTGTGCCGCGATGCATTTCGCGTCCCCGCCTGGCGCAACTGGGCGCTGATTTTCGACCGCGCGCGGCTGTGGCAGATCGCGTCGGTTAACACCGACATCCTGATCCGCTCGGCGCTGCTCGAGGTGGTAATGCTGTCCTTCATCTTTCTTGGCAGCGATCTGGGCGATGTCACGCTGGCCGCCAACCAGGTGCTGGTGCAGTTTCTGCATGTCAGCAGCTACATGATGGACGGTTTCGCCTTCGCCGCCGAGGCGCTGGTGGGGCAGGCTGTCGGCGCGCGGGCCGCGGGCGCAGTGCGGCGCGCGTCAATCCTGACCAGCCAATGGGGGGTGGGGGCGGGAATCGTGCTGGCGCTCTGCTTTGCCCTGTTCGGCGGGGCCGCGATAGATGCGCTGGCCGCGTCCGAGGAGGTGCGCGCGGCGGGACGTGAATTTTTGCCATGGATGGTGGCAGCGCCGATATTCGGCGCAGCCGCGTGGATGCTGGATGGCATCTTCATCGGGGCCACGCGCACCCGCGACATGCGCAACATGATGATTGTATCTCTGGCGGTCTATGGCGCGGCACTGGTGCCGCTGTTGCCGCTTTTTGGAAATCACGGCCTCTGGGCGGCGCTGTTGATCGCGTTCGCCGTGCGTGGCATCACGCTGGGCCTGCGCTATCCGGCGCTGGAGCGGGCGGCGTCCTAGTCGGTGGTGCGCAGCCGCGAATTCTGAACGATGGCGATGGTTGCCAGCGGCAGGGCGACGGTCAGCACGCCCACCACGATCAACAGGAGTCCCAGCTGGCTGTAATCAGCAGGCACCAGAATCGCACCGGTCTGCCGGTCCGTCACCTCACGCGTGACGATGAAAAATTCGTTCAGGTATTTCGTCGCCAGCGCCGAGGCCGATAGCGCAAGGTTGGTGAACGATGCCATCACGGCAAAGAACGTCGCCTTCAGGTTGCTGGGCGCATTGCGCGCGATCCATGCCAGCATGGGGATCAGCGCAATCTGGCTCAGCGGGCTTTCGGCGGCGGTGTCCAGAACGGCAATGAAACGTGCATCGACGATACCCCATGTCAGCGGTGCGGTGACGTTTTGAATCCCATAATACAGCCCGATATTCGGCAGCGCCAGCACGCCCGCGATCAGCGTCAGCGTCAGGTAAACCCGTGTCAGCCGCCGCTCGGCCATGTAGGGGCGCAGCACCAGCATCGCGGCCAGCGTCAGCAATGATGCGATCAGCCCCAGCACCGACAGGAACTGCGCATCGAACTTCAGCCCGTCGATCACGAACCACGTCGCGCCGGGGCCGGGCAGGGGCACTGCGCGGAAAACGAACACGATCAGCGCCGTGCCGACCAGCATCCGCGCCTGCGCGGGGCTGATCGCGCGGATCAACTGGCGCATCAGCAGCACGACGATGGTCATCGACCCGGCAAAGACAATCTCCTGCGCGAACGGCACATCCAGCAGTCCCACCGTCAGCGACAGCGCGACAAAGGCGCCGCCGCCGATGAAATACCATGGGTTCGGCGTGGTGGGCGTGGCTGGCCGCCCGTCGAACGGGGCGGTGTCCTGCCCCAGTGCGCGCGCCCGGCGAATGGCGCGGCGGCGCTGCCACGCGGCCAGCGCGACGCCCGAGACCGAGACGGCCGGCACCGCCATCGCGATGGCGTAGATGCGCGCGTAAACGGCGGCCTTCTGGTCCTGCGGCAGCGCCTCGGCCCCATCGAAGGCGACGATGTTGATGGCCGCAACGATCAGCGTACCGCCAATCAGCGCAATGCGCCCCAACGTCTGCATCGTGGTGTGCAGAGCGCGCGACGTGTCCTCGTCCAGCGGCGCGCCGCTCGCATCGACCACCGGCACGGCCTCGACCGACATGGCATCGGCCACCGCATCTTGCAGGACCAGACCGCAGGGCATCAGCAGCACGGCGGCGACATACCACGCCTCGACGGGCAGGATGGCGGCCATTGCCTCGGGGGCCGTGACCAGCAGATACATGATGCCCAGAGCGCCCAGGACCAGCGCCGCGCCCAGCCAGACCAGCGCGCCCTTCCAGCGCCAGATGATGTCCACCAGATGCCCCAGCGGCATTTTCAGTGCCCAGGGCAGCCCGGCCCAGAAACCGAGCCCGGCAAGGAACGCAGCCGATAACCCCAGATATTCCTTGACGAAAAACGTGCCGACGATGCCGGTGATCGTCGAGATGCCATAGGCGAGGTAAACCATCAGCGGCGGCAGGTAGGACCAGCGCATTTGCCGCGCGAGATCAAAGAGCGTTGCGTCGATCCATCTGTGGATGCGGCGGGTGATGCTCATGCGAGGTCAGTCGTCCAGAAGGGTCAGGACCGCCTCGGGCGGGCGGCCAAGGGTGGCGCGCGTCTCGGTCAGGGCCAAGGGCCGCTCGATCAGCTCCGGCGCGGCGGCCATGGCAGCAAAGAGCTTGTTGTCGTCCGCCTGCTTGCTCAGACCCCTTTCGCGGAATGCGGCCTCGCCGGGTCGCATCATGGCGATCACCGGACCGCCCAGCAGGGCGTGCGCCGCGCGCAATTCAGCCTCGGTCGGGGCGTCGTCCAGATAGCGGCGCACCGTCACATCCGCACCGCGATCCGTCAGCAGCGCCAGTGCCGCGCGCGATTTTGAGCAGCGCGGATTGTGCCAGAGCGTGATCACAGCCACGCCTCGCGGCGTGTGCCGACCGCGCTTGCGACATTTGCGTGGCCATCCGCCTCCAGAAGTCGCTCCAGCCCGCGTGCAATACGCGGCACCAGTGGCAGCCCCTCGTAGACCAGCGCCGAGTAAAGCTGCACTGCACTGGCGCCGGCCTGTATCTTGGCATAGGCATCCTCGGGCGAGGCGATGCCGCCGACGCCGATCAGCGGCATTTTGCCGTCCGTCAGTTGCGACAGCCGCGCCAGAACCCGCGTGGATTTGTCGAACAGCGGCGCGCCTGACAGCCCGCCGGCCTCTCCTTTCGCGGCGGAGGTCAGCCCGGTGCGGTCCAGCGTCGTGTTGGTTGCGATGATCCCGGCCAGTCCGGCCGATTGCGCAACCTCCGCGATCTCGCCCAGGGCGCCATCGTCCAGATCCGGCGCGATCTTCAGGAAAACCGGAATCGGACGCTCCAGCCAGTCGCGCGCCTCCATCACCCCGGCCAGCAGCGCGCGCAATGCATCGCCGCCCTGCAAATCGCGCAGTTTTTCGGTGTTGGGGCTGGAAACGTTGACGGTGGCAAAATCCAGATGGCGACCGCAATGGGCCAGCACGCGGGCGAAATCCTCGGCCCGGTCGTCGCTATCCTTGTTGGCGCCAAGGTTCAGGCCGATGACCGCATCCTTGGGCCGCTGCGCAAACCGCGTCGCCGCCGCCTCCATTCCGAGATTGTTGAACCCGAAACGGTTGATGACACCGTGATCTTCGGTCAGGCGGAAGAGGCGCGGGCGCGGGTTGCCCGGCTGTGCGCGCGGCGTCACCGCGCCGACCTCAATCATGCCGAAACCCGCGCGCGCCAGCGGCGCCAGCGCCTCGGCGTTCTTGTCGAACCCGGCGGCCAGCCCGACGGGATTGTCCAGCCGCAGCCCCGCCACCTCGCACGCCAGACGCGGCGATGTGATGCGCCCCGGCAGCGGGACGAGGCCGGAGCGCAAGGCGCGCAAGGCCAGCCCATGCGCCCGCTCCGGGTCCATCCGGTGCAAGAGGCCAAGGCCGATGCGCATCAGCGCGCTCACTCTGCGCCCTGCGGGAACTGATGCACGCCGTCCAGCAGCGGCAAGGGCTGCGCCCACGCTATATCCGTTAGCCTCAGCTCACGGTAAAGATGGGGGAATAGCGCGCCGCCGCGCGACGGCTCCCACTTCAGGTTGTCGCCAAGCGGCTCAGGCTCGACCCCCAGCAGCATCAGGCCGTCTTCGCCCGCGAAATGCTTGGCTGCCGTTTCCTGCACCTGCTCAATGGTCGAGAAATGGATATACCCATCGGCCACATCCACTGCCGCGCCGGTGCTGCTGCCGGTGGCGCGCAGGGCGTCCCATTCGGGCTGGCGCAATATCTTGTAGATCATCATGGCCCCCTGATGCCGCGCGGCGCTGCGCCGGTCAAGCGGGATGAGGCCGCATCACTCTGGCGTGTAACGTACCACTGCGCCCGCCGCCTCCATCGCACCCACCGCACGGTCAAACCGCAAATAGGCGATGCCGCGACCACCGGATTGGGTATAAAGCGTGCCCGCCACCTTGCCGCCGACGGTGATGTCGCTGCCTACGGGCGCTGCGCCCTCGACCTGAACGGTGGCAAGGCCCTTGCGCAGCTGGGTCTTGTGCTTCATCCGCGCGGTGACCTCCTGGCCGACATAGCAACCCTTGCGGAAATCGACGCCATTCAGCCGTTCGAATCCGGCCTCAAGGATGAAGGTGTCAGGCGTCAGCTCAATCCCCGTCTCGGGGATGCAATGGGTGACGCGCAGCGCGTCCCAATCGGTGCCGTCATCGCCGCCCTCCGCACCATAGAGCCGCCATCCCATTGCCGAATGGCGCGGATCAGCCAGCGCGCCATTCGGGGGCGTGCCGGTGCCGCGCTGCACGGCCAGATCCGTCGGGGAGATCTGCACATCGGCGCGCAATTTATACATGGTGAGCCGCTGGATCAGGCCCGGCGCAATCTGCTCCGCCACGTCGATATGAATCACACCATCGCGCTGGAATACAAAAAAATCGGCCAGATATTTGCCCTGCGGCGTCAGCATGGCGGTATAGACTAGCCCCCGATCCAGCCTGGCCAGATCGTTTGTGATCAGCCCCTGAAGGAAGCCATGGGCATCGCTGCCGGTGATCTGGTGAATGGACCTCATCGCTGCTACCTCTCACTGTATCGCCCCTGTCATATAGGATCGCAGGGCGCGGGCAACAGGGGGCAACAATGCGTGCAAGGCTGTCCGTGATCGTGCCGGTGCTGAACAGCGCGGCGGAACTGCCCGCGCTGCTGTCCGCTCTGATGGCCGGGGTCGAGGCCGGGCTGATCCGCGAGCTGATCCTGTCCGACGGCGGATCGCGCGACGGGTCGGCGCGCGTTGCCGAGGATGCGGGCGCGATCTGGGTCACGGGCGCGGCGTCCCGAGGCGCGCAGTTGCGCCGGGGGGCTGAGGCGGCTGGCGGCGACTGGCTGCTGTTCCTGCATGCCGATACGGGGCTGCCCGAAGGCTGGGTGCAAACGGTAAAGGCGCAGATGGCGGATGGCAGGCCCGGATATTTCCGCCTGTCCTTTGATGCGCAGGGCGCGGCGCCGCGTCTTGTGGCGGGCTGGGCCAATGTGCGTGCCCGGCTGTTTCACCTACCATATGGCGATCAGGGCCTGCTGATTTCGCGGACCGACTATGACGCGGCAGGCGGATATCCGGACATTCCCCTGATGGAGGATGTGGCACTGGCCCGCCAATTGGGACGCCGGTTGCGGATGATGCCAATGGCAGTATGCACCAGCGCGGCCAGATATCGGCGGGACGGATGGGCGCGGCGCGGTGCGCGAAACCTATGGCTGCTGGCGCGCTATCTGGCCGGCGCCGATCCGGAAACCCTGCGCCGCCGCTACTGACGGGCGCGGGGCTAAAATGCACAGAATGTGCCGCCCCCCGCTTGCCTAGCCGCGCGCTGCTTGGTAACAGGAGTTTGCTCAAGCGGGCGTTGTGTAATGGTAAGACCTCAGCCTTCCAAGCTGATGATACGGGTTCGATTCCCGTCGCCCGCTCCAGATGCTTTTTGCTGTAAGCCACACCATCCCTTTTCTGGATTTTACATCATGCTTTTTCCGCCTGAGCGTGAAACTTCGCTTTGATGGCCCGCCGCATCATAAAATGACAACTGAGTTTTAATGGAAAGACCTGCAGGGGCAGAGGCGCGTCACCAAGTGTACTTGGAGATTAGCCCCTGCGCCGGAAGGCATGATCGACGTCCTCGCGAGGATGGAGATGCCCAAAAACCGCTCGCCTCCATTCTTCGGGAACTTCAGCGGCGTGCAAGAGCGCTGCCTTGCGATCCCCCGGCGCCATGCGCGACGAATGACCGGCCTCGAATGGCTGCCGGTCGGCGCCGCATCAACGAACTTGCCCCCAACGAAGGTCTTGTTGCGAAAGCCAAGATTGGCGGCGCGGATTTGCCAGTCCGATGCGAATGACCAGGCATGCGGTTTCCTTCGTCAATCGTCGCCGGGCACGCCGTAGGATGGCGCCTCGCGGGGGTCGAGCGCGCGCTGGATGTAGGCCTCCAATTGCGGCTTGTAGATCTCCCAGGCGGTTGCGATGGCCTCGATGGGGCAGTCTTCGGTCCAGTCGCAGCGCAAATCGGCCACTGGCCAGGCGACATTGTCCGCGATCTGAATCCCTGCGGAACGCACCGGACCCGCTTCGCCGCCAGCAGCGAGACCTGCCCGCATGGCGGCAATCAGTCGGTCGCCGATATGGCCTGTGGCCGAAAGGTAGCCGTCGACGATCGCCTGAGGCACACCCTCGTTGTCCAGAAGATTACCACCCGAGGCCACGTTTTCGGCCTGCGCTTGCGTCCAGATACCCAGCGAGTTCGGCCCGGAATGGATCGCCGTGCCGCCGCGCGCGTCGACCGCCAGAACCTGGCGGTATTCCACGAAGCGGGCTTCGGAGGCCATCTTCGCAATAGCCTCTGCCGCGCTCATGCCGCCCTGCATCAGATCCAGTGTCAGCGGGCCCAGAGTCGGGTCGGTGACATTCTGCGAGGCCACCGCGCCGACGCCCGCTCGGGTGTAGGAGCACCGCGCCGCCACGGCGGGCGACGACGAAGAAATGGCTACGCCGAACATGCCGGTATCCGGGCAGCGGGCTACCAGTGAAAAAGTCATGTGTCGTATCCTTCCGGAATGACCGCCGTGCCGTCGATTTCGACCAGCCAGTCGGGCCGCGCCAGCGCCTGCACGACCAGCCCTGTCGATACCGGATGCACATCTTTGATGTATTGGCCCATGGTGCGATACACCGCCTCGCGGTGGCGCACATCGGTGATGTAGACGACGACCTTTACCAGATGCGCCATCTCGCCGCCGGCCTCTTCGATCAACTGTTTGATGTTCTGCATGACCTTATGGGTTTGCTCGACGGGATCGTGACTGTCGATATTCTTGGCATCGTCCAGATTTTGCGGACACTGGCCACGCAGCCAGACCGTCTTGCCGCCCTGGGTGATCACGGCCTGACACAGGTCATTGTCCAGATTTTGCTCGGGGTATGTCTCGCCAGTGTTGAACTTGCGGATGCGGGTATGGACCATTCGATCTTCCTTGGATTATTCGGCAGCGGGCTGCACGATGGCAGCCTCGCCCTCATAGCGCTGATACGCACGCTGGATTTCGATCTGATCGGCGATGTGCTTGGCGTCGTGCCACACCCCCCAAAGGAAGGAAGATCCGCGCCGCGATTGCCAGGGCAGACCAAGGAAATAGACATCGGGCTCTGCCGACGATCCGCGCTGATGGATCGGCGCGCCCTTTTCATCGAAGGCGTTGACTTTCAGCCAGCCGAAGTCCTGCCGAAATCCTGTGGCCCAAATGACTGACGTTACCCCTTCGGCAGCCAGATTGATCGAACGTACCGGGTTGGCCAGGCAATCCGGATCGGGGTAGGCCTTGCGCGCCTGCGGATCCTGCTGCAGGGCGATACCGGTGCGCGCGACATAGGCATCGGCCATGTCCAGCACCTCAAGGTAATTGGCATCCCCGGCCGCAATGTTTCTTTGCAGATCGCCCGCGAAGTGCAGGACGCCATCCTCGCAGGTGCTGGTCAGCCCGGTCAGGGTCACGCCTTCGCCCGCCAACCGGCGAAAATCCATCGTCTGCCCGCCGCGTGCGCCGCTGACGGAAATGGTCACATGCTCGGCCCCCGGTGCCGGAGCGGCCATGTCCCACAGGCCCAGAACGCCCAGCCACCACACGTTGTCGCGACCCCGATACCGCCGTGGCGGACGGTCATGCGGCCCCACGGATAGGAAAACCTTGCGCCCGGCCCGGTTCAGCTCGTCGGCGATCTGTGCGCCGGAAGACCCCGCACCGACAACCATCACGGCACCTTCCGGCAGCTGTTCGGGGTTCTTGTAGTGGAACGAATGCAATTGCTCGATCCCGGGCGTTTCGGGCAGGATCGGCGGGATGACGGGATGCTGGAACGCGCCGGTCGCGGCGACAATGCGGCGCGCCTTGATCTGCCCCTGACTGGTGGTGACCAGAAAGCCACCTCCATCCGAAAGACGTTCCGCCGATAGCACTTCGACCCCTTCGCGGATCGGCGCGTCGATCATCGCGGCATAGTCGACAAGATACTGTGCCATCCGGTCCTTGGGCACGAATTCGTCAGGATGGCAATTTTCGAATTCCAGCCCCGGAAAGCGATCATGCCACGCAGGGCCATTTGCGACCAGATTGTCCCAGCGACCGGTGCGCCATGCTTCGGCGGTGCGATTTTTCTCTACCACGATATGAGGGACATCCGCGCGGCCGAGATGTTCACTCATCGCGATGCCGGCCTGTCCGCCCCCGACGATCAAGGTATCTGTTTTCTCTACTGGCATGTCAGCGCCCCTCCCACTTGATTGCCCGAAACCTGCCCACCCGCGGAGCGATAAAATGTTATTATGCGGCATCTGGTAGCCGGAAAACTACGAATTCCGACATCATTGCTTAGGGTGAGCCTAAACTGTGCCTGCTGGTGCGATCTTTCTTCCGCGCTTTCCGCCACCTCGCTACGGCGTTGAGGCAGCCGAACGTCAGGGTGGTACGTGTGAATGCGCTGCGACTACCTGGATCATGCGTCGGCAAGGCGAAAGATTGTGCCTCGCGGCGGCTGTATTTTCGAGCAATGTACCAAGTACTCTGCCCTTTCACCATGATCCTTACGCGTCTTCCATTGGCAACTTAGCCATGATGTGCCGCGCTATTTGGAGCGCGGCGATCCGGCGGGTCCGTCATCGACGCAAGGGCCCGGAGTGGCCGGGCCCTTGCGTCGTGATCTATCGAGCCGTCTCAGCTGACGTTCTTCGCCGACAGCTCGACAGCGTGGAGAAATGACTTGGCCGAGGAACTGGCCGAGAGCAGCAGGTATGTGTCTGCCCCGGTGCGGGCGATGATGGCGCCCATATGCTCCATGACGGTGCGCGCGATGGCATTCACTGCGAACGCATCAGGGTGCAGATCAATCGGGCAGATCCGCTCCAGCGCGCGGCGCGCGCCGGGGCCGGAGATTTCCAGCGAACACCATGCGTCGGTCTGGTCGGTCGTGTAGGCCGCGCCTTTCAGTTTGGCCGCAACCTGCCGCTCGGCGTCGGGCGTCGCGCTGGCAAACAACACAAAGGCCTGATCGACGCCAAGGCGCATGATCGCTTCGGAGTCAGCCTTGGTCGTGGCCGACATTCCGACCTCGGGCAGGGCGATGCCAAAGGCGGTCTTGATCGCCTTTTTGGCGGCGTCCTCGCCGCCGAGGGGCAGGGCGATGGATACGATGGCCAGATCCTTGGGTGCGCTCAGCTTGATATCGCCAAAGCTGCGGTCATACCCGGCCAGCGGCGGGGCGGCGGTGAGGGTGAAATCAGGCACGCAGACGCTCTCCTTCGGGGTCGATGAAGTGGGCCGAGACGATCTCGACCTCCATCTCGGTGTCGTGGACGGGGCTGACGGCACGGACGATTTCGCCCATGCGGGTATCGCCCGACTTGATAAAGCCAAGTCCGACCGAGTGATCGAGGCTGGGCGACCATGCAACAGATGTCATCCAGCCCTGATCGTTGGCCATCGTCGCCTCATCGCCCTTGTTGATGAAGTGCGATCCGGCGATCAGCTTCTTGCTGCGATCCACCGGGCGGAAGCCGACCAGTTTTTCGGCATCCTCGCGGTTCATGTCAGGACGCTGCGACAGTGTTTTGCCGATGCAGTCCTTTTTCTTGCTGACCATGCCGCCCATGCCCAGCATGTGGGCCGTCGTGCGCCCGTCCAGTTCGTTCCCGGCCGCGTGGCCCTTTTCGATCCGCATGACGCCCAAGGCTTCGGTGCCGTAGGGACAGGCGCCGAATTCCTCGCCCGCTTCCATCAGCGCCTCCATCAGGGAGTTGCCGTAGCGCGCGGGCACCGCGATCTCATAGGCCAATTCGCCCGAGAAGGAGATGCGGAACAAGCGCCCCGGCGTGCCGCCGCAGACAGTGACTTCGCCGCAGGCCATGAAGGGGAAGCCCTCGTTGGACATGTCCTGGCTATCGGCGTCGACTATTTTTGTCAGCAGCTTTCGCGCGTTGGGACCGGCGACGGCGAACTGCGCCCACGCATCGGTGGTCGAGATCATGTGCACGTCCAGATCCGGGTAGAGGCACTGGCGCGCGAACTCCATCCGGCGGAACACCAGAACCGCATTGGCGGTGGTGGTGGTCATCACGAAATGGTTTTCGGCCATCCGTGCGGTGGTGCCATCGTCATAGCAGATGCCATCCTCGCGCAGCATGATGCCGTAGCGCACACGGCCGACTGCCAGTTTGGCAAAGGCGTTTGCGTAGACCTTGTTCAGGAATTCGGCAGCGTCCTTGCCCTGAATATCGATCTTGCCCAGCGTGGTCACGTCGCAGATGCCGACGGAATTGCGGGTGTTCAGAACTTCGCGGTCGACCGAATCGCGCCAGCCTTTTTCATTGCCCTTGACGAACCATTGCGCGCGCAGCCAGTTACCGACCTCGACAAAGGTCGCGCCATGCTTGGTCGCCCATTCGTGGCTGGGGGTCAGGCGGTAGGGGCGGAAATCCTGTCCGCGCGCCCGGCCTGCCAGCGCCCCGATGGGAACGGGCGTGTAGGGCGGGCGGAAGATGGTCGTGCCGGTTTCCGGAATCGATTTGCCGGTACATTCAGCCATGATCGCAAGTGCCGACATGTTCGATGTCTTGCCCTGATCGGTGGCCATGCCGGTGGTCGTATAGCGTTTCAGATGCTCGACCGATTTGAAGCCTTCGCGGTGCGACAGCTTGATATCCTTGACCGTCACGTCGTTCTGGAAATCGACCCAGGCGCGCTTCTTGCCCGAGGGGATATGCCATTTCGGCGCGCCCTCGAAAGCTTCATCCTGGGCCTTTGGGGCTTCCTGCTTCGACGGGGCGAAGCCCAGGTCCGTGACCTGTGCACCGGCGACCTTGCGGCCGTCGCCCAAGGCGGCGGCCAGCGTCAGCGCGCCGCTGGCGGCACCTGCGACGATCATTCCCGGCGGCAGATCCTTGCCCGGTACGAAGGCGGATATGCTCTCGTTCCAGACGGGGCGGCCGCGCTGGTGGCAGGTCAGATGCACGGCGGGGTTCCAGCCGCCGGAGACAGCAAGGCAATCGACGTCGATCATCTGCCCATCGGTCAGCGTGATCCGCTTCAGCGCCTTGCGCCCTGCGGTGTCGACCACACCGGCGCCGCGCACATGGCGCGCGCCCGGCACATCGCAAACCGCGGGGCGGTCGCGCGTGTCGATGATTGCGGCGACATCCACGCCCTTGGCCGCGAGATCGGAGGCGGTGCGCCAGCCATCGTCGTTGTTGGTCAGCACCGCGACCTTCTGGCCCGGCGTCACGCCAAAACGGTTGACATAGGTGCGCACGGCGCTGGCCAGCATGATGCCAGGGCGATCGTTGTTGCCAAAGGCGATGGGCCGTTCGGTCGCGCCGGCGGCCAGCACGGCGCGTTTCGAGTAGATTCGCCACAGCACCTGGCGCGGTTTGCCGCCCGAGCCGGGCAGGTGATCGGTGCACCGCTCCAGCGCGCCGTAGATGCCGTGATCGAAGGCGCCGTAGATCGTGGTGCGCGTCATCAGGCGGACATTGTCCATCGAGACCAGTTCGGCCACGGTCTGTGCAGCCCAATCGGCACCGGCCATGCCGTCGACTTCCAGCGTTTCGGAATTGAGGCGGCCGCCGGGCGCGAAATCTTCGTCCGCGAGGATCACGCGGGCGCCGCTGCGAGCCGCCGCCAGCGCCGCAGACAGACCCGACGGTCCGGCACCGATCACCAGCAGATCGCAGTGCAGGAAGCCCTTGTCATAGGTGTCGGGGTCTTCCTGCATCGACAAACTGCCCAGACCGGCAGATTTGCGGATAATGGGTTCGTAGAATTTTTCCCAGAATGCAGCGGGCCACATGAATGTCTTGTAATAGAAACCCGCGGAAAGGAAGGGAGAGACCATGTCGGTCATCGCCATCACATCGAATTCGAGCGAGCCGCGGTGGTTCTGGCTGGTGGCGGCGAGGCCATCGAACAGCTCGGCCACGGTGGCGCGCGTGTTCGGCTCCTGCGCCGCGCCGTTGCGCAGCTGCACCAGCGCGTTCGGCTCTTCCGAGCCGGCGGTCAGGATGCCGCGCGGGCGGTGATATTTGAACGACCGGCCGACCAGCACCTGGCCATTGGCCAGAAGGGCCGAGGCCAGCGTATCGCCCGCATGGCCTTGCATGGATTTACCGTTGAACGTGAAGTTCAGCGTCTTGGAGCGGTCGATCAGGCCGCCCTTGATCCGGTTGATCTGGCTCATTTGCTGCGCCCTCGCGTGCGGGCCACGTCGCGGGCCATTTCGACATCGGTGATTTCGTGAGTGACGGTATCGCGCGTGACGACCAGCCAGCTGCGGTCGCCCTGTTCGTGATACCACAGCTCCTGCATCGGGCCGGCTACATTGTCGCGGATATACCCGTATTCGTGGAATTTCTCGGCTGCATCCTCGGCTTCCCAATCGGGGCGGTCGATGAGGCAGGCATCGCCGAGATAGATGAATTCGGCCACATCGCGCGGTCCAAGAAGGGGGTGGTTGATGATCATTTGCTCACCTCGGCGTGAAACGGAATTCGAGCGAATTCCGGAGTGTGTTCGGCGCAGAAAATCGTGCGCTGCGCGCCTGAGCGGCGCCGTGCAGTCGGAAAGGGTGTGACATGGGTATTTTTACCAAGAAAAAACATGATGCCCCTCAATGCAGGTTGGGCTGGTTGCCCTGACCTTTTTCGTCGATCATGTGACCGCGCTTGAACCGGTCCAGACGCATTTCCGTCGCGACGGGGTGGGGCGTGTCCTTGGCGATCAGATGCGCGTAGCACAGGCCCGATCCGGGCGTCGCCTTGAAGCCGCCATAGCACCAGCCGCCGTTGAAATAGAGCCCGTCGATATGCGTCTTGTCGATATAGGGCGAGCCGTCCATCGACATGTCCATGATGCCGCCCCAGCTGCGCAGCAGGCGCGCGCGTCCGATGATCGGCATGATGGCCATGCCGCCCTCGGCCACGTCCTCGACCACGGGCAGGTTGCCGCGCTGGGCGTAGGAGTTGTAGCCGTCCAGATCGCCGCCGAAGACCAGACCGCCCTTGTCGGACTGGCTGACATAGAAGTGGCCCGCGCCAAAGGTGATGACGCCGGGGATGACGGGTTTCAGCCCTTCGGTGACGAAGGCCTGCAGCACGTGGCTTTCGATCGGCAGGCGCATGCCGGCCTTGGCGGCGACGCGGCCGGAAGAGCCGGCGACGCACATGGCGACCTTTTTGGCCCGGATCGGGCCGCGCGATGTTTCGACCCCGCGGCAGACGCCATTTTCGATGTCGAAGCCTGTGACCTCGCAATTCTGGATGATGTCGACGCCGCGGCTGTCGGCGCCGCGCGCATAGCCCCAGGCGACCGCATCATGACGCACCGTGCCGCCGCGCCGCTGGAAGAGGCCGCCCTTGATCGGGAAGCGGGCGTTGTCATAATCGAGGAACGGTAATTCGGCGCGCAGTTGTTCGGCCGAGGCATATTCGGCGTCAGCACCCGCAAGGAACATCGCATTGCCGCGCCGGATGAACGCATCGCGCTGGGCGTCCGAGTGAAGCAGGTTCAGGATCGAGCGCTGCGAGATCATGGCGTTGTAGTTGAAATCCTGCTCCAGCCCTTCCCAAAGTTTCAGCGACAGCTCGTAGAACGGCTCGTTGCCGGGCAGCAGATAGTTGGAGCGGATGATGGTGGTGTTGCGGCCCACGTTGCCGCTGCCGATCCAGCCTTTTTCCAGCACGGCCACGTTGGTGATGCCGTGCTCCTTGGCCAGATAGTAGGCCGTGGCAAGGCCGTGACCGCCACCACCGATGATAATGACGTCATATTCGGCCTTCGGCTCGGGCTCGCGCCAGACAGGTTTCCAACCCTTGTTGCCGGTCAGGCCTTCTTTGAGGATGCGTAGTGCGGAATAGCGCATGGGGATTTCATCCAGCTTGTGGTGAGTTGCAGCTAACATATCGTGCCCCTGCATTTGCACTTTCCTGAAAAGGTCATCTATATGTCTGAAATGGACGTTCGCCCGGATCATCCGCCCAAGCCCATGCGAATCGGCATCCTGCCGGTCTCCGATTTCGCCGTCATGTCCTATGCGGCCACGGTCGAGCCGCTGCGCGCCGCCAATCTGTTGGCCGAGCATCCGCTTTACGAGGTGATCCACCTTGCCGATGGGGGCGGGCCCGTGCCCAGTTCGGGCGCTGCGGTGGTGCCGCCCGATGCACGGATCGGCGATACCCTGTCGCTGGATATGCTGTTCGTGATCGCGGGCGGCGATATCAACGCCTTCCGCGATGCAAAGCTTTATCGCTGGCTGGCGCGGCTGGCGCGGGAGGGCGTGGCGCTGGGCGGCGTATCGGGCGGGCCGGTTATTCTGGCGCGCGCGGGGCTGATGGCGGGGCGGCGCATGACACTGCATTGGGAATATGCCGAGGCGCTGGCCGAGTTGTCGCCGGATCTGGCCATAGAGCGCACGCTATATGTCATCGACCGGGACCGGATGACTTGTGCGGGCGGCACGGCGCCGCTGGACATGATGCATGCGCTGATCGCCCGCCAGCATGGCGCAAGCTTCGCGCGGCAGGTCAGCGACTGGTTCATGCACACAGACATCCGCCCGCCCGTCGGCCCGCAGCGCGGCGGGCTGGCGCAGCGTGTCGGCACTCACACACCCGCAATTCTGGATGCGGTCGAGGCGATGGAGAGCCATGTCGCCGATCCGCTGGATCTGGGCCAGCTGGCGGGTATCGCGGGGGTGTCAGCGCGGCAGCTGAACCGGCTGTTCACCGATCAGTTGGGGCAGCCCGCCATGCGCTATTACAGGACGTTGCGGCTGGGCCGGGCGCAGAGCCTTTTGCGCAATTCGTCCCTGCCGCTGACGCAGATCGCGCTGGCGACAGGGTTTGCCAATTCATCGCATTTCAGCCGCGCCTATTCGACACAGTTCGGGCAGGCGCCGTCGCAATATCGCTGACGTCAGTTCAGCAGACCGGCATGGCGCATCGCGCCCTCGACCAATGCCTTGGTCCCGTCCGTCAGTGGAACCAGCGGCGAGCGGACCTCTTCGCTGCATTTACCCAAAAGGGACATGGCGTATTTGGCGCCGACCAGCCCCGGCTCGGTAAAGATTGCGTGATGCAGCGGCATTAGCCGGTCCTGAATTTTCAGCGCCTCTGCATAATCACCGCGCAGGCAGGCGGCCTGCAACTGGGCGCACAGTTTGGGTGCTGCGTTGGCCGTGACCGAAATGCAGCCAATTCCGCCTTGAGCATTGAAGCCGTGGGCCGTGGCATCTTCGCCCGAGATCTGGATGAAATCCGTGCCGCAGGTGATGCGCTGCGCGCAGACGCGGGCCAGATCGCCGGTCGCGTCCTTGACGCCGATGATGCGCGGCAGTTTGGCCAGCGCGCCCATCGTGACGGGCGACATATCGACGGCCGAGCGGCCGGGAATGTTGTAGATGATGATCGGCAGATCGCAGCTGTCATGTGCGGCGGTGAAATGGGCGATCAGCCCGGCCTGCGTGGGCTTGTTGTAATAGGGCGTCACGACCAGCGCGGCATCGGCGCCGACCTTGTGGGCGTGCTGCATGAAGGCCACGGTTTCGGCGGTATTGTTGCTGCCCGCGCCCGCAATCACCGGGATGCGACCGGCAGCCACGCGCACGACCTCTTCGACCACGGCCATATGTTCGGTATGGGTCAATGTCGGGCTCTCGCCGGTAGTGCCGACGGGAACCAGCCCGTTGCTGCCCTCGGCGATATGCCACTCTACCAGTTTGCCCAACGTGTCGAAATCCACCTCGCCGCTTTTCAATGGCGTGACCAGGGCCGGAAGGGATCCTGTGATCATCGTGAACTCCTATTCTCGTCGCGGGGCATCAAGGCCCGGTTGTGAGGCGTGCAGAATGGCAAGCGACGTCCAGTGCCTTGTGTCGGGCCGGGTGGACGGCGCATCGGCGCGCGCTTAGTCTGGGGCTGTCTATCCTTTGCAATGACGGGAAATGCAAGCCATGTTGCGTCCTCTTTTCGCCGCTCTTTTGCTGATTCAGGCCGCCCTGCCTGCCTTTGCCGAGACACCTGCGCGCGTTTTGCCGCCCCGTCCGCTGGCCTCTGCGCTGGATGCGGCGGGGGCGGGGCGATGGGATCGCGCGGCGCAATTGGCGGAGCGTGACGGGCCAGTGGCCGGCGCGCTGATCGAATGGGCGCGGCTGCGCGCGGGGCGTGGCAGCGTGCCCGAAGTGCTGGCGTTTCTGGCCGCCCACCCGCAATGGCCGGGGCTGGACCGGCTGCGCAGCCAGTCGCTTGAGGCGTTCGAGAACGCGACTGACGCTCAGATCCTTGCGTTCTACGACGGCGCCGCGCCCGACACCGGCGCCGGTGTGCTGCGCTACGCCGAAGCGTTGAAAAGCGCGAACCGTCTGGGCGATGCCGAGGCCAGCGTAGTCGAGGCGTGGCTGACCTTCGATCTGAGCACCAAAGAGCATACAGATTTCCTCAACGCATGGGGTCGCCTGCTGGAGTCGCATCACGACGCGCGCATGGACATGACCCTGTGGCGCGGCCTGCGCGATTCCGCGTTGATGCTGCCGCTGGTCAGCAACGACATGCGCGCCCGCGCCGATATACGCCTGATGGCCGGCGACGGACGCCGCGGGATCGAGGGCAAGGTCACGGCTCTGCCTGATGCGATGCAGCGCGATCCCGGCATCGCCCACATGCTGTTCGAGCAATATATCAAGACGGACAAGGCCGAGAAGGCGATGGACCTGATGCAGCGCCAAAGCCGGATCGACGGCGGCCTCGGCGAGGCGGAGCGCTGGGCCGGGTGGCGGCGCAGCTTTGCCCGCCGAATGATGCGGGACGGTGACTATACCCGCGCCTATGATCTGGCCGCGCATCACCAGCTGGTAGAGGGTGGGGCCTATGCGGATCTCGAATGGCTGTCAGGCTATTTGGCCTTACGCTTCATGGACGACCCGGCGCTGGCACTGGACCACTTCCAGCGGCTGCGCGCGGCGGTCGGCAGCCCCATTTCAATGGGGCGGGCCGGCTACTGGATCGGCCGCGCGCAAGAGGCGTTGGGCGATCCCGAGGCGGCGCAGATCGCCTATGCTCAGGGCGCCGAGGAACAGACCAGTTTCTACGGGCTGCTCGCCGCCGAAAAGGCCGAATTGCCCAACGATCCGGCGTTGGCGGGGGCGGAGGTGTTCGCACCGTGGCAGTCGGCGGAGTTCGCACAGAGCGATCTGTTCCGGGCCGCAGTTCTGCTGGCGGCGTCGCGCCAGCTGACGCTGGCCGAATGGTTCGTCACCGCACTGGCTGACACGCTTGACCGTCCCGCGCTGGGCAGTCTGGGCGCCGCGCTGGGCGACATGGGCCAGCCGCATCTTCAGGTCATGCTGGGCAAGGCGGCGGCGCAGCGCGGGATCGTGCTGCCGGCAGCCTATTATCCGCTGCATCCGATGATGGACATGGATTTGCCCGTGCCGATGGAGATGGCCCTCGCCATCGCCCGCCGCGAAAGCGAATTTGACCACCTCGTCGCCAGCGGCGCGGGCGCGCTCGGGCTGATGCAGGTGCTGCCCGGCACGGCAGCCGACGTGGCCCGCGATCTGGGCATCGCATATGACCGCGCCGCCGTGCTGAATGACTGGCAGTACAACGCACGGCTCGGCTCGACCTACCTCGCGCAGATGTCGCAGCGGTTTGGTGGTAACGTGGTGATGATTTCGGCGGCCTATAACGCCGGCCCGGCCCGCCCGCCCCGCTGGATTACGGACCGGGGCGATCCGCGCAGCGGCGAGGGGACGAGCGGCCTCGACGTGATCGACTGGATCGAATTCATCCCGTTTGACGAGACGCGCAACTACGTCCAGCGCGTCGCGGAAAGCCTGCCGATCTATCGCGCACGACTGGGCAAAGACCCGCACCCCGTGCCGTTCACTCAGGAACTGACCAGTGCGACCATTCCATCATCGCTGACACAATGACATCATCGGGCGCGGATCGGCTGATCCGGCCAAATTCCGCCCGGCTTTCAACGTTCCGCAAATACTCGCGCCGCAGGCATCCCGCCTAGGCCACCTTGCGCTGCCGCCAGAGCGTAAAGAGACCCGCCCCCACGACCACCGCCACACCGACGGCCACATTTGTGCGGATTGTCTCACCAAAAACCGTTACGCCGATGATCGAGATAAAGACCAATTGCAGATAGGCAAAAGGCTGTACGGCGCTGGCCTCGGCGACCTCGTAGCACTTGATCAGGGTGAAATGCCCCAACACCCCGGTCAGGCACAGCGCCGACATCCAGCCCCAGTCGGCCAGGGCCATCGGCTCCCAGAACCAGACGCCGACGCAGGTCATGCCCAGCGATCCGACGGTTCCGGTCCAGAAAAAACTGGTGGCCGCCGTATCGCGGCGCGCCGCATAGCGTGTCAGCAGGCCGTATAGCGCGAACATGAATGCGCCGATCAGCGGGATGATCGCCGCCGGCTCGAACACGGTAACGCCCGGCTCGAGGATGATCAGCACGCCGACGAAGCCGATCCCGATGGCGGTCCAGCGCCGCCAGCCGACATGTTCGCCCAGAACGGGGCCGGAAAGGGCGGCGATCAGCAACGGATAGCAGGCAAAGACCGCATGCGTCTCGACCAGCCCCAGCAGGGTAAAGGCCAGCACGATCATGCAGATCTCCGTCACCAGCAGCAGCGCACGAAAGGTCTGCAGCACCGGCTGCGACGTGCGTGCGGCGGCGCGCAGCCCGCCCGCCTTGCGCGCCGATACAGTCAGAACGAAGGCCGCAAAGAACCAGTAGCGGATCATGATGACCATAAAGACGTTGTATTCGCCTGCCAGATGGCGCGACAGGCCGTCCTGAATGGCAAAGACCAGCGTCGTTGCCAGCATCAGCAAGATGCCCAGTCGTGCGTTCTGTTCCGTCATCGCGGCATCCTCGCTTTGGTCATGTGCCTTTTGCGGCCATAGCCGGGCGCGCGGGTAACGTCCATGCCCGCCGCCGCCAGCGCTCGGCGCACGTGGCCTGCCGCGGTATAGGTCGCCGCCGTGCCACCTGGCGCGGTGTGCGCGGCGACGGCGGCCATCAGATCCGGCCCCCACATCTCGGGATTGCGCGCCGGGGCGAACCCGTCGAGAAACCACGCGTCGGCGCGGCCCTCCCAGCCGGGCAGGGTGGTGCGTGCATCGCCGATGATGACGTTTAGCAGCGCGCCATCGCCCAGATCAATCTGGGCCGCGCCGCTGCGCCAGCCCGCCACCAGCCGCGCCGCGCGCGGCGCGAGCATCGGAAAGGCGGCCAGCGCGCGTGCCATGTCGTCGGCCTCCATCGGGTGCGCCTCGAACGAGGTCAGGTGCAGCGTGCCGGGCGCGCCATTCGCGGCCCATGCCTCGGCCACCACCAGCATGTTCAGGCCGGTGCCAAAGCCCAGTTCGGCGACGCGAATCCCATCGCGGAACCGGCCCGGCAGGTCGTTACCGTCCAGAAACACATGCCGAGTCTCGGCCAGCCCGTCATCAAGGCTGAAATACGGATCGTCATACCAGCGCGAGACGGGGACACCGCCCGCCCGCCAGTCCAGCTCGGCACGCTGGTCCTGCATGGCGCTGTCCTTTATGCAAGGGCTGAAACAGGCAAACCATGCAGGGGGGCAGGGCGAATGGCAATGGCCGATGTAACGGTGCGCGGTGCGGGGATCTTCGGTCTGTCGGTCGCATGGGCCTGCGCGCGGCGCGGCGCGCTCGTGCAGGTGATCGACCCCGGCGGGCCGGGGGCGGGCGCATCGGGCGGGATCGTCGGCGCGCTGGCGCCGCATGTGCCGGAGAACTGGAACGCCAAGAAGGCATTCCAACTGGACAGCCTGCTGATGGCCGAAGCGTTCTGGGCCGAAGTAGCAGAGGCATCCGGCCTGTCCCCGGGCTATGCACGCACCGGACGGCTGCAACCGCTGGAGGCGGGCGCCGCCGCGATGGCCGCCGCGCGCGGGGACGAGGCCCGTACGCTCTGGCAAGGCCGTGCTGTCTGGCGCGTGGCGGATGCGGCAGCGTTCGCGCACCCGCCGCACAGCGCGACCGGCCAAATTATCCATGACACTCTGACCGCGCGCCTGCATCCGGCGCGCGCCCGCGCCGCGCTCGCCGCAGCTCTGACGGCCAAGGGGGCGGTGATCCGCACAGAGGGCGCGGACGAGGGCGGCGTGATCTGGACGACCGGGGCGGCAGACCTTGCGGCGCTGAACGCGGCCCATCCACGGCAGGTAGGCACGCCGATCAAGGGGCAGGCGGCGCTGATGGATCTGGCCCTGCCGGATCATCCGCAGATCTTCGCGGGCGGCGTGCATATCGTGCCGCACGAGGACGGCACCACCGCCATCGGATCGACCACTGAGCGCGAATTTGACGGGCTGGGCTGCGACGCGCTGCGGGAGGATGTCATCGCCGCCGCGCGCGGGGCCTATCCGCCACTGGAAAACGCTAGCGTGATCCGCCGTTGGGCCGGGCTGCGTCCACGCACCCGCAGCCCCGCCCCCATCCTGGGCGCGCACCCGCTGCATCCCGGCCAGTTCATCGCCAATGGCGGCTTCAAGATCGGGTTCGGCATGGCGCCCAAGGTGGGCGAGGTCATGGCCGATCTGCTGCTGGAGGGCCGCGATACCATCCCCGACGGTTTTCGCCCCGAGGCATCACTGTGATGCAGGCAGGGACGCACCCGCACGACATGGTCCTGACACCCACCGGCCTGCGCTTTCGCGGGCGGCGCTATCCGTGCAGTATCGGCAAGGGCGGGATCTCAAACGCCAAGCGCGAGGGCGATGGCGCCACGCCGACCGGCATCCACCGCATTGCCATGACGCTTTATCGCCCTGACCGCATGGCGCGTCCGGCGCCATGGGCTCGTCCTATCCTCACCGGCGATCTGTGGAGCGATGATGCCGACGATCCCGCCTATAACCAATGGGTGCGTGCGCCCTATGCGCACAGTCACGAGGCGCTGCGCCGCGCCGATCCGCTCTATGATCTGGTGCTGGTGACAGATTGGAACTGGCCGGATGCGGTGCCGGGGCAGGGCAGTTGCATATTCATTCATCAATGGCGCAGGCCGGGCTATCCGACCGAGGGCTGCATTGCGCTGCGCCGTGATCATCTGCGCAATCTGGCAGCTACGGCGGTTCCTGGCACACGGGTGATCGTGGCGCTGCGATAGGCGCTGATCATGAAGCGCACTGCAGGCGCAATCATGTCAAACGGGGCGCCCAGGGGTGCAAAAACGGAATTGATGCACTTGAAACGAGTTTGATGTCCCTTATTTTTCCAGACAATACACGCAGGGCGCGTAAAGCATGCCTTTTGACTGGACCGGTACCGGTTTCTTTTGCACCTGTTTTTGAATTCGTCTAAAGAAACATAAAATCATATGGTGGGAAAACTATGGCTAAATTCGATTTGAAGTCTTTGAGCGTGCAGGAATTGAAATCCCTGCAAAAGAAAGTCGACCGCGAAATGGCCGGGCGCGACAAACGCCAGCGCAAGGAAGCGCTGAGCGCGGTCAAAGAACGGGCCAAGCAACTTGGATATTCACTGGATGATCTGATCGGCACCGGCCCGGACGCCCAACCAGCGGGGATCAGCGGCAAGCCCAAGGCGATGCGCACGCCTGCCCCTGCAAAATACCGCAGCAAGGATGACCCCAACCTGACATGGAGCGGTCGTGGCCGCCCGCCGCTCTGGATCAAGGAAGCGAAAGACAAAGGCGTCGATCTGGAAACACTGCGTATCGATCAGGATGCCTGATCCCGCAGCAGGACCGGCGCTGAACAGATAAAGTTCTGACGGGGTTGTTTCCTCCGCGACCGGCAAGTCTCAGGTGTAATCACGATCCCCGAAAATGGCGCTGCCCACGCGAATGTGGGTGGCGCCTTGCGCTACTGCGCTTTCAAAGTCACCACTCATTCCCATCGACAGCCCGGCCAGATCGTTGCGCGCCGCAATTTTAGCCAATAGCGCGAAATGCAGGCTTGGCTCCTCATCGACCGGCGGGATGCACATCAGACCCTTGACCGGCAAGCTCAGCGACCGGCACTCGGCGACGAAACTGTCGGCATCTGCAGGCATGACGCCCGCTTTCTGGTCCTCTTCGCCGGTATTCACTTGCAGGAACAGATCGGGGCAATGGCCCAGTTCATCTGCAATGCGGGCGATGGCGTTTGCGATTTTGGGCCGGTCCACTGAATGGATTGTCTGAAACAGATCAAACGCGGCGCGCACCTTGTTCGATTGCAGCGGGCCGATCAGGTGCAGGTCGACGTCCGAATATGTCTCGCGGAAGTCGGGCCATTTGCCGGCCGCCTCCTGCACGCGGTTCTCGCCAAAGACGCGGTGGCCTTCGCGCAAGACCTGTTCGACGCGCTCATCTGGCTGCATCTTGGACACGGCAATCAGCGTAACGCAGCCCGGACTGCGTCCGGCAGCGGAAATCGCGGCATCCATGCGGGCGGTGATATCGACAAGGCTCATTGCGCAAACTCGTTAATTTGGGGGCAGACTGGATGCCCCATCTAACCACCCCCTCCGGCGGGATGCAAAGCGTCAAATATGCCGCCACCACCGACACCGCCTGCAAACAGCTTGCCCCGTGGGCGTGCGTTGGTTACTAGGAGAAAAGGCAACGTCGGACGGTAATATGATGCTTATTTCGGTGAAACGCACGGTGATCGCAATCGCGGCCCTTGGCATGCTCGCGGCGTGCGGGGACGAGCCGCCGAAATTCGACCCCAAGGCGGTCGTTGTCGAAAGCGGCAAGGAGGCCAAGGGCCCTGCACGCGTAGGGGTCGCGCCAGGCGAACCCGGCGGAAGCATCCTTGAGATTTTCAGAGGCAAGGAAGCGGGCGTCAAAGTGAACCGGTTCCTTTGGACCGCGTCGCTGCAGGTTCTGGATTTCCTGCCGATCCAGTCGGCTGATCCCTTTACCGGAGTGATTTCTACAGGCTATGGCACCCCGCCGGGCGGCGGGCGCGCTTATCGCGCGACGATCCTGATCAGCGATCCGGCGCTGGATGCGCGGTCGCTTAACGTGTCGCTGTCGACGCAGGCCGGCACGGTCGATGCAGGCACGCGGCGCGCGGTCGAGGATGCGATTCTGTCACGCGCCCGGCAGTTGCGTATCCAGGCGGGTAAATACTGATCTGACTTGTTGTTCGGGTCTCATTCCTTAAGCGGCATCTGCATTACCTCGTCCACCCACGCGATCTGCCGGGGCAGGCAGATCGTCTCCAGATCGTAATTGCTGACCATCAGTTGCCGCGCCGCCGCACCCAGGCGGCTGCGCGCATCCGCATCCTCCAGCAGGTTGCAGACCTCGCGCACCAGTGCCGCGCGGTCAAAGAACCCCACCAGGCGGCCCGTTTTCCCTTGCGTGACGACCTCGCGCACCGGGGCAGTATCGCTGGCGACGATGGCGGCGCCGCAGGACATCGCCTCCAGCAGCGACCAACTGAGGACAAAAGGATAGGTCAGATAGACATGCACGCGGCTGATCTGAAGGACGCGGGTGAATTGGTCGTGCGGGATGCGGCCCAGAAAATGCACGCGGTGCCAATCCTCGGGGGGGATCTGGTCTGCCACCTCGTCGCGGAAAATCTGCTTCCACGTCTGGCCCTTGGGCGGCGGGCTGCCATAGCTGACCTCGTCGCCGCCAATGATGATGACGCGCGCATCCGGCCGGGCGCGCAGCAGATCGGGCAGGGCGCGCATGAAGATGTGATAGCCGCGATAAGGTTCGAGATTGCGGTTGACGAACGTGATGATCTCGGTCCGGCGGGTGTATTCGGAACATCCCTTCAGCCGGATCGTCACGTCTGGATCCGGCGCAGATAAATTCGTGTCGATCCCGTCATGCGCCACCGTGATGCGGCCGCTGAATTCATCCGGAAAAGTGCCGGCCTGAAACGCGGTCGGGCTAAGTCCGGCCTCGGCGCGAGGAAAATGCAGGTGATTGTTGAGGTTCTTGAGCCGGATGCGCAGCGGCTGCACCTCGGGCTCGGGCGGGCGAAATTCGGGGTCGAAATCCAGATGCGGATACCCGGCCTCGTGGTAGAGTTCGCAATACAGCCCCAGTCGTGCCTGCGGCCACAGATCGCGCAGAAACAGCGATTCGCCCCAGCCGGGATGCGCGATGATCAGATCGGGCGCATAGCCCGCATCGGCCAGCGCGCGCGCCGCGCGCCAGCACGCTTCGCCGCGCGTGACCTTGGTATCCAGATCGACCAGCCAGGGGTGCAGGGTATGGCCGGGCCTTTCCGGCAGGGCATAGGGCAGCACCCGCACACCTCTCCAGTCCAGCGTCTCTTTTACCTTCAGCGTCAGGGCCGTGCAGTCATCGCCCCGCGCGGCCAGCGCGGGGGCCAGATGTTTGAACTGGCCCGGAAAATTCTGATGGATAAAGAGGATTTTCATGGGCCGGCCTCTGCTGCATCGTCCGAAATGTTTATAGGCATCGCTCGCACGCCTGCAAACCCTAGCAATTTTGCACTGCGACACTGGACGATAGGCGCTGCTGCGCCTATCACCTCACCTGACGTATTGCCCCAGTGAAAGCCGCCGCCATGTCCCGCTATTCTGCCGCCCAAATCGAAGCCAACTGGCGCAAAGCCTGGGATCAGGCCGGAATTTTCCGCGCGGGCCATGACCCGGCCAAGCCGAAATACTACGTGCTGGAAATGTTTCCCTACCCGTCGGGGCGTATCCACATGGGCCATGTGCGCAACTACACGATGGGCGACGTGATCGCGCGTCACAAGCTGGCGACGGGCCATAATGTGCTGCACCCGATGGGCTGGGACGCGTTCGGCATGCCGGCGGAAAACGCCGCAATGGCCTCGGGCGGCCACCCCAAGGACTGGACCTATCAGAACATCAAAGACATGCGCGACCAGATGAAGCCGCTGGGCCTGTCGATCGACTGGTCCCGCGAATTCGCCACCTGCGATCCGGAGTATTACGGCCAGCAGCAGGCGCTGTTTCTGGACATGCTGGAGGCCGGGCTGGTCTATCGCAAGAATGCGGTCGTCAATTGGGACCCCGTCGACATGACCGTTCTGGCCAATGAGCAGGTCGAAAACGGCCGCGGTTGGCGCAGTGGCGCCGAGGTGGAACGGCGCGAGTTGACGCAGTGGTTCTTTGCCATCTCGGACATGGCCGAGGAATTGCTGGAGGCCCTCGATACGCTGGACAACTGGCCCGCCAAGGTGCGCCTGATGCAGGAAAACTGGATCGGCAAATCGCGGGGGCTGCAATTCGCTTTTGGCCTGAATGACGGGCCGGAAGGGTTCGACCGGGTTGAGGTTTATACGACCCGCCCCGATACTCTGATGGGGGCCAGCTTCATCGGCATTTCACCGGATCATCCGTTGGCAAAACATCTGGAAAAGGACGATGCCGATCTGGCCGCGTTCAATGCGGAATGCCGCAAGGGTGGCACCACCGAGGAGGCGCTGGAGAAGGCTGAAAAGCGCGGCTATGATACCGGCCTGAGCGTGCGCCATCCCTTTGATACGTCTTGGGAATTGCCGGTCTACGTCGCGAACTTCATCCTGATGGACTATGGCACCGGCGCCATTTTCGGCGTGCCGGCTCATGACCAACGCGATTTTGACTTCGCCAGCAAATATGGTCTGCCGATCATCCCCGCATTCCTTCCCTCCGAGGATTCAGCCCCGCTGACCGGCCCCTACGTGCCTGCCAAGACCGAGCCGGTTCATTATGTCAGTAAGTTCGCCGGCGAAACCTGGCAGACAGGCGCCGACGCCATTGAGGCCACCATCGCATTCTGCGAGCAGAACGGCGTGGGGCAGGGCGTGACCAAATATCGCCTGCGCGACTGGGGGCTTTCCCGCCAGCGCTATTGGGGTTGCCCCATCCCGGTGGTGCATTGCGACACCTGCGGCGTGGTGCCGGAAAAGAAGGAAAACCTGCCGATCCGGCTGCCCGACGACGTCAGCTTTGACGTGCCCGGCAACCCGCTGGACCGCCACCCGACCTGGCGTCAGGCAGCGTGCCCGAAATGCGGCGCCCCTGCGCGGCGCGAGACGGATACGATGGACACGTTCGTAGACAGCTCGTGGTATTTCATCCGCTTCACCGCGCCCCACGCGCAGACGCCCACCGATGTGGCGGCGGCGGAATACTGGATGAATGTCGATCAGTATATCGGCGGGGTCGAACATGCGATTCTGCACCTGCTCTACAGCCGCTTCTTTGCCCGCGCGATGCACATCACCGGACATCTGCCGAAATCCGCTTGCGAGCCGTTCAACGCGCTCTTTACCCAAGGGATGGTGACGCATGAGCTTTATCAGCAACTATATGAAGCTGAAGAAGGTCGAACACGAGTTCGCGTTTTTTATCCCGATGACGTGAGGATTTATCATGCAAAATCCGAGCGTTTTGCGCTGTCTAATTTCGATATCGAGCGAAAGAGAGCCGAGAAGGGACTGTTTGATCCGGAAGATCCAGAAAGCGCATTGATCTACCATAAAGAACTAAGAGGCAAGAACAGGCACGTGGAGATCATCCACGCAGCCAAGATGTCGAAATCCAAGAAGAACGTTGTCGATCCGAAAGACATCATCGACGCCTACGGCGCTGATACCGCCCGCTGGTTCGTGCTGTCCGACAGCCCGCCCGAAAGGGACGTCGAATGGACCGCCTCGGGCGCCGAGGCGGCGCACAAGCATCTGGCGCGCGTCTGGCGGATTGCGTCCGAAATCGCGGCTGGCACCGACGACGGCACGCCCGAGGCCGACGAGGCGCTGCTGCGCGAGATGCACAAGGCGATCCACGATGTGACCGGCGGCGTCGAATCCTTTGGATTCAACGCGGCTATTGCGCGGCTTTACGCCTTTACCGGCGTGCTGGCGAAAAGCGGTGCCGACAACGCGGCCAAGCGGCAGGCAGCGCGCACATTGGCGCAGTTGATGTCACCGATGACGCCGCATCTGTCCGAAGAAATCTGGCAGATGCTGGGCGGCGAGGGCCTGATTGCCGTCGCGCCATGGCCGGTGGCGGACGCGGCGATGATGCAGGACGATACCATCACCCTGCCGGTCCAGATCAATGGCAAACGGCGCACCGAAATTCAGGTGCCGCAGGACATGGCCAAGGACGAGGTTGAAAAAATTGCGCTGGCAACCGATGCTGTGCAGCGCGCGCTGGAAGGGGCCCAGCCCAGGAAAATCATCGTCGTCCCCGGCAGGATCGTCAATGTCGTCATTTAGCAGACGTGCCTTTTGTCTTGCGGCGCTTGCCGCCGTTCCGGCCTGCGGATTCACGCCGGTCTATGGCCCGGATGGCGCGGGCACGGCGCTGCAGGGCAAGATACTGGTCGATGCGCCCATCACGCGCGACGCCTATCTTCTGACGCGCGAGTTGGAGACGCGGCTGGGGCGGGCCGATCCCGGACGGTACGGGCTGAGCTATGCCATTGACGTGCGCCAGGAATCCATCGGCATTACCAAGACCAACGTCAGCACCCGGTTCA
>JBLWYG010000021.1:0-44019 GCA_048267045.1 Roseovarius sp. | reverse complement strand
CGGCCATACGCATCTTCATGCCTGTGGCGCGCTCGACCTCGACCAGTTGCAGCAGGGCGCTGTCGGGCGTCAACCGGGATGCGACGATCGCAACCTGATCGCGGGATTTGAGGATGACCGCCGCCTCCTGGACGCTTCGGGCGATGCGCATGCGCGACGCAATACGCAGGTCGACCACCTGAAAAAGCCCCGCCACACACCCTTGCGTCGCGCTAAACGAAACCGTTTCGCCCAAAGGCACCCAACCGGCCAGCAGCGCGCGCAAACCGGCCTCGTCCGCACGCTTGCACCCTGCCAGCGCCAACACCCCGGCGCAGAGTGCGCCAAGACGCCATACGGCGCGCTGGCGACGGCTGGCAGCCCCCGCGCGGTTGGGACGGTTGCAGGTCACAGGATCACTCGAATTCCATGATCACTTCGTCGACAGCCAGACTGTCGCCCGGCCCCGCATTGATAGCGGAGACAACGGCCCGTTTTTCCGCGCGCAGGATGTTTTCCATCTTCATCGCCTCTACCGTGCACAGCGCCTGCCCCTCCTGCACCTCATCCCCGATCTCGACGTTGACCTTCACGATCAGGCCGGGCATCGGGCAGAGCAGCATTTTCGATGTATCGGGCGGCTGCTTTTCCGGCATGCGCTGCGCCAGTTCGGCCTGGCGCGGGGTGCGAACATGCACTTTCAGATCCGCACCGCGGCTGCGGATACGAAAGCCGCCCGAAACCTTGCCGACCTTCAAAACCAACGGCGCGCCGTCCACGTCCAGCCGCGCCAGATGGTCGCCCGGTGTCCAGTCCGACACAACCTCGACGGCGCCGCCATCGGCAAACGTCACCGTCGCGCCGCCGCGGCGCGCGGCGATGCGCCCGTCGTAGCTGAGACCGTTCAAGGCCACGTTCCAGTCGTCCCCGATCTTGCGTTCATGGTTGTCCATACGGCCCGAGATGCGCGTGCGCCGGATCTCGGCGACCCGGTGCATGGCCGCGCAGGACGCCGCAATGCGGCGTAGCGACGCCTCGTCCAGCTCGGCCCCTTCAAATCCGTCGGGGTATTCCTCGGCGATGAACGCCGTGGTGATGTTGCCCGACGCGAATTTGGGATGGTCCATGACGGCGGAGAGGAATGGCAGGTTGTGGCCGATCCCCTCGACCTCGAAACTGTCCAGCGCGACGCGCATCCCCTCGATCGCCGCGGTCCGGTCCGGCCCCCAGGTGCACAGCTTGGCGATCATCGGATCGTAATACATGCTGATCTCGCCACCCTCATAGACGCCGGTATCGTTGCGCACGGTGGCGCCCACGACGCTAAGCTCCTCTGGCGGACGGTAGCGGGTCAGACGGCCGATGGACGGCAGGAAGTTGCGATATGGATCCTCGGCATAGAGGCGGCACTCCATGGCCCAGCCGTTCAGCTTGACGTCGTCTTGGGTCATTGCCAGCGTCTCGCCGTTGGCGACGCGGATCATCTGTTCGACCAGATCGACACCGGTGATCAATTCGGTCACCGGGTGTTCGACCTGAAGGCGGGTGTTCATTTCGAGAAAATAGAAATTCCGGTCGCCATCGACGATGAACTCCACCGTTCCGGCACTGGTGTAATCAACGGCCTGCGCCAGCGCCACGGCCTGCTCACCCATGGCCTTGCGGGTTGCCTCGTCCAGAAACGGGCTGGGCGCCTCTTCGATCACCTTCTGGTTCCGGCGCTGGATGCTGCACTCGCGTTCGCCCAGATAGATGCCGTTGCCGTGGCTGTCGCACAGGACCTGAATTTCAATATGGCGGGGCTGCGTCACGAACTTTTCGATGAAAATCCGGTCATCGCCAAAACTGCTGGCCGCCTCGTTCTTCGAGCTTTGAAACCCCTCGCGCGCCTCGTCATCGTTCCAGGCAATGCGCATGCCCTTGCCACCGCCGCCGGCGCTGGCCTTGATCATCACCGGATAACCAACCTGGTTCGAGATCTTGACCGCGTCCTCGGCATCCTCGATCAGGCCCATGTAGCCGGGCACGGTCGACACGCCGGCCTCCTGGGCCAGTTTCTTGGACGTGATCTTGTCGCCCATCGCTTCGATCGCCTTTTTCGGCGGGCCTATAAAGGCCACACCCGCGGCCTCGAGCGCCTCGGCGAATTTCGCGTTCTCGGACAGGAAGCCATAGCCGGGATGCACCGCCTCGGCGCCGGTCTGGCGGATGGCGTCCATCACCTTGTCGATCACGATGTAGGATTCGCTGGCTGGAGGCGGGCCGATATGCACTGCCTCATCAGCCATCCGCACATGCAGCGCATTGCGGTCGGCATCGGAGTAAATGGCAACGGTCTGGATACCCATCTGGCGCGCGGTCTTTATGACACGGCAGGCGATCTCGCCCCGGTTGGCAATCAGTATCTTCTTGAACATGGCGTGTCCCCTTTAAATGCGCGCCCCGCGCCGCAGCGCCGGGGCCGAAAACGGCAGGGACCACCCGCGCCGGTCGGCACGGATGGTCCCATTTAGAATGACGCGCGCGCCGGTTGGGCGGCGTGTGTTAGTTGCAGCGGTCCGGGAAAGCCTGACAATAGGCGACGTTGCCCGCCGCACCGACGACGGCGCCAGCGGCAAGATTGCCGCCCAGGACAGCCGAAGCCCCCAGGCCGCCAACACCGCCAATCGCCGCCTGCTCGACAACGGTGTCACCGCAAGCTGCAAGCGCCGCGAGGGCAAGAATGGCCAATACAGCCTTGGGTTGTTTTTTGGATGCTCTTTGCATTGTGAACTGCCTCTTGTTTCGCGAGCGTGATGTGTCGCGCGATTAGAGGTCAGAACCGCCGGACCGTCAAAGCGGCAATTACCAATCACGCGCCCTTGCGCGGGGTTCCGCCTATGCGTCCAAGCGTTTGTAACCGCGCGAAAAAAGGGCGGCGTGCGATTGGCTACGCGACGCCGCCCATAAGGGGAAGGGTAACGGTTTGGACAAAGTGCCCCGGACCCTTGGGGAAGGCCCGCCACTACTGTCATCAAACTGCCATTGCGCGACACCGAGTCCAAGCGCATTTTACAACCAGAACAATTGTCGGCTGTATTCCGCGCAGAACGCCGCGCCGCTGGCAGATTTACGCTTGCCACGCGGCAGATTCGACCCTCGGCACCCTGCGCCGGAGCCATAATCATGCCTCATCCGTTTCGTCAAAAGCCGTCGGAAACGCGCGCCGTGCCGCGTTGACGTCCAGAATCAGCAGCGCCTCGTAATCTGTGGGATCGAACGGATCGGTGAACGGCAATACCTCGCGGCCAAGCAGCCAGGACAGCCGGCCGGCATCCAGATTGCCCCGCTCGAACGGCTGGTCGCCAAAATTCTCCCACAATGCCGCGACAAATGCCGTGTCGGCCCTGCGATCAGGCGGACGCCGGTCGGCGTAACGCTCCCGCCGGGTCAGCGGGGTCGCGCCCTTTGGGTTGGCGCGGCGAATGGTGAATTGAAAATCGGTGCTCGGCAACCTGCCGGGAAACCCGCGATGCTTGATCATGCTGCGCCCTCCGATACGGCGCGCAGCAGCGGAACCGGAGCAGGCCTGGCGGCCTGCCCCGCTGTCAGAATCCGATAGACCGGATTAGTACTTGCCGGTCGAAACGGGCTCGGCTGTGACCGGCTCGACGACGACGTAATCGTCCTGGGGTGCCTGCTGGCATGCTGCAACTGCTGCGAGAAGACCGGCAGCGATAAGACCTTTGATAACGTTCGACATTGAATTCTCCTGTCACTTATTGAGGGCGGAATTGGGCGCAACGTCCCCCACCCATACTTCGAGGTATGGATTGCTTGGGTGCAATCATCTGGCAGAATAGTGGAGTTTTTATAAAAGCGATATGCTGATACGCGAATCCGGCGCCATTGTGGCTGCAAAGCCTCACAAGCTCGTGAAGAGAAGCATCGGCGCTCAAGATATTGTGGATGCATCAGAATGCCTCCCAGATGCAGGCATTGTCCTGGATCGTAAAAGCTTCGAAAATCTGCGCGACGCTGCTGTCCATCACGCCAAACGGTGCCTCGCGATCCGCGAGCGATATGATCACGGTTTGACCATCGGAGGGGGCGGTCAAATAGTCCAAAGCATTGCTTTCGCAAAGAAACGTCATGTCTCTTAGCGTTGCATCCGGCGCCATTTGATCGGGCGCGAACCCATCCGTAACAAAGCGCAGACGCGTGACAACATCAGCGTCGCTATCTTCGATGATGATCTCATGCAGATGCACTTGGCCGCCTGACGGCAGCACCACCGCCTGGGCGGCGGCGGGGACAACGGTGAGGATCGTCGCCAGCGCGGCCCACAGGGCGCGTAATGCAGGTCTGCTCAGTAGTTGCGCAGCGCTTTGATAAGCTGATCCTTGCTCATGCCCGAGCGGCCGTCGATATCGATTTCCTGCGCGCGCTGATACAGATCTTCCTTCGTCCACTCCTCGTAGGGGGGCGCCTTGCCACCCTTTTCCGATGGGCTCATATCGTCTCGCGCCTGTGCATTGGCGATCCGCGCCGCCTTCTCCCTGGATGCGCCCTGATCGCGCAGAGCTTCGTAAGTGTCCGCGTCCTTGATGCTGGGATCGTTCGTTTTGGCCATGACACCCTCCTTTCACACAGGCGAACGCGGTCGCCATCGGGGAGGTTCCCGGTGGCACCGTGCCGGCGTCTGTGATTGCGCATTGTATCACTGGTCTGGCTCCTGCCCCAGGGCGCGGCGGCCCCCATCGGGCGTCACAGGGGGATATTGTCGTGCTTTTTCCACGGCATCTGCGCCTTCTTGCCGCGCAGGGACGCAAAGGCCCGCGCAACGCGCTTGCGCGTGGATTGGGGCATGATCACCTCATCCACGAACCCGCGTTCGGCGGCAACAAAGGGGCTGGCAAAGCGGTCCTCGTAATCCTTGGCATGGGCGGCCAGTTTCTCGGCATTGCCGCGATCGGCGCGGTGGATAATCTCCGTCGCGCCCTTGGCACCCATCACGGCAATCTCGGACGTCGGCCAGGCATAGTTGAAATCAGCGCCCAGATGCTTGGACGCCATCACGACATACGCGCCGCCATAGGCCTTGCGCGTGATGACAGTGACCTTCGGCACAGTGGCCTCGCCATAGGCGAACAGCAGCTTGGCGCCGTGCTTGATCACGCCGTTATATTCCTGCGTCACGCCCGGCAGGAAGCCGGGAACATCCACCAGCGTCAGCAGCGGGATCTCAAAGCAGTCGCAGAACCGCACGAACCGCGCGGCCTTGCGCGAGCTGTCGATATCAAGGCACCCGGCCAGCACCATCGGCTGGTTCGCCACGACGCCAACGGTCTGCCCTTCCAGCCGGATGAATCCGGTAATCATGTTCTTGGCAAATTCCGCCTGGATTTCGTAGAAATCCCCTTCATCCGCGATCTTGGTGATCAATTCCTTCATGTCATATGGCATGTTGGGATTGTCCGGCACCAGCGTATCCAGCGACTCCTCGATACGGCCCGGTTCGTCGAAGAACGGGCGCACCGGAGGCTTTTCGCGGTTGCTGGACGGCAAGAAATCCACCAGGCGCCGCACCTCGGCCAGCGCCTCGACATCATTCTCGAACGCGGCATCTGCCACCGATGACTTGCGCGTGTGCGTTGTCGCGCCGCCCAGCTCCTCGGCCGTCACCTGTTCGTTGGTGACAGTTTTCACCACGTCGGGGCCTGTCACGAACATGTAGCTGGAATCCTTCACCATGAAGATGAAATCGGTCATCGCGGGGGAATACACCGCACCGCCCGCACAAGGCCCCATGATAACGCTGATCTGCGGCACCACGCCCGAGGCGGTGATGTTGCGCTGAAACACCTCTCCATAGCCCGCCAGGCTGTCGACGCCTTCCTGAATGCGCGCGCCGCCCGAATCGTTGATACCGATGACGGGCGCGCCGTTCTGCACGGCCATGTCCATGATCTTGCAAATCTTTTTTGCGTGCGTTTCGGAAACCGACCCACCCAGGACGGTAAAATCCTGACTGAACACATAGACCAGCCGCCCGTTGATCGTGCCCCAGCCCGTGACGACTCCGTCGCCGTATGGGCGATCCTGTTCCATCCCGAAATCAATGCAGCGATGCGCGACGAACATGTCGAACTCTTCAAAGCTGCCCTCGTCCAGCAATAGCTCGACCCGCTCGCGCGCAGTCAGCTTTCCCTTTTCATGCTGCGCGGCCACTCGGGCCGGCCCCCCGCCCATGCGCGCTTCGCTACGGCGGTCTTCGAGTTCCTGCAGAATATCTTTCATCGCGGGCTTCCCGTTTGTAGGTTTTCGGCAGGCTATACCTGATCCGCGGCAGCGCAACAGCGATTTTCAGCAAATTTGCAAACATCTGCATAGAGATCAGGCCAATATTGCAAATCTGCATATTGGCCAGCGGGTTCATCGACCGCCTGTAAGGCGTGCGATCGGCGGAAAAACCGGTGGTTCAAATTCGGGCGTGATGTGCCCTGGCCCCGTAATCACGGGGTCGGCAGCGGCGCTACGCGATCTGGCAAAACCCTAGCGCCGGGCCGCCGAAGGCCTGCTTAATACATAGGTGGCCGCCCCGCCCATGCAGATCGCTTGTATCGCAATCAGGTGCCATGCCAGCCCGCCCAGCATCGACCCCAGCAGAACCAGCGCCATCACCGAGCAGGCCATCGCTTTGTAGCGCGGCGCGATAACGCCATGGGCCTCCCAGTCGACAATGATCGGCCCGAAGATGCGGTTGTCGGCCAACCATGCGCGCAGCCGAGGCGCACTGCGCGCAAAGGCAAAGGCCGCCAGCAGCACAAAAGGCGTCGTGGGCAGCAGCGGCAGGATCACCCCGACCGCACCCAGCGCCAGCGACACCGCTCCCACGCAGACCCACAAAGCGCGCAAAACCGGCCCGCCCCGGCGGGCGCTGTCAATGTCATGGGATGGCGGATCTGATTGCATTGTGCCTCGCACTATCGCCGCTGCCCGGCAAGGCAGACGTAGCTCGCCACGGCCGGGCTGACCAGCCCGGCGCATCTCCAACCGATCGCAAAGGGCCTCCACCATCACAAGCAGGACGACGGTACCTCAGGCGGTTCTAAGCAGCGATGCCGGTCCTTTCCCTGCCGCCCATTGGCGCGCTGCGGTGCCGAACGCCTCGAATAACGGCCGCGATACCGGATCGTTCGCCGCATTCCATTCGGGATGCCACTGCACCGCCAGCGCAAACCCGGGCGCATCTTTGATATGGATCGCCTCGGCCGTGCCATCGGGCGCATGACCATCGACATGAACGCACACGCCGGGCATATTGATCCCCTGCCCGTGCAGCGTGTTCGTCATCACCTGGCGCGCACCCATCAAGCGATGAAATACGCCGCCCTCGTCAAATGTCACCACGTGACGCAGGGCAAACTGCTCTTCCAACGTGCCGTCGGGGGGCATGCGGTGATTATCGCGTCCTGGCAAGTCACGGATTTCAGGAAAGAGGCTGCCGCCCAACGCCACATTCACCTCTTGGAAGCCGCGACACAGACCAAGTATGGGCTGCCCCACCTCCACGCATGCCCGCACCAGGGGCAGGGTTACCGCATCGCGCGCCGTGTCAAAGGCGCCGTGTGCTTCGGTCGGGGGCTCTCCGTAGGTTTCAGGGTGCACATTCGCCCGTCCACCCGTCAGGATGAACCCATCGCAAACTTGCATCAGTTCAGCCACGCTTACCAGCCCTGGATCAGCAGCGATGATATAGGGCATTCCCCCCGATACATGCGCCGCAGCATCAAGGTTCATCCGCCCCACAGCGTGCACGGGATAACGGTCGTCGATCACATACTGATTGCCGATGATGCCGATAATGGGACGTCGCATGGAGGCCTGTCTGTGACAAATGGGTTCGGCGCAGTGTGACGTAACCGATAGGTTTTTCAACCCCCGCGACCGCCGCATCACACGTCTTTGTGTGCCCTCCGCCGTGCGCGGCGACACCGTTCGCTGCAATACCGCACCTGGTCCCAGACCTCTGCCCATTTGCGTCGCCACGCAAACGGGCGACCACAGGTATTACACGGCTTGGTCGGCAAGTTGCCTTTGGCGCGATGTTTCACAAGTATTCCGTTTTTCACCGACGGCACGTAGATGGCCCGCCCAAGTGCCATGGGCGAGCCTGCGGCACACTGCCAACCTGTGCTGTCAGTCGTCTGCTGGCTGAACCGAAACGGGGTCCTCCACAAGGTCGCCCACCGGCTCCGCCGCGGGATCGCCTGTAACCTTGGTACTCACACCATCGTCGACACCGCCAGCTTCTGTCGGGTCGTTGCCCGCATAACTCAACCACGTGACCAACGCGATCAGCAGAACAACTGCGAAGACAACAACAGCAATCATCCCCGCTATAGGCGTCTTGTGCGCCTGTTTCTCGGTTTCGGTATTGGTGTCGGGTGCCGACATCGTGCATCCTCCGCATTTGATTTCATCGCGCCAGCGCGCGCGGGCGATGGGGCATTGAAGGCCCCCGCATATGTCCTTAACTCTGATCCCAACCAAGAGGTTCCGACCGAAAAGGACGCATGATGAAAGACGCCGCACCCCAAGTTTCTGCTGGCCAGACCGTTTACCTGTCCGACTATACCCCCCCGAACTGGCTGGTCCGGGACGTGCACCTGATCTTCCGCCTTGATCCTGCGCGCACACGCGTCCACAGCCGCATCAGCTTTGCTCCGAACCCGGACGCAACATCGCGCGATTTCGCGCTGGACGGTGAGGGCATGACACTGATCCGCGCCAGCATAGACGGTGCGGAGGTGTCGCCAGATGTCACCGAACATGGCCTGACCTGCGCCGTCCCGAAAACAGAATTCGTCTGGGAGGCCGAGGTCGAGATCAATCCATCGGCCAACACCGCGCTGGAGGGGCTTTATATGTCCAGCGGCATGTATTGCACCCAATGCGAGGCGCAGGGCTTTCGCAAGATCACCTACTACCCCGATCGCCCCGACGTGATGACCACCTTCACCGTTCGCATCGAGGGCGACCAGCCGGTGATGCTGTCCAACGGCAATCCGGTCACCGTAGGCGACGGCTTTGCCGAGTGGCATGACCCATGGCCGAAACCCAGCTATTTGTTCGCGCTGGTTGCCGGGCGGCTCGTCAATCATCCCGGCACATTCACCACCACGTCGGGCCGCGAGGTCGAACTGAACATCTGGGTGCGCCCCGGCGACGAAGACAAATGCGCCTTCGGCATGCAGGCGCTGAAGGATTCGATGCGCTGGGACGAGGAGGTCTATGGGCGCGAGTACGATCTTGATCTGTTCAATATCGTCGCGGTCGATGACTTCAACATGGGCGCGATGGAAAACAAGGGGCTGAACATCTTCAACTCCTCCTGCGTTCTGGCCTCGCCGGAGACGTCCACCGATGCCAATTTCGAGCGGATCGAGGCGATCATCGCGCATGAATATTTCCACAACTGGACAGGCAACCGCATCACCTGCCGCGACTGGTTCCAGCTGTGCCTCAAGGAGGGGCTGACCGTTTTCCGCGACGCGCAATTCACGGCCGACATGCGCAGCGGCCCGGTCAAGCGAATCGAGGATATCATCGCCCTGCGCGCGCGCCAATTCCGCGAGGATAACGGCCCGCTGGCGCACCCGGTGCGGCCTCACAGCTTTGTCGAGATCAACAATTTCTACACCGCCACGGTCTATGAAAAAGGCGCCGAGCTGATCGGCATGCTGAAAACACTGGTCGGCGATGACGCATGGACCAAGGCGCTGACGCTCTATTTCAAACGCCATGACGGGCAGGCTTGCACGATCGAGGACTGGCTGAAGGTGTTCGAGGATGTGACGGGCCGTGATCTGGCGCAGTTCAAGCGCTGGTACGAGGATGCGGGCACGCCGCGACTGTCTGTGACGGACAGTTATCAGGACGGCACCTATACGCTGGCCTTCAAACAGCACACGCCGCCGACACCGGGGCAAAGCGAGAAGCCCCCGCGCGTGATCCCGATCAAGGTCGGCCTACTGCGCCAGAATGGCGGCGAAGTGCAGAAAACCCGCGTGTTGGAGATGACAGAGGCCGAACAGAGCTTTGACTTCACCGGCCTGTCCGCGCACCCGATCCCGTCGATCCTGCGCGATTTCTCAGCACCCGTGATCCTTGAGCGCGAGACGAACAATGCCGAACGCGCGTTCCTTCTGGCGCATGACACGGACCCCTTCAACAAATGGGAGGCGGGCCGCGCGCTGGCCCGCGACGGGCTGCTGGCGATGGTCCGGCGTGGCGCCGCGCCCGATCCGGCCTACCTGGAAGCGGCGCGCATCATGGCGCTGGACGATACGCTCGATCCGGCATTCCGCGCGCTGGCGCTGGGGCTGCCCAGTCAGGACGATCTGGCGCAGGCACTGCATGATGACGGCGACACGCCGGATCCGCAGGCAATATACGATGCACTCGAGGCGCTGAAGGATGCCCGCGCGGACGCAATGGCGGACGCCGCGTCCCACCTCTATGCGCAGTATCAGGTCGAAGCCCCCTACAGCCCCGACGCCCAACAGTCGGGCGCACGGGCTATCGCGAATACCGCGCTGGCGATGATCACCCGACGCGACGGCGGCGCAGCGGCGCAGGCGCAATATGACACAGCGCAAAACATGACGCAGCAGCTGGCCGCATTGGGCTGCCTCTTGCAGGCCGGGCGCGGCGATGCGGCGGTGCAGTCTTTCTACAACCAATGGCAGGGCAATCGGTTGGTCATCGACAAATGGTTCGGTCTTCAAATCGCCATGGCTGATCCGGCGCAAACGACAGCCATCACCGAAAAGCTGACGCAGCACCCTGACTTCACGATGAAAAACCCCAACCGCTTCCGCGCGACACTTGGCGCACTGGCCGGATCTCCCGCCGGGTTCCATCACGCCTCGGGCACAGGCTACGAACTGCTGTCCCACTGGCTGATCAAGCTGGACCCGCTGAACCCGCAGACGACCGCGCGCATGTGTTCGGCCTTCGAGACGTGGCGCCGCTATGACGAGGATCGCCAGACATTGATACGCGCCCAGCTGGAGCGGATCGCAGCGCAGCCGGATCTCAGCCGCGACACTGCCGAAATGGTCGGGCGCATCCTCAAAGCCTAAAGCATCTCGTCTTTGGCTTGCGGCATCAGGTAAAGGCACACCGCGCACGATGCCGGTATGTCGTGCGCGTTTCACGAAAATCTGTGATCCGGATTTTACGAAACGCTTTAGCGGTCAGACTCACCCTCGCCGAGCGCCTCGACCGATTTGGGGCGCAGTTGCGGGCGCGGCGACCGGGTGACGGCGCAATAGCTCTGACCGCGCAGCCACGCGGCCATCTCATTGCGCTTGGCCGGATCGCGCATCGGACCCCAATCGGCGGCACCCCCGCGCCAGCGCCCCTCCTTGCCGGCGATGGCGCCGTCGCGCGTCACCGTGCGCGCCATGATTCGGATCGCGCAGCTCAAATTGTTGCCCCCGTCAGTCAACTCGGCGCCCGACCGTGCCCGGCAGCCATAACTGCGCGCGGTGCCCGGCAGTATCTGCAAAAGGCCGTACCACAGCCCGCCTCCGCCCACCGCCCGAGCGCGATACGTGCTTTCATATTTGGCCAGGGCTGACAGGAAACCTACCCAAAAGGCGCGCCGTCCGGGTGCGTCCGCTGTTGCGTATCCCGGGCACCAGGCGGCCATGTCGCGCGGCAGCGACCGCACCAACGGCGCGCCGTGCTGAGCCAGCGCAGACAGCGCACTGCGCGTCCAGTCCGGGCCGCCCGGTCGATGGTCCCAGCGGGCCTTCGGGATGACAACCGTGCGCGCCAAAGGGCGCGTTTCGGCCCCTGCCTCGGCGCGCGCTTCCATCGGCGCGAGAAGGCTTAGCAACAGGATGAAAAGGCAAAGGGGCAGCGGGTTCATGACGCATCTTCCCCGAAACCCCCGGATCTGGCAATCCCGGCGCCCGCGCTGGGGCACAGCGCGTCGCAGCGCCGCAAGCGGCATCTGTAGCGATTTCCTTCGCTTCACCCTCGTGGTGACACGTTTTGGCCCGATTGCGCGCGCACAACCAGCGTCAACGCCTACCTTCAAGAAAGCAGCCCGACCGTGCCACATTTCCTGAACCGCGCCGCCAATCACCTGTTTTTCCGCACTCACACCGTGCGGCCAAGTCGCACACAACAGCCGGATCTCGATACGCTCAGCCGCCGCATCATCCTGCCATCCATGCCCGTCGCCGACGAGGAAACGGCGCGCACCGGCTATCAGGCTCTAGGGCAGAAACTGGCCCGCCAGGAGAGGTGGGAACAGTTGAGCCACAAGATACGCGACGCTGACATCCGCCGCGCCGCGACGCCAGGGGGCGAATCGGTCGCATTGCTTCTGGCCTTTGGCGCGCGCGGCGATGTTGTTGCAGCCGCCCGGGACGCGCTGCGCGATGGCGCCGCCCTGGCGTCTGACGAAATCAACGCGCTTGAAGCTGCCTGCACCGAATTCTGCGGCAACTATGCCATCGCACTGATCGCCGCGCTGGCGCATGTCGATCTGGCGTGGGCTTGGCGCGGTGCGGCGCAACGCGGCACCAAGCCCGAGGCGCGCCGCAATGCGCAATTCCATTTCGACCGTGCCGCTGATCTTCTGGCGCCGCATTGCGGCCTTGCCGAGAACGCACCGTCGCTGGCAGCGGCACAATGCGCGTTGATGTCGACCGCGGCGGATCGGCGCCAGGCGCACATTGCGGACCAATTCGAGCGTCTGATTGACCTTGATCCCGGCAGTCCACGCCATATGCGGGCGCTGGGGGCAACCCTCCTGCCCGGAAAGGAGGGAAGCTATAATCAGCTGGAACTGGAGGCGCGCCGCACTGCAGCGCGCACCGGTGCCGTCTGGGGCGCGGGCGCCTATACTTGGGTTTATTTCGACGCCTTGGCGCTGGACGGCGGAGCATTGGAGATGGTGGACATCGCGTTTTTCATCGATGGTCTGCGCGATATCCTGCGCCGCACTCCGGACCAGCACACCGCCAATCTGTTGGCCGCGTTCTGCGCCGTGACGATGCGCGAAGATACTGGCGAGGCCGCACTATCCTGTCTGACGGCGCGGGCGCAGTTGCGGGGCTGCCTGACCTGGATCTTACGTAATCACCTGTACGAACTCCACCCGCTGATCTGGACCCAGGCTCTGCACCCGCGCGGCGCAGCACCGCTCCCGGCGCGCGGCGCCCTGATCAGCGAAGGCCGCCAGACCGCCCTGCGCTCGATCGCCGCTCAATTTGCCGATGACATCGCGCGAGGCAACTCCATCGCCTTTTCGCCGGCGGGAATGTATCTGCTTCCGGCGCTATGAGCGGCCCGCGCCTCTTGCCCCAGAGCGCGCCCTGCCCTAGAACGCTGGCGATCTGACAAAGGACGCCCGCCATGCTGGACCTGACTTACGAGACCCCGAAACCGCGCGTGATCGCCGGTGCGAAACACGATTGGGAACTGGTCATCGGCATGGAGGTGCACGCACAGGTCGCCTCAAACGCCAAGCTGTTCTCGGGCGCGTCCACCCGTTTCGGCGCCGAGCCGAATTCGAACGTCTCGTTCATCGACGCGGCCATGCCCGGCATGTTGCCCGTCATCAACGAGTTCTGCATCGAACAGGCGGTCCGCACCGGCCTTGGCCTCAAGGCGCAGATCAACCTGAAATCGGCGTTCGACCGCAAGAATTACTTCTACCCCGACCTGCCGCAGGGCTATCAGATCAGCCAGCTTTACCACCCCATCGTGGGCGAGGGCGAGGTCCTCGTGGACATGGAGCCAGGCATCGCCCGTATGGTCCGGATCGAGCGCATCCATATGGAGCAGGACGCGGGCAAGTCGATCCATGACATGGACCCGAACATGTCCTTTGTCGATCTGAACCGCACCGGCGTCTGCCTGATGGAGATCGTCAGCCGCCCCGACATTCGCGGCCCCGAAGAGGCCGCCGCCTATGTGCTGAAAATGCGCCAGATCCTGCGCTATCTTGGCACCTGCGACGGTAACATGCAGAACGGCAACCTGCGCGCGGACGTCAATGTCAGCATCTGCCGCCCCGGTCAGTACGAAAAATATCAGGAAACACAGGATTTCTCGCACCTCGGTACCCGTTGCGAGATCAAGAACATGAACTCAATGCGCTTTATCCAGGCCGCGATCGAGGTCGAGGCGCGCCGCCAGATCGCCATCGTCGAGGCCGGCGGCGAGGTGGTGCAGGAAACGCGCCTCTATGATCCGGACAAGAACGAAACCCGCTCGATGCGGTCCAAGGAAGAGGCACATGACTACCGCTACTTCCCCGATCCCGACCTGCTGCCGCTGGAGATCGAGCAGAACTGGGTCGACCAGATCGCAGCGACCCTTCCCGAACTGCCCGACGCCAAAAAGGCGCGGTTCGTACTGGATTTCAGCCTATCCGAATACGACGCATCCGTGCTGACCGCCGAGGTCGCCAATGCCGCCTATTTCGAATCCGCCGCTGCGGGCCGCGACGGCAAGCTGGTGGCGAACTGGGTCATCAACGAGCTGTTCGGCCGCCTGAAAAAGGAGGGCGCGGACATCACCGCCAGCCCCGTGTCCCCATCGCAGCTGGGCGGCATCGTCGATCTGATCGCGTCCGATGCCATTTCCGGCAAGATCGCCAAAGACCTGTTTGAGATTGTTTACACGGAGGGCGGCGATCCGGCCAGGATCGTCGAAGAACGCGGCATGAAGCAGGTCACGGACACCGGCGCCATCGAGGAAGCCGTCGACCGCATCATCGCCGAAAACCCCGCGCAAGTAGAAAAGGCGCAGGCCAATCCGAAACTGGCAGGCTGGTTCGTCGGTCAGGTGATGAAGGCGACGGGCGGCAAGGCGAACCCCAAGGCCGTGAACGACATTGTCGCCGCCAAGCTGGGCCAATGACGGACGCCGCCATCCAGGACGGTCCGGCGATGTCGGACTGGATGACCGTTCAGCCCGAATGGATCGACTTCAACGGCCATCTCAACATGGCCTATTACAACGTGCTGTTCGACAATGGTATCGACGATATTTACCGGCTGCTCGGGTTTGGCGCCAACTATGCGCGCACCCGCGGAATGACCACCTATGTCGCGGATTTTCGTGTGCGTTACTTGCGCGAGTTGCACGAAGGCGACCGGGTGCGCTGCGCCTTTTATCTGCTGGATCACGATTCCAAGCGGTTCCACTGCTTTCAGCAGCTTTACCACGAGGATGGCTGGCTGGCCGCCACCGCCGAGGGACTTACCTTGCATGTCGACATGACTGGCCCGCGCGTGGCGCCGATGCCCGCCGATATCGCGGCCAATTTTGCGTCGATGCAGACGGCCCATGATCTGCTGCCGCGCCCCCACGGGGTTGGCCTGCCTATAGGCATCCCGCACAAGGCCTGACGTGCTGCCTTAAAATCGGCTCAATGCGGCCCATGTGGCGCCGGCATCCAGCGGCATCATGTGAGAAAGCATAAGGTAGACGCGCGATGACCATGCAGACGCAAATTCAGACAAGCATTTCTTCGCGCCCTTATGCCATCGTGGCCAATCTGCCGCGCGCGATTTCGCAAAGTCGCATCCTGATCATGATCACGTTGATTCATCTGGCCGCCGCGCACAGCATTTCGACATGGTATGCGGTTCCGTTCGAATCCGGGGTGGCCCGGCGGCTCTTTACGATGCTGCAGTTTCTGATCCCCTGCTTCATGATTTTCCTGATGTTCTGGCGGTTCGGCTACATGGTGCTGTATGTCCGGCCGCAAAGCCCGACCCGCTGGTTTTTGACCGATGCGCGCCATTTCTGCCTAGACACCGGCCGTCTGACGACCGGCATCGTCGCCTTTGTGACCATCATCTTTTTCGCCGGCAGTTTCGCGTTCGTGAAGGGCATGATACCGCAGATGAACCCGTTTTCATGGGATCCCGCCCTGGCGCGTTTCGACCGGTGGCTGCATGGTGGCAATGACCCTTACGTTCTGCTGGCGCCCATGCTCGACAGACCGTTGATCACGACCGGGTTGAACGCAGCCTATCATTTCTGGTTTTTCCTGCTCTACTTCATCACGTTCGCCGCCTGCTTCGACCGTGACAATCCGGTGCGGCGCAACACGTTTCTGATCGGCTTTGTTCTGATGTGGGGTCTGGGCGGCAATGTGCTTGCGACGGCGCTGTCGTCGGGCGGGCCGGTTTATTATCAGGCCCTTGGGTATGGTGACACATTCGTGCCGCTGATGGACAAACTGCATGAATTCGCCGCGATCAGCCCGGTATGGGCGCTGGACGTGCAGGACATGCTGCTTGACGGGTATCTGAACGACGGACCGATCGCCGGAATATCCGCGATGCCCAGCATGCATCTTGCCAGTTCCGCATTGATGACGTGCTATGCCTTTGCCTGGCGCCGTTGGGCCGGCTGGTTGATGGTGCCGTTCACGCTGATCATCATGTTGGGATCGGTGCATCTGGGCTGGCATTATGCGATCGACGGGTATCTGGGCGTCCTTGTGGGGATCGCCGCTTGGTACGTTGCCCGCGCGATTGCACGCGCGTTTCATACCAGCTGACCTCACGCCAGACAGTGCCACCAGAACGCGCCCGAAGCCGAAGGCGAATGCCGTTTCCAATCGGGATCGTCCTGAGATAAAGTCGCCACTGCTTCAAAAATTTGGACAGGTGTGATGACGTTTTACGAATACAAGGTGATCCCTGCCCCGGCAAAGGGCCAGAAGGCCCAAGGGATCAAAACGCCCGAGGCCCGGATCGCCAACACCATCGAAGAGTTGCTGAACGCGCAGGCCGCCGATGGCTGGGAGTATCTGCGCACCGATATCCTGCCCAGCGAAGAGCGGTCCGGTCTGACCGGAACACACACAGTGTATCGCACGCTGATGGTATTTCGCCGCGCCAAAGACGTGGCGCAGGATGCGGCGGGCGACGTGATCGCCGACGCGCAGAGCGTTGCCGAAGCGGTATCTCCCACTCCACCGACAACCCGCCGCCGCGAGCCATCGCTTGGCCCGGTTCAGCCGTCGCGCGGCGATCCCGCACCAGTGCAACCCGACCCCGATACACCGGAACCCGGTACACCCGAACCCGGCACACCCGCGCCAAAACCGGATGTTCCGAAACCGGGCTGACGTCAGGTCTCGACTTCGATCGCCAAAGCGTGAATACGTGCGATCAGCTCCGGCCCGATCACTGCATGAATGGCGCGGTGCCGCGCAATGCGCGACATGGGCGCCAATTCGGGCGCCTTGATGCGAACACGAAAATGCGATTGCCCCCCTTCGGGATACCCTGCATGCCCGCGATGTGCCTCGCTTTCGTCAATGACTTCAAGCGACTGCACATCAAAGCCCTGCTCCAGCGCCATGCGGATTTCTGCTGCCTTTTCCATAATAACGCGCTTCGCCCCCTTCAATTCGTTTCGTTTTAGACTAGAGTATCCGCTTCGACTCGCAAAGAGGTGCCAGATGAGCAAATCAGATCCTTTTGGCTTCGACATGTCCGTATCTTCGGCCAAGAAGAAGAACCCGCGCGGACGGCGCGGCATGTCCGGTGCATCCGAGACCTCGCAGCGCCAGTGCGAACATGCGGGCTGTGAGAATCCCGGTCTTTATCGTGCCCCCAAGGCGCCCGATGTGCTGGATGAATTTTTCTGGTTCTGTCAGGAACATGTGCGCGAGTACAACCTGAAATGGAACTTCTTCGACGGCACCACCGAGGCCGAAATGAACGCGCAGATGTCCAAGGACAAGGTTTGGGAACGCCAGACCAAGGCGTTCACCGACCCCGAGGCACGCGCCTGGGCGCGGCTGGGCATAGAGGACCCGCATCAGGTGCTGGGCGGCAACGCCACCCGCAACCCCGGCAAGGACAAGGCCGGCGGCGGGCGGCGCCTGCCCCCCACCGAACGGCAGGCCATCGACATTCTGGACGCCAAGGACACCATGACCAAGGCCGAAGTGCGCAAGAATTACCGCGCCCTCATCAAGGTGCTGCACCCCGACATCAACGGTGGCGACCGCAGCCAGGAGGAGCAGTTGCAACAGGTCATGTGGGCCTGGGAGCAGATCAAGACCAGCCGGAATTTCAAATAAATGCCGCATGCGTCCACGATCCGGCGCACTGCGGCGACGACAGGTTCGGGGCTGCGGTATGTGGCGATCCTTCTGTTCGCGCTGTTTGCCAGCGCAGGCCACGCGACAATAATGGTCGCCCAGTCTGACGCCCCCGCAATAGATGCGGCAGCGGACATGACTACGATGGCGTGCTGTGATGACGCCTCTGGTGCGACGCATGGCACACCCGCTTGCGGGGCGCTCTTCGCGCCCGCCGCATACGACCTATGTCGGCCGCGACTGCGCCCGGCACGCCATTTTGCACCCCGCGCCGTCCCTGCGCGTAAAGGACGGACATTGGCGCCGCCCCTGACCCCTCCAAGATACAGCTGAAAGCCTGACGCCTTTTCACTGCTGCTTTCGAAATGGAGAAAACTTATGAAACTATTCCAGAAGATGATCGCTCTGGCGGCGTTCCCGGTTGTACTGGCCGCGCCGCTTTGGGCCGAAGACAACGCAAACTCGATGGTTGTGACGAAAACGCCAAGCTGCGGGTGCTGCACCGCCTGGGCGGATCTGGCCACCGCCGAAGGGTATGACGTCGAAGTTGTCGAAAACGCCGATTACGGCGCGACCAAGCGCGCGCACGGCGTGCCAAACGATATGGCATCGTGCCACTCGACCCGCATTGGCGGCTATGTCGTGGAAGGGCATGTGCCCTTCGCCGCACTGGCCAAGTTGCTGCGCGACAAACCCCAGATAACCGGCATCGCAGTACCTGGCATGCCGATGGGATCGCCCGGCATGGGCGACGACCCGGCCGCGCGTTATGACGTCCTGTCATTTGGCGGCGATGCCGGTGATGGCGAAGTGTTCTACCGCGCCGGAGAATAATTGAAACGTTGAAAAAACGCGCCCGCCGAACAGGTCAGGCGGGCGCGTGCAGACGTCGGGCAAGCGCGAACCGTTCAGGTCAGCAGCTTTGCGTCCAGCGTTATCTCGGCCGTCAACAGCTTGGAAATCGGGCAGTTCTTCTTGGTGGCCTCTGCGACCTCCTGGAAATCTGTCTCGCTGATGCCGGGGATTTTGGCCGTGACATCCAGATGCACTTTGGTCACCGCAAATCCGCCGTCGACCTCGGACAGGGTGACGTTGGCTGTGGCGTTGATCTCGTCGGCGGTCAAATCCTTCTCGCCAAGACCCAGAGACATCGCCATCGCGTAGCAACTGGCGTGGGCGGCACCGACCAGCTCTTCAGGGTTGGTGCCGGGGGTGTCCTCGAAACGGGTGTTGAAACCGTAAGCGTTATTTTTCAGCGCGCCGCTTTGCGTGCTGACCTGGCCCTTGCCGGATTTCAGATCGCCCTTCCAGACTGCGGATCCCTTGCGTTGCATGTCAATCTCCTGAGGTTGTTACGGATTGCGGGTGAGCCGCCGAGGCGGCCCTTGTTAACCAGAACGCAGGCGTCCTGAATTGGTTGCATCGTCGGCGCATGTCAGACCGGTTCGAATTTCAGGCTGACGCCGTTCAGGCAGTGACGCTTGCCGGTAGGGGCCGGGCCGTCATCGAAAATATGGCCCAGATGGCTGCCGCAGCGGCTGCAATGGCATTCTGTGCGCACGGAGAAGAACGAGCGGTCCTCCTTGGTGCCGATCGCGCTATCGTTGGCCTGCCAGAAACTGGGCCAGCCGGTGCCGCTGTCATATTTCGTCTCGGATGAGTACAGTGGCAGATCGCAGCCCCGGCACAGGTAGGTACCATCGGCATAATTCTTGTCCAGTGGCGACGATCCGGCCCGTTCGGTCGCCTCTTCGCGCATCACGGCGTATTCCGCGTCGCTCAGCATGGCGCGCCATTCTTCCTCGGTGCGGGTCACTTCGAATTTTCCTTCGGCACGCGCGGGCGCGCTCATGCGTCCGAAAACAGCGGCCGATCCTGCGGCGATTGCGGTGCCGATGATGAAATGTCGTCTGTCCATGGGGTCGCTCCTTCTGCGGTGCGCGGCGTGCCGCGCGGCTTTGACATCAATCTGAAAGCAACGGGCCCCGCTCGCAAGAGCCGGGCCCGCTACTTCACCGGATCGTGTGGATTTGTGCGCCGTTACTTGGCAGCGGGCAGGATCACGGTGTCGACAACGTGGATCACGCCGTTCGACTGGTCGACATCCGCTATGGTGACGGTGATCTTCTGGCCTTGCTCGTCCTCCAGCATGATCGTGCCGCCGTCATAGGTGGCGTTCAGCATGCAGCCGCCCAGCGTGGGCACGATATGCGCGCCGCCGTCATCGTCGATCATGCCCATGATCGCGTCCGACATCGCGTCGGCCCCGACGACATGGCAGGTCAGGATCTGCGTCAGTTGGTCCTTGTTCTCCGGCTTCAAGAGGCCCTCCACGGTGCCCTCGGGCAGTTTGGCAAAGGCGTCATCTGTCGGCGCAAATACGGTAAACGGCCCCTCGCCTGACAGGGTTTCCACCAGTCCCGCGGCCTTCACGGCGGCAACCAGTGTCTTGTGATCGTTTGAGTTCACGGCATTTTCGATGATGTTCTTGTCCGCAAACATTTCGGCGCCGCCGACCATCGGGTTTTCGGCATGGGCGCCCGTGGCCAGAAGTGCGGCAGTGGCCGTGGCGGTCATCATTGTCTTGAAAGTCATGGGTCTCTCCCTTGGGTGTGAAGGCGGTATCGCCTGTTGACCCCCCAACTCACGCAGACCGGGATGGCAGAGTTTCAAAAAACATAAATTTATTTTCCGGACCGCCCGACTATGCGGGCGTCACGGTGCCGCTGGCCAGAACGCTGCCCGTGGGCGCACCAGTGGGCGATCCGCCCGGCGGCTCGTCGGTGATGGCCAGGAGGCCGCCGGTCATCTGGCCGCGCAGACCCTCCGCGACATTCAGCCGCGCAATGCCGTCTCCGGGTAGGATACCCAGCGACACTGGCGCATTTTCACCGGCGATCAGCCACAGCTCCAACGCCCGTCCGTCAGGCGCCGCGCCGACCTGCCGCTCGACAGTGAGCAACCCACTGGCCGCGTCATAGCCAGCCACGAGCACCAGTGAGCCATCCTCGGCTGCGATATTGGCAGCGAAGCCGGGCGCATCACCCTGCGGTTCAAGCATGCCGCCATCCACGGCCAACAGCACCGCAAGCGACGCGGCGATAGCCCCGCCAACCAACCAGCCGATGCCGCGCCAGCCTGCAAACGGGCGCCGCGGGGCGGCGGCGAACAGATCGGCGTCGATCCGGGGCTTCAACGCGGCGGGGGCGACCGCCTCCGGTATGCCATCCGTCAGTCCGGCCAGATCCTCGGCCCACCCGCCATAGAGGGCGCGCAGATGCGGCTGCCGGGCCATGCGCGCCTCGAAGTCGGCGGCCTCGCCGGGCGAAAGCAAGCCAAGGGCGTATTCCCCCGCAAGGATACGGTCGGCATCCTCGTCATATGGCGGCTGGCCAGTCATCGCGTCAGACACTCCTTCAATTTCAACAAGCTGCGGCGCAGCCATGTGCGCATCGTGTTCAGCGGCACATCGAAATGCGCTGCCAGATCGGCATAGGTTTCGCCCCCCAGATAGGCCCGGCGCACAGCCTCGGCGCGGTTGGCGTTCAACTCGCCCAGACAGGCCGCCAGATGCGCCCTTTCGCCGCTTTGCACCACCTGCTCCTCGGGGCCGGGGGCGGTATCGGCCAGCGTATCGGCCACGTCCAGACCCGGCTGGGCGTCGCGGCGGCGGCGCAGACGGTCAATCGCCGTGTTGCGTGCGATGGTGATCAGCCAGGTCATCGGGCTGAGACCGTTGACGCGATAGCGATCCGCGCGGCGCCAGATCTTGACATACACCTCCTGCGCCGCCTCCTCGGCCGCGGTGCGGTCGTTCAAGACACGCAGGCAGATGCCAAAAAGTTTCGCCGACGTATGTGTATACAGTTCCGCGAACGCCGCCCGCTCGCCCATCGCGGTGCGCGCAATCAGATGTTCCAGATCGTCACGTGTCACGGATGGGGTCTCGCTACTACTCACCTGGGGCGCGGCAACGGCCCATTCCGGCACGCTACAGGACACGTGGTCCGCGAAGCCAGCAATTCTTTCCTTACTCTTGCCCTTGGCAAAGATATGTTGCACCACATGTCGCAACAGAACGATGCGAAATTAAGGACCCCGACATGGCCGATGGCATGATTGACGCGAGCGCAAGACCGACCGAAGACATCGATGTGCGCGAGGTGTTCGGCATCGAATCCGACATGCACATCAAGGGCTTTGCCCAGCGCACGGACCGGGTGCCCGACAATGACAGCACCTACAAATTCGACCGCGACACCACGCTGGCGATCCTTGCCGGGTTCTCCCACAACCGCCGGGTGATGATTCAGGGCTATCACGGCACCGGCAAATCCACTCATATCGAGCAAGTGGCAAGCCGCCTGAACTGGCCCTGCGTCCGGGTGAACCTCGACAGCCATATCAGCCGGATCGACCTGATCGGCAAGGACGCGATCAAATTGAAGGACGGCGTGCAGGTCACTGAATTTCATGAGGGAATCCTGCCCTGGGCCTTGCGCAATCCGACCGCCATCGTGTTCGACGAATACGACGCGGGGCGCCCCGACGTGATGTTCGTCATTCAGCGTGTGTTGGAGGCTGACGGCAAGCTGACGCTGCTGGACCAGAACGAGGTGATCACGCCGAACCCCTTTTTCCGCCTGTTCGCCACCGCAAACACCGTCGGCCTTGGCGATACCACCGGGCTGTATCACGGCACCCAGCAGATCAACCAGGGCCAGATGGACCGCTGGAATCTGGTCGCCACGCTCAACTACCTCAGCCACGACGCCGAGGTGGCGATCGTGCTGTCAAAGAACCCGACCTACAATACGGCTGCGGGCCGCAAGACGGTCAGCCAGATGGTGACCGTCGCCGACCTTAGCCGCACTGCCTTCATGAATGGTGAACTCAGCACCGTGATGTCGCCGCGCACCGTGATCACTTGGGCGCAGAATGCCAGCATCTTCCGCGATGTCGGCTACGCCTTCCGCCTGACCTTCCTCAACAAATGCGACGAATTGGAGCGCCAGACGGTTGCCGAATTCTACCAGCGCTGCTTTGACGCGGAACTGCCCGAGAGCGCGGCGAGCGTGAGCATGGGGTGACGGCCTGCCGCGCCGGGCATCTGCCGGGCGTGGCCTTTACATGATGGCTACAAGGCCTAGCCGCGTTGGAGCATGCACCGTGAAAAAACCATCCGACAACCCCGCCGATCCGTTCAAGAAGGCCCTCGCCGAGGCGACGAAGGTGCTGGCGAATGATGCCGATCTGAACGTCAGCTATTCAGTCGATCCGTCGGGCGTGTCCGGGGACGCGATGCGCCTGCCGCAGATCAGCCGGCGCATGACCCGCGACGAAGTGCTGCACGCGCGCGGCACCGCCGACGCGCTGGCGCTGCGGCACAAGTATCACAACGCGAAAACGCACGCGAAATACATCCCCCCCGGCGCCATGGCCCGCGACATCTACGAGGCGATGGAGACAGCCCGCTGCGAGGCCGTCGGCGCGCGCGCCATGCCCGGCACGGCCAGCAATATCGACGCCAAGATCGCCGCCGAGGCCGCGCGTCTGGGGTTTGACCAGATCACCGATCCGGCCGATGCGCCGCTGCACACCGCCGCCGGATATCTCATCCGCCACCTTGCGACGGGCCGCGATCTGCCCGAGGGCGCGCAGAACGTGATGGAGCTGTGGCGCGGCTTCATAGAGGGCGAGGCCGGCGCGACGCTGGAGAATCTGCAGGACAATCTGGCCGATCAAAGCGCCTTTGCCAAATTCGCGCGCAAGGTGATCGCGGATCTCGGGTACGGCGACCAGCTGGGCGATGATCCAGACGCCGAGGATGACGAACAGGACGACGAGGCCGAGGAGGAAACCGGCGAGGAGGAGCCCGAAAGCTCCGGTCAGGACGACAGCGACACCGACGATGCCGACGCCGATCCCGAACAGACCCAGGAGGACCAGCAGGACGCAAGCCAGGCGCAGGTCAGCATGGATGACATGGCCGATCAGGAGTCAGGCGAGGAGGCCGACTTGCCCGATGGCGATGCCCCGATGGAGCCACCCGCGCCGCAGCCGATTTCCGATGCGGACCCCAATTATCAGGTTTATTCCACCCAGTTCGACGAGGAAATCCACGCCGAGGATCTGGCCGATCCGGTCGAGCTGGACCGCTTGCGCGCCTATCTTGATCAGCAGCTGGAGCCGCTGAAAGGCGCGGTCAGCCGCCTTGCCAACAAGCTGCAACGCCGCCTTCAGGCCCAGCAGAGCCGATCTTGGGAATTTGACCGCGAGGAGGGCATCCTTGACGCCGGCCGCCTTGCGCGGATCGTGGTCAGTCCGACGACACCGCTCAGCTTCAAGGTGGAAAAGGATACCGAATTCCGCGACACCGTGGTGACGCTGCTGCTGGATAATTCCGGCTCGATGCGGGGCCGCCCGATCTCCATCGCCGCGATCTGCGCCGACGTTCTGGCCCGCACGCTGGAGCGTTGCAACGTCAAGGTCGAGGTCCTCGGCTTTACCACCCGTGCGTGGAAAGGCGGGCAGAGTCGTGAGGCGTGGCTGGCCGACGGGCGCCCGCAGCTTCCGGGGCGGCTGAACGATCTGCGCCACATCATCTATAAATCCGCCGACACGCCGATGCGCCGCACCCGCCAGAACCTTGGCCTTATGATGAAAGAGGGGCTGCTGAAGGAAAACATCGACGGCGAGGCGCTGGAATGGGCGCACCGCCGTATGATGGCCCGCCGCGAGGCGCGCAAAATCCTGATGGTGATCTCGGACGGCGCGCCGGTCGATGACAGCACGCTGTCGGTGAACCCGGCCAACTACCTCGAAAAACATCTGCGCGATGTGATCGGCATGGTTGAAAAGCGCAAGGCGGTCGAGCTGCTGGCCATCGGCATCGGCCATGACGTGACACGCTACTACGAACGCGCGGTCACGATCACGGATGTCGAGCAATTGGCCGGTGCAATGACCGAACAGCTTGCCGCACTGTTCGACAGCGATCCGCGCGCCCGCGCTCGCGTGATGGGCATACGAAAGGCCATGCGATGATCCAGAGCTTTACCGACAAGGCCAGCCCCGAACAGGGGCCACCGCGCCTGAAACTTCTGCGCGCGGCGATGAAGGATGCCGATCTGGACGGCTGGCTCGTGCCCCGCGCCGACGTACATCAGGGTGAATATGTGGCACCCGGCGACGAGCGGCTGGCATGGCTGACCGGCTTTACCGGCTCGGCCGGGTTTGCTGCGGTCACGGCGCAAGAGGCGGGTGTTTTCGTCGATGGCCGCTACCGGACGCAAGTGCGGGTACAGACCGATGCGGACGCCTTTCAGCCCGTAAACTGGCCCGAGGTCAAGCTGGCCGAGTGGCTGCGCCGCGCCCTGCCCGAAGGCGGCAGACTGGGCTTTGATCCGTGGCTGCACACGCAAAAAGAGATCGCCGATCTGACCGAGGCGCTGGCAGGCTCCGGCATCGGCCCCGTGCCGCACGGCAATCTGATTGACAGCATCTGGCAGGGCCGCCCTGCCCCGCCCACCGGCGCGATCACCGCCTATCCTGACGACCTTGCCGGAAAAACCAGCGCGGACAAACGCGCCGATCTGGCCAACGTGCTGCGCGAGGCGGGCCACCGCGCCGCTGTCCTGACCCTGCCCGACAGCATCGCATGGCTCTTGAACATTCGCGGCGCGGATATCCCGCGCAACCCGATCCCGCATGCCTTTGCCATCCTGCACGACGATGCTCGGGTCGAAATCTATGTGCACCCTGCCAAGCTGGACAACTTGCCGATCAATTGCACGGCGGACGGCGTCACCGCCCATCCCGATACCGGCTTCACGGCTGCGCTGACTCTGCTGCTTAGCCCCGTGCGCGTCGATCCGGCCAGCATCCCGGCGGCGATCATCACGGTGCTGCAAGAGGCCAACGTCGCGCCCGCCTTCGCCGACGATCCCTGCATCCTGCCCAAAGCGTGCAAGACCGAAGCCGAGATCACCGCCACCCGCGAGGCGCATCTGCGCGATGGCGCGGCTCTCTGCGAATTCCTGACATGGTTCGACACGCAGGCACCCGGCACGATCACCGAAATCGACGTGGTGACAAAGCTGGAAGAGTGCCGCCGCGATACCGGCAAGCTGCTGGATATCAGCTTCGAGACGATCGCAGGCTCCGGCCCGAACGGCGCGCTGCCGCATTACCGGGTATCCGAGGCGTCGAACCGCATGCTGAGCTCTGGCGATCTGCTGGTGCTCGACGGCGGCGGGCAATATCTGGACGGCACAACCGACATCACCCGCACCCTGCCCGTGGGCGACATCGGCACCGACGAACGCACTGCCTTTACCCGCGTACTGCAAGGCATGATCGCCATCAGCCGCCTGCGCTTTCCTAAAGGCATTGCCGGCCGCGACATCGACGCCATCGCGCGCTATCCGCTGTGGCTGGCCGATCAGGACTATGCGCATGGCACCGGCCACGGCGTTGGCGTTTACATGTGCGTCCACGAAGGCCCCCAGCGCATCAGCCGCGCCAGTGAGGTCAAACTGCACCCTGGCATGATCCTGTCGAACGAGCCGGGTTATTACCGCGAGGGGCGTTTCGGCATCCGCATCGAAAACCTGCTGGTCGTGCAACCCGCCTCCCCACTGCCCGGCAGCGACGCGGCAGACAGAGCCGAACGCAAGCTGGCCTTCGAGACGCTGAATTTCGTGCCCATCGACCGCCGCCTGATCGCCCGCGACATGCTGAACGCGCCCGAAATCGCCTGGCTCGACGCCTATCATGCCGACTGCCACAGCAGGATTGCCCCCCGCCTTGGCCCGGATGCCGCAGAATGGCTGGGGCAGGCCACGCAGCCGATCTGAGCGGATCTGCATCGCGGCACTGGAAATCCGGACGCAAACCCGCCACTCTGCACGAGACCTATCAGGAAGGCATGACATGACAGACATCACTATTGAAAAGGCGGTCGGCACATGGACCGTCCGCGCAGGCGGCGCCGTCATCGGCGAAAGCAGACAGGCGCTGGAACTCACCGAAGAAGGGCGCGCGCCGGTGATCTATTTCCCGCGCGAGGACATCGCGACGGCCTTTCTCGATACCAGTGCGCACAGCACCGTCTGCCCGGCCAAAGGCACGGCCAGTTATTTCTCGATCGTCACGAAAAGCCGAACGATCGAAAATGCCGGATGGAGCTATGAGGCACCCAATCCCGACATGGACCAGATCAAAGGTCATCTTGCCTTCCACACCGGCGATCTCATCACGGTCGAACGCGTCTGACGCGCGCCCGCATTCTTCTTGCCTGAAATATCCTGGGGGAGCGTTGAATTCCGTCGGAATTCAACGTGGGGGCAAAGCCCCCGAATCCTCGCCGCGAACGCGCGCTAGCCGTGATCTTCGCGCGATATTGCCGCCAGCGCCACATTGAACGCCTTCAGCGCATCAACATGGTATAGAACGCCCTTGTACTCGGGCGGCGCGCCCCCCCCGGATCTCGCTATGACCGGTACGTAGTTCACCGAATGGACGTCAAAAATCGGCATCGCCGTCTCTAGCGTTGCACCGATGTCGGTATGAATACCCTTCTCGATCATGGCGCGGCACACCTCCTCGGACGGGGCACTGTCATCGCCTGCGGGGCGCATTAGCCCCGCGATCGGCGTCATCGACAGCAGATAGGCCTGCGGCCCTTCGGCCAGGTGGATACCCCGCCGTTTGAGCTGTGTCAGGAAAAACGACCGGGTCACCAGCCGTGTGCCCAGCGCAGTCGAGGTCGATACCGCGACCATCACCGCAATACCGGTCTGCCAGTCGCCTGTCAGCTCGAATACGATCAGCGTCGTTGAAATCGGCGCACCGAGAACGGCGGCGGCAACCGCGCCCATGCCGGCCAGCGCATAGATCGTGTGGGCGCCTGACACATCGGGAAAGACCGCCGTCGCCATCAGGCCAAACGCCAGCCCGGTCAGCGCGCCCAGCATCAGTGACGGCGAAAAAATGCCGCCACCCATCCGGCCGCCCAGCGTGATCGCCACCGCCGCCACTTTCAGCACGGCGAAGACGATCGCCTCGTGCAAAACCAGATCGCCCGTGAGCGCTGCCGATGTCGTCTCATAGCCGACGCCGATGATATGCGGAAACGCAATGGCAATGCCGCCCAGCATTGCCCCCGCAATGGCCGGGCGCAGCCAGTCGGGGACATGCAGGCGGCGGCACAGGACGTCGCCCAGATCCTCGGCGAATAAAACCGAACGGATAAGGACAGCCGCCACCACACCACAGACGAGGCCCAGCACCAGAAAGGCCGGCAATTCGACGTAGAATTCCAGCGCCGTGCCCATCTGCAGCGTGAATTCGGTGATATCGCCAAATTCCATCCGGTTGATGACCGTGCCCGCCACGCTGGCGATGGCGATCGGCGCGAACCCATTTACGGTAAACCGGCGCAGCACCACTTCCATCGCAAAGAGCGCACCGGCGATGGGCGCGTTGAACGACGCCGACACCGCCGCCGCCACCGCGCAGCCCAGCAGATCACGCCCGGTCACGCCATCTGCGTTGATCCGCATGCTGACCCACGTGGCAATCACGCCAGCCAGATGCACGACCGGCCCCTCGCGCCCCGACGATCCGCCCGTGCCCAGCGTGATCAGGGACGCTGCCGCCGAGGCCAGCCCGGCCCGGCGCTCGACCCGTCCATCGTCCAATGCGGCGCCGGCAATGACATCTGCCACTGCACGCACCCTGCCATCAGGGGTGAAACGGGTCAGGATGATCCCCACAGCCAATCCGCCGATGATGGGGACCACGAGGATCCAGTACCACGCAAGCGCCTCGGCAAAGGTATAGAGATGTCTGGGGTCGTCCACGCCGTACAACAGCACCTGCAACCAATCTATTCCCTTTCGAAAGAAGAGCGCGGCGAACCCGGCGAAAATCCCGATGAACAGCGCGATCAGCCAGAACTGGAACTGGCTGGGCCCACGCGTACGCAGCAAGTGCCATGCATGGCTCAGCGCGCCTCGCATGTCCGACAGCGTGCGTGCAAGAAAAGTGGGCTCAGGCGTGCTCATGTATCATGTCTGGTCCCGAAAGGCAGGCGAATTTGGTGCGGCACCCAAGGCATCATGCCCGCAGGACCGCCCCAGTCCTAGCGCAAATCGCGGCGCGGGGTAACATTCTTTCGCATGGCGGGGCGAAATCTTCGGGGTCGGACACGCCATAGCCTGCCGCCGCTCAACTTCAGGTAATTTCCAGCCGCAGAGCCAACGGCGGTATGAAAACACTTGCCCTGCCGCCCAAGGCCGGTAAACGTGACGTCATGTTGCAGCGGATCCTCAACCTGTTCAAAGGACACCCGTCGGACCCGTTGCCGGACCCGGACGCGCGCCTTGCGCTGGGGGCATTGATGGTGCGCGTGGCCAGATCTGGTGATATCACCGAAGCACAGGAAACCGCTCGCATGGACGCGCTTCTGGCGCGGATGAACGGGCTGGGCCCTGTCGATGCTGGCAAGATGCGTGCGACGTGCGAAAAGATCGAAGCCGAGGCGCCATCGACCCGGAAGTTCTCGCTCTTGATCCGTGAAACCGTCAGCTTCGAGGCCCGCATCGAGGCACTCGAGTCATTGTGGCATGTCATGCTGGCCAACGGCAGGCCCAGCGAATCTGACATGGCAATCATCAATCAGGTCCGTGATGCCCTGGGCCTCAGCAAGGCCGATTGCGATGCGGCGCAGGACCGCGCCGCGCCGCTTTGACCGCAAAATCCGGCCCAGCGTGCATCAATTCTGCTGGTGCCGATGCAGCGCGCGTTGCGGACGGCGTTTCGATCTCCCAGTTCGAGTTCGGCCAAGCGGCGGATCACGGTATGCGTCGCCCCCGCACCGCGGGACCAGCAGATAGCCCGCAAACGGCAGACGCAAGCTGCGCTCTGCCCTCTGATGCAGCCCTCGCCGCGCACGACAAGCCATGTAGTGCAGCGATTTCCCCCTTGGGATTATTGGGCAACGTCCTGGCCGGATGGCAACGCGAGCGTGCTGCGGGGGCCGCAGACGCATATGCGTGCCTCAGTGCCGTTGGAGTGGAGGACACACAGAGTGGCAAGTCTCACGGCGGGGACGCATCCGATATCGTAATAGTGTTTTGACCTCACCGGGCCGCCCGGTATATCTGGCGTCATGATTGCAAATATCCTCAAGCGTCTGAACGGCGCCGACCCGACCCCGATGACCGAAACCGATGCTCGGCTCGCGCTGGCTGCGCTGCTTGTGCGCGCCGCGCGCACCGACGGCTACTATGCCCCGGCCGAAATTGACCGCATCGACCGCATACTTGCCGCGCGCTACAGCCTGAGCACCGAAGCCGCCGCCGAGCTGCGCCGCGAGGGTGAAGAGACCGAGGAGGGCGCGCCGGACACCGTTCGCTTTACCCGTGCGATAAAGGAGGCCGTCCCATACGAGGACCGCACCAAGGTGGTCGAGGCGCTGTGGCAGGTCGTGCTGGCTGATGGCGACCGTGCCGATCCTGAGAACGCACTACTGCGGATGACTGCCAGCCTGCTGGGCGTCAACGACGTCGACAGTGCCTCAGCACGCCAGCGCGTTCAGGCGTCAATGGACTGACCCTGCGTGATTGCCAGCCTGCCGATGTATGACCGCGCCGAAACGGCGCAATCGCTTGATACCCTCTGGACCGAAATTCGTGCGCGCCTTCCGTTCGATGCGCCCGCCACGTTGATGCGCGGTGGCAATCCATGGGACCAATGGTGCGCCCCTGACCTGATTCTGTCGCAGACCTGCGGCTATCCCTTCCGCACGCGCCTGTCAGGCCTGGTGCAGATGGTAGCAGCGCCGGACAACCGCCTTCGCGGATGTCCGCCCGGCCATTACAACAGCGTCTTCGTGGTGCGCGCGGACGATCCGCGTCAGGACATTGCCGGCTTTGCCGACGCGCGCTTTGCCTATAACGCAGCGCTGTCGCAATCGGGCTGGGCTGCGCCGCAGACCCACGCGGCGTCACTCGGCTTTGCTTTCACGCACCTCTTGCGCACCGGCGGTCATCGGCGTTCGGCAGAGGCGGTCGCAGAAGGGCGCGCCGATATCGCGTCCATCGACGCGCTGAGCTGGCGGCTGATCCGGCGTTTCGACACGCACGCTGTCCGTCTGCGCGAGATCGGACGCACGGCGCCCACCCCGGCCTTGCCCTTCATCACCGGGCCGGGCCGCGACATATCCGTCATCCGGGCCGCGCTGGCGCGCGCCATCGACGCTCTGGACCCGGCCGGGCGCGATGCGCTGTCGCTGCACGGACTGGTAGAGGTGCCGGTCCCGGCCTACCACGCGGTGCCAAACCCGCCCGCGCCACCAGCGGAGTCCGCACAGCGCTGACGCAAGAACCAGTGCGCGCCGGCCGTGAATGGATATCCGGCGGCGTCGCGCAGCCATTGAGGGGTCGGATGGCGGGTGAGCGTCGCAAAAACCATCCCGGCAAGCTTTGAAATGGCTTGCCTTAAACTCCTTGCCCGGCAGCTTTGGCTGGGTTACGCTTTAATTTGATCAAATTATGAGGCCACTTGTGACCGCCCCCCACCCCTCGCTCACCCCCGAGCCCGAAATGCCGACCATCGGCATTCTTCTGACCGGCCACTCCCCAGACGAGATAAAGGCTGATTTGGGCGACTACGACGACATGTTCGCCGAGCTACTCAAAGGCCACGGCCTGAGCTACCGCACATATGCTGTGGTCGATGGCGAATTTCCGGACCGCCCGGACGAATGCGACGGATGGCTCATCACCGGCTCCAAGCACGGCGCCTACGAGCCGCTCGACTGGATTCCCCCGTTGGAGCAATTCATCCGCGATGTCTATGACGACGGGCGACCGATGATCGGCGTGTGTTTCGGCCACCAGATCATCGCACAGGCGATGGGCGGCAAGGTCGAGAAATATGTCCATGGCTGGGCCGTTGGCCGCCATGACTATGTGATCGACGGCGAGCCCATGGCGCTGAATGCGTGGCATCAGGATCAGGTGACGCAGCTGCCGCCCGGCGCCACCGTGATCGGGCGCAACGAATTTTGCGACAACGCCGCACTGCTATACGGCGACCGTATCCTGACGATGCAGCCCCATCCCGAACACACCGACGAATTCTTCAGCCGCCTGGCCGAAAGCCGCGGGCGCGGGCTGGTTCCCGACGATGTGCTGGACGCCGCGATTGCGCGGGTGGGTCAGCCGACGCAACACCAGAAAATGGCGGGCCGCATGGCCGCCTTCCTGAAAAGAGGTGCCTGAATGGCCGACTGGACCGACGATCTGCCCCAAGCGGCACGCGAATATCTGGAAGGCAAGCGTCTGGACGAGGTCGAGTGCATCATCTCGGACCTGCCCGGCATCGCACGGGGCAAGGCGCTGCCTGCCTCGAAATTCGCCAAGCAGAAACATTTCCACCTGCCCGATTCGATCTTTTTCCAGACCATCACCGGCGACTGGGGCGAGGCCGCAGGCGAGACGGGATTCATCGAACAGGACATGGTCCTGGTGCCCGACATGGCCACCGCCAGCGCGGCGCCCTGGACAGGGGACTGGACGCTACAGGTCATCCATGACGCCTATGACCGCGACATGAAGCCGATCCCGTTTTCACCGCGCAACGTGCTGAAACGTGTGGTCGAGGCCTATGCTGAACGCGGCCTGATTCCCGTCGTCGCGCCCGAGATGGAGTTCTATCTGGTCGCGCGCAACACCGATCCCGGTCAGGCGATCCAGCCGATGATGGGCCGTTCCGGCCGTCCCGCCGCCGCGCGGCAGGCCTATTCCATGACCGCCGTGGATGAATTCGGCCCCGTCATCGACGATATCTACGATTTCGCCGAGGCGCAGGGGTTCGAGATTGACGGCATCACCCAGGAGGGCGGCGCCGGGCAGCTTGAAATCAACCTTGCCCACGGCGATCCGATCAAGCTGGCGGACGAAGTGTTCTATTTCAAACGGCTCATCCGCGAGGCGGCGATGCGGCACAACTGCTTTGCCACCTTCATGGCCAAACCCATCGAGGAAGAGCCGGGCTCGGCCATGCATATCCATCACTCGATACTGGATGCAAAAACCGGCAAGAACATATTTTCAGACAATGACGGCACGGAAACGGACGCCTTCTATCACTTCATCGGCGGCATGCAGCGGCATTTGCCCAGCGCCATTGCGGTGCTGGCGCCCTACGTCAATTCCTACCGCCGCTATGTCAAGGATCACGCGGCGCCGATCAATCTGGACTGGGGCCGCGACAACCGCACGACGGGCATCCGCGTGCCGCTGGCCGGGCCAGACGCGCGACGGGTGGAAAACCGGTTGGCCGGGATGGATTGCAACCCCTATCTGGGCATCGCCGTCAGCCTTGCCTGCGGTCTGCTGGGTCTGGAGGAGCAGCAGATGCCCGAGGCGGAGTGCACCACCGACAGCTATCAGGGCGATGGCGACGTGCCGCAGGTTCTGGGCGACGCGCTGGACCTGTTCGAGGAGGCGCCCAAGCTGCACGCCCTGCTGGGGCCGGAATTCGCCCGCGTCTATTCGATCGTGAAACGCGCAGAGTACGAGGAATTCCTACAGGTCATTTCCCCTTGGGAGCGTGAACATCTGCTGCTGAATGTCTGATGTCATGGCGCTGAACCTTTTGCACAGCAACGACCGGGCCGGGGAATATCCGGCCAGCTGGTACACCGCCTCAGCGGATGCCCTACCCGAATTTGCCCCGCTGACCGGCAAGGCGCGCGCCGATGTGGTGGTCGTCGGCGCCGGCTATACCGGCCTCTCGGCCGCGCTGCATCTGGCCGAGGCCGGCATGGACGTGGCCCTGATCGAGGCGCAACGCGTCGGTTTCGGCGCGTCGGGCCGCAATGGCGGGCAGCTTGGCAGCGGCCAGCGCATGGAGCAAACGGGGCTTGAGCGGCTGGTAGGCAGCGATGACGCCGCCAAGCTTTGGGAGATGGCCGAGGATGCCAAGACCCTCGTCAAATCCCTGATCGCAAAACATGAAATCGACTGCTACCTGCGTCCGGGCGTGGCCCATGCCTGTTTCAGCGCCAAGGAGACCGCGCATGAACATGCCTATGCCGACCATCTGGCAGCTTGCTATGGGTATGACCAGATCCAGAAACTGGACCACGCCCAGATGCAGGCGCTGTGCCCCTCGCCCGCCTATCACGGCGGCGTTCTGGACGTGGGCGCCGCGCATCTGCACCCCTTGCGCTACGCCTTCGGCCTTGCCCGCGCGGCCAGGGCGGCAGGCGTGCGGATTTACGAGCGCAGCGAGGTCACCGGCATCAGTGAAGGCACGCGCGCGACCGTCCACACCACGGGCGGACAGGTCAGCGCCGATCACGTCATCCTTGCCTGCAACGGCTATCTTGGCGGGTTGAATGGCAAGGTCGCGAGCCGGGTCATGCCGATCAACAATTTCATCGCCGCGACCAAGCCGCTGGGCGACGAGGCGGCGCGCGTTCTGACGCAGGATGTCGCTGTCGCCGACACGAAATTCGTGGTGAATTATTTCCGCCTCAGCCATGACAAGCGGCTGCTGTTTGGCGGCGGCGAAAGCTATGGCTACCGCTTTCCTGCCGATATCGCGGCGCTGGTGCGCAAGCCGATGGTGGAAATCTTTCCTCACCTGCGCGATGTGCAGATCGACTATGCTTGGGGCGGCACGCTGGCGATCACCATCCGGCGGATGCCCTATCTGGCGCGGCTGGCGCCCAATATCCTCAGCGCGTCGGGCTATTCCGGCCACGGCGTCGGCACCGCAACCCACGCGGGGCAACTGATGGCAATGGCGGTGCGCGGTCAGGCAGACGGGTTCGACACCATGGCACGGGTGCCATCCGCGCCCTTCCCCGGCGGGCCCGCGCTGCGCACGCCGCTGCTGGCGCTGGCGATGACGTGGTATTCCCTGCGCGACCGGTTAGGCGTCTGAGCCTCAAAAAATTGCGGCGACATCATACATCACCGGCTCGAAGCTGCGGCAGAGGCTATGTATTTCGCGGTTGCGCCGCCGCATTTCATCGCTGCGCAGCATCGCCTGAAAATCCTCGCGGCGCTTCCATTGCGAGTAGTTGGCGATGCGCGTCTGGGCGTCGTTTATATGCAGCCCGGCCGCAATAAAACCGGGCTGTTGCGAGATGAATTTGGCGTAGGCATCGGTCAGCGCGTCCAGAAGATCCTGAGCAGTGCCGGGGGTCATCTCGAACGTGGTCAGAACGGTCTGGTGCGGGCTGGGAAACTGGATCTGGGGCATGCGAAATCTCCTTTGTGACATTTCAGCCTAGCACCGGCGCGGACTTGCGCAAAGCGGTTGGGTGTTAACCAATCTTTTACCAAACTTAACCATCGTCAAACGATGCGCCTGGCCCACGCCCTGCCCTTTGCCCTTTGCTGCCTGCTGGCGTGGCTCGCCGCAGGTTCCGCGCGCGCGGGCGCATGGCTGCGCGCCGAGGGCGATGGCTTCGCCTCGTGGAGCATCAAGGCCCAGGATGGCGGCACGTCCATGGGCTACGGCACGTTCTATGCAGAATACGGACTGAACCCAGACCTGACCGGCGGCCTCGATGTTGGCAGCGATGAGATGGGCGACTACAAGGCACTGGCCTTTGTCCTGATGCCGATCCGCCGCGACGATCTTCACATCGCGTTCCAGTTGGCGGCGGGCGCCATCGCGGCCGAACCAGCGATGAGACCGGGCATATCGGTCGGCCGGGGGGTGCAATTTGGCCCACTGGATGGCTGGGCCAATATCGACATGCACGCCGCGATCACGCCGGGCGCAGTGGACCTCTCCATCGACGCGACACTGGGTCTGAATGTCTGGAAGAAAGCCAAGGTGATCGCGCAACTGCAACAGGGCGGCGCCCCGCATGCGCCCGATTTCCTGCGCGCAACCGCATCGGTTGTCTGGCAGGTCTCGCCACAGCGCCATATCGAATTCGGCACGACCACAGGCCTGATCAATGCCGAGGATTTCGGCCTTCAGATCGGGATCTGGAAAACCTTCTGATCAAATTGCCGCTTAATTTGTACTTTCGCACGGACAGGTATATCGTTTAGAAAAAGTGGAATGTCTTTTCGGAAAAGGTGAAACATGGCTGCGAGCGATCTTCCCCCGAACACATACGATGCCGAACCCATCCCCGAGGCCGCTCGCATCGCGATCGACGAGATGCTGCAATCGGGCGATCTGTTTCGCTACACGGCCCCCGAGGATTCCCCGGTAGCGCTGCTGGAGCGTGAATTTGCGCTTGCGCTGGGATCACGCTACGCGCTTGCAGTCTCCAGCTGTTCAGCGGCGCTATTCTTGTCGCTGAAGGCACTGGACCTGCCGCATGGCTCGCGGGTCTTGATCCCCGCCTTTACCTTTGCTGCCGTGCCGTCATCGGTCATTCACGCCGACTGCGTGCCTGTCCTGTGCGAGGTCGCCGAAAATTACCGCATCGACATGACCGATTTCGAGGCACGGCTCGACAGCGACATCCGCGCAGTCATCATCAGCCACATGCGCGGCCACACCTCCGACATGGACGCGATCATGGCGCTGTGCGATGCGCGCGGCATCCCGGTGATCGAGGACGCGGCCCATTCGCTGGGCACCACCTGGCACGGCCGCAATATCGGCACGATCGGGCGGATTGGCTGTTTTTCCTTCCAGTCCTACAAGCTGCTGAACGCGGGCGAAGGCGGCATCATGATCACTGACGACGCCGATCTGGTGGCGCGTGCGATCATCATGTCGGGCGCGTATGAGCATAACTGGTCCAAGCATCTGGCCCATGGTGACAACGCGCTGAAGGATGCTTTTGGCCGCTGGCAGAACAAGCTGCCGCTCTACAATCTGCGCCTGAACAACCTGAGCGCGGCAATCATCCGGCCCCAACTGGATGAGATCCCGCGCCGGGTGCGGGATGGGCGCGCGGGGCACGATCACGTTGCAGCCTTGCTGGAACAAAGCCCTTGGCTGACCGTGCCTGCACCACTGGCACCCGAGGAGCGGGCGCCCGATTCGATCCAGTTCAATCTGGTGGGCATGGACGAGGACGCTGCGCGTGGCTTTGCCGAGGCTGCGGCGCAGCGCGGGGTCAAGGTGCAGATATTCGGGCAGAGCCGCGACAATGCGCGCGCCTTCTGGAACTGGCAGTTCATTCCCGGCGATGTGCCGGACCTGCCGAAGACTCGCGCCATGCTGGCGCGGGCCTGCGACACCCGCCTGCCCGCCCGCCTGACGCGCGACCAGCAGGATGCCATCGCGGGCGCCATTCTGGGCGCGGTGGAGGATGTGATGGGGCAGACGAGGGTCTATGGCACCTGACCGCGCTTGAAAACCAGTGAACGCACGCGATGGGACCGGCGGGATTGGGGTATTTGGACCAAGAAAAAGCCGGACGGCAGCACGTCACAGGACGGTCAGTGCGTCCTTCAGGAAGGGGTAGCGCGCCAGCGCTGGTGTGACGATCGCCTCCTGCAGGATCGGCTTGAGCGTGGCGGCGACGTCGGCGGGCATTGATTGCAGGACATCCTTGCGCGCGGTCAGGGTGATGGTGCGCGTCAGCGGCTGGAACGGCAAGGGCAGCACATCGATCTGATCGGCAAAGCGGCGCGCGCGCATCAGGGCCAGCGGCGGCAGAATGGTCCAGCCGCTGCCCTGCCCCACGAGCGCAAGGATGGCATGATAGCTGTCCAATTCGAACCTGTGGGGCAGCCCGAAATCCTCGCGCGCCAGATGTGAAGTGATAAGTCGACCCATGTAGTGGGCTTGGGTGTATTGCACCAGCGGCAGGCGGCGCAGTTGGTCCAGCAGGTCGGCGTGTGCATCGACCATGCCGCGCGGCGCGGCGACGACGAACCCCTCGCGCAGAAGCGGATGGACTTCGGCCCATTCGGGAACCGCGCCCAATTCGGCGGCGACGACGACATCAAGATTGCGCGTATCCAGCCGATCCTGAAGCATGTGACTGGCGCCGGTTTCCAGTTGAAAACGGCAGGATGTCAGCCGATCTGCCATGTGCATCAGCAGGCCCGGTGTCACATCGGCCTCGAAATCCTCTATCATGCCAAGGCGAAACAACGTCAGGGACGTCAGATCCGACGCCGCCAGCTCGGCGCGGGCCTGCGCGGCCTCGTTCAGGATGACCTGCGCACGGCGATGCATGATCTCGCCGGCGCGGGTCAGGCGCAAGGGGCGCGCGCTGCGTTCCAGCAGCGGAACGCCGACGGCGGCTTCCAGATTGCTGAGCTGTTGACTTACCGTCGATGCACTGGTGCCAAGCCGCCGCGCGGCGGCGGAAATCGAGCGCTCGTCGGCCGCGGCCATGAACACCTCGATCCCCCAGAGCGTGATCCGGCCGGGGCTGCCCGCCATGGCCGGTTACTTGCCCATACGTGACAGCTGTTCCTGAAGCGCGGCCAACTGCGCCTTGATCTCGTCAAGGTCACGGTCCGGGGCCGCTTCTCGCTCACTCTTGGAAGAAGACGCCGCACCTATGCCGCCAAGTCCGCCGGTCATGGCCTTCATGAACGCTTCTTGCTGGATGCGCATCGCCTCCATACCGGGCATCTTGGCCATCGGGGTGGCCTTTGTCATGTTTTCCAGCATCTTCGACTGCCCGTCACGCAACATCTCGAAGCTGGCGGCGAGGAATTCGGGAACGACACTGCCGGCCTGAGAGGTGTAGCTGCGCACCAGATCATTCAGCACGTTGATTGGCAGAACGCTTTCGCCCCGGCTTTCGTGTTCGGCGATGATCTGAAGCAGATATTGCCGGGTCAGATCGTCGCCCGATTTCAGGTCCATGATCTGCACGTCGCGCCCGTCGCGGATGAACTGGCTGATATCCTCAAGCGTGACGTAATCAGACGTTTCGGTATTGTAGAGGCGGCGGCTGGCGTAGCGTTTGATCAGCAGCGGCTTGTCGGTATCGGCCAAGGGCGGCTCTCCCAATGAAATGCAGCGGTGCAGCGTAGCGTAATCGCTGCGCGTGCAAAAAGAAAGGGCGAGCCGCATAAGCGGCCCGCCCGATTGATGTCGCGCCCTCAGGGAGGAGGAAGAGCGCGATATCAGCTGCGAATTACTTCGCAGCGTTACCTGCCTTGGCGGCAACCTTGGACATGTCGTCGGTTGCTTTTTTCACGGCTTTGGTCGCATCTTCCTGCATGTCGCGGCCAGCGGACATCATCAGTTCCATGGTCTCGGTCTGGACCTTCTTTGCGACTTCAGCGAAGGCGGCCATGTTCTCGGCGGCGACTTCGGCGTTGGCGGAAGCGAAATCGCTCATTGCCTTGGCGTAGTCAGCCGGATCGGTCTTGGCTTTGGACATGTCGGACATTTTCTCGAGGGTCGACTTGGTCCATGCGTTCTGGATCTCAGCCGACTTCTCGGCGGCGCTCAGCGCAACGCTCGACAGTTTCTCGCCCAGTGCGGCCTGGTTCTTGAACGTGTCTTCCATTGCCTTGGTGTCGACGGGGAATGCGCCCATCATGTCTTTCATCATCGCGTTCATATCTTGTGCCTTGTTAGCCATGGTGTAGCTCCTTTGCTGGTGGCGGAAGGAACTCCGCCTGTTCTGCGTCTGCAAACAATATGAATGCTGCGGCGCGGCATTTCAAGGTTTTTTTCTGCACCGCAGCATTTTATCGACGCCTATTCGCCAAGACATTGATGCCGCGTGATTTTCAGCGCACCGCCCGCTTGCGCACATAGTCCCCCGGTGCATCGGCGAGGGGCGGATGGGCCGAATCGCCCGGCTCCCGGGCGGGTATTTCCTCGCCGGAGCGCGGACGCAGCCAAGCCTCCCATCGGGGCCACCAACTGCCTTCGGTGAATTGGGCCGCATCCTTCCACTTGGCGGCATCGCCGGACCAGTCGCCATTGGTGTAATGCCCGTATTTCTTTTTGCTGGGCGGATTGACGATGCCGGCGATATGGCCCGACTGCGACACGATGAACGTCCGGTCCTTCGAAGCGACTTTTTGCATCCCTCGATAGCAATCCTTCCACGGCGCGATGTGATCCGTCTCGCAGGTGACCGCCATCAGGGGCACGTCGATATCAGACAGCCGCAACGTCTCGCCTAGCAGTTCGAACCCCTCGCCGGCGAATGCGTTCTGCTGGCAGAGGCCGCGCAGATACTGGCGCGTCATGCGCCCGGGCAGGTTCGCCCCGTCACCGTTCCAATAGAGCAGATCAAACGCCGGCGGCGCCTCGCCCAGCATGTAACTGCGGATCGCAGGGGTATAGATCAAATCGTTCGACCGCAGGAAGCTCATCGTGCGGCCCAGAATGAATGCACGCAGAATCCCCTGAGCCTCGACCTCGGCCTCGATACCATCGACGAAATCATCCTGAAGGAACGGGGTAAATTCACCCTGATTGTCGAAATCGGTCAGCGCGGTAAAAAAGGTGGCGGAATTGATCAATTTGTCGCCGCGCGCCTTCATCAGCGACAGGGTCAGCGCCAGCGTCGTGCCCGCGATGCAATAGCCGACGGCGTTCACCTTGGCAGCGCCGGTGATCGCGCGGACCTCACGAATCGCGGCCAGATAGCCATCTTCGATATATTGCTCCAGCCCGACATCGGCATGGCTGATATCCGGGTTGACCCACGAGACGACGAACAGGGTATAGCCCTGTTCGGTAACCCACTTGATCAGGCTATTCTTTTCCTTCAGGTCAAGGATGTAGAATTTGTTGATCCATGGCGGAAAGATGAGCAGCGGGATTTCGTACACGGTGTCGGTTGACGGCGCGTATTGGATCAGCTCCATCATATCATTGCGATAAACAACTTTGCCCGGAGTTGTGGCAATATTGCCACCCAGATCGAATGCGGATTCATCCGCAAGGCGCACGACCATCTCGCCATTATTCGCTTCAAGGTCCGCGACAAGATTCTCCAGCCCCTTGACCAGGCTCTCGCCCTCGGTTGCCACGGCTTTTTCCAGCGCATCGGGGTTGGTGCCCAGAAAATTTGTGGGCGCCATCATGTCGATAATCTGGCGCGAGAAATAATCGAGCCGTTTCTTTTCGACGGGGTCCAGATCATCAACCTCGGCCACAGCATCCGCCACGGCCTTGGCATTCAGCTCGTACTGCTCGCGGATGTAGCGAAAATAGGGATGCGTGGACCACAAAGGATTGGCGAAACGTTTGTCGCGAGGCTGGTCCTGCTCCTCGTCCGGTGCGGGCGCGCCAGTCAGCATCATCTGCTGCGCCTGCATGAACTGGCGCACCGACTGGCCCCAGTATTCCAGCTGGCTTTCATACAACTTCGCCGGGTTCTCCAGCGCGTCGGTCCAGTACGCGGTGGCCGCTTTGGCAAACAGGTCCTGCGAGGGGGCATTAAGCGTGGGATTTGCCGGATTGCGACGTGACAATGCAGCAATCAGACGCTTTGAAAGCGTATCGACAAGCGCCAGATTGGTGGTCATCCGGTCCCGTGTTTCGTTCTGATCTTCGTCTGAGCTCTGTTGATTTGTTGCCATCTTAATCATTTCACCCTAAGTTTCTGCTACGCAGCATCCAGTCGCCACGCCTCGGCCAAGATGGCCCAGCGCCCGCGGCACACACTAATAGGGCACATCGCCCTGAAGGAGTCTCATGCGCTACATGGCCACCTATGACATGATGGAATCAATGCGCAACGCCAATCAATGGCTTGGTGCGACCGCCCTGTCATTCGCATCCTATCCCATATTCAGCATGACGCCAAACCCTGCTTTTCAGTGGATTTCCGCATGGGGCGAGGTGACTGAGCGGACCTTTGCCCGAATGGTGGCAAAGCCTGACTGGGGGATTCGGACCTTTACCTGCGACGACGGCAAGGATCATCTGGTCAGCATCGACACCATCGTCGAAAAACCGTTCGGCAACTTGATTCAGTTTGCCGTGCCGGGCCGCAAACCGATGAAACGGCGCGTCCTGCTGATCGCTCCGATGTCCGGTCATTACGCGACCCTGCTGCGCTCCACCGTCAAAAGCCTGCTGGTCCATTGCGAGGTATTCATCACCGACTGGAACAACGCCCGCGATATTCCGGTCAGCGCTGGCAAATTCGACGTCGAGGACTACACGCTCTACCTTGCGGAATTCTTTCGTGAAATGGGTCCCGACACCCATGTCATAGCCGTCTGCCAGCCCGTGCCGCTGGCATTGGCTGCCACGGCCCTTCTGGCCGAGGACGAGCCAGAGGCGCTGCCGCGATCCTTGACGTTGATCGGCGGGCCGGTCGATCCGGACGCAAACCCCACCGAAGTCACCGATTTCGGTCGCCGTGTAACGATGGGCCAGCTTGGCGAGACGATGATCCAGCGCGTCGGTTTCAAGTATCCCGGCGTCGGGCGAATGGTCTATCCCGGCCTTCTGCAGCTCAGTTCTTTCATTTCGATGAACAGCGAAAAGCATTCCAAGGCGTTCAGCGACCAGATCGCGCGCGTTGCCAAGGGCGAAGACGGCGATTACGACCCGCACAATCGGTTCTATGACGAATACCTCGCCGTCATGGACATGCCCGCCGAATTCTACCTCTCGACCGTCGAACGGATATTCAAAGGTCTTGAGATCGCCAACAATGAATTCACGATAAAGGGCCGTCGAATCGACATCGGCAAGATCACGTCGGTCGCGGTAAAGACGGTCGAGGGCGGACAGGACGATATCTCCGCCCCTGGACAGTGCATCGCGGCGCTGGACCTGCTGACAGGCCTGCCCGACTCGATGAAAGCCAGCCATGTCGAGCCTGGCGCCGGCCATTACGGCATCTTTGCAGGGCGTAGCTGGCGTAACAATATCCGCCCGCTCGTTCTGAGCTTCATCGATCGCAACAGTGGTCCGTCCAAGGACAGTGCAACTGCCGAGCCTGCCAGGACAGCGGCGCCGACCACTGCGGCCGCGTCTAAGCCGGACACCGGCGGCGCGAAGACCAAGGCCAAATCCGGCGCGAAGCGCCGCGGTAAGACTGCCGCAGCCTAAGCGGCATCCAATCACGCAAACGGCCCCTGCCCTCGCGGGCAGGGTTATCGCAGCACCAGTGGCTGCCGCAGCCACGCATCTAGCGCGTCGGTGGTGGCATCCGGCTGCTCCAGCATAGGCAGATGGCCCGCGCCCGAAATGACGCTCAGCCGGGCGTAGGGGATCAGTTCAGACAGAAAGCTGCTGCGCTTGACCGCCGGTGTTCCGGCATGTTCGCCGCACAGCACCAGCGCGGGCACCTTGCATCGGCGCAGCTCCGCCTGATAGTCGCGGCGCCGTTGCATGGCCCGGATCTGCCGTGTGATCAGATCCGCGCCGACGTGGTCCGCCATGTCATGGACCAGCGCCATCACGTCGGCACGCACCGGCCCCGGAGCCAGCGTTTCGGGATCCAACAGCCCATCGACCATCCCGCCCATATTGCCCGCGCGCCCCTTGATGATGACCGGTTCCAGATCGGCGGCCGATTGCGGCGTCTCGGCAAAGGCATTCGCGCCGATCAGCGCGATTCGCGCCACCCGGTCCGGTGCCCGGCGCAGAAGTTCCATCGCCACGGAGCCCCCGAGGCAAAGCCCCGCAACAGCGAATTTGCGCGGCAGGACATCCAGCAGGTTCGAGGCTATCTCCTCGATGCGGTCACCGCCGGTAATGGGAGCAACGGTCACCGCGTAGCTTTTGCTGAAAGCGGCCAGTTGCGGGCCAAAGACCCGCGCGTCGCACATGACGCCCGGCAGCAGAACAATGGCCTCGTTCATGGATTGTCCTCTCGCTGACCGCCGGAATGCGTGCACAGTCGCACACGCCGCGCCGGCGTCAACCAGCAGATGGGCAGGCCGGGTAAGCCATGCCGCGGAAGGGTGGAAAGTCAGCGTGGCGCCTGCGGCGCGCTGCAGGGG
>JBLWYG010000020.1:5117-46478 GCA_048267045.1 Roseovarius sp. | reverse complement strand
GGGTCTACGGCCCCGGCGACGACAGCGTCATCGCATTCACTCCGTTCGGGATCGAAAACCTGCGAGAACTCATCGAAATAGACCGTGGGCACGCGCGCTGACCTCGCCGCGGCCTACGCCGGATGCTTACGCCATGGCGGCCATCGCACTGTGATGAAAGCAACAAGGGAATTCGCACTTTCTGGCGGTCTGCCACCGAATAGCGTTTGCGGACGCGTCAGCCCAGCTGCGCAAATGCCGTTGCCAGCGCGGCTCCCGCCGCAAGCCCGCCGATGCCCCATGCCGCCAGATCGCGTCGCCTGTGGCGTGGCGGCTCAGGCGGCGGAGTGGACTGGCGTATCAACGCGGCCTCGACGAGTTGCGGCATGCGCGGGCCGAACCGTGCCAATACCGCCAGCGTCTTGCCCATGCTTTGCGCGATGGCACGTGGGCCCAGACTTTGACGGATGTAATCCTCGACCACCGGTTTCGCAACTTGCCAGATATTGATCTGCGGGTTCAGCGAGCGTGCCACGCCCTCGACCACCACCATTGTACGTTGCAGCAGGATCAGTTCGGTTCGCGTTTCCATGCCGAAACGTTCCGTGACCTCGAACAGATAGCTCAGCAGGCTGCCCATGCTGATCCGGCTGGCGTCCATGCCGAAGATAGGCTCGCCCACTGCGCGCAGGGCGCGCGCGAATTCGTCGACGTCGCGGTCGCGCGGCACATATCCGGCCTCGAAATGCACCTCGGCGACGCGGCGATAATCCCGCTTGATAAAGCCATAGAGAATCTCGGCATATACCCTGCGCGTGTATTCATCGATATGGCCCATGATGCCGAAATCGTAGGCAATGATGTTGCCGTTTGCCGCGACCTTGAGATTTCCCTGATGCATGTCGGCGTGAAAATACCCGTCGCGTAGGGCGTGGCTGAGGAAAAGTTGCAATACTCGGTCGCCGAGCACGGTGCGGTCATGACCTGCCGCATCGATGGCATCATTGTCGCCCAGCGGCGCGCCATCGGCCCATTCCATCGTCATAACGCGGCGACTGGATAATTCCCATTTGATGGCTGGCAACTGAAAGCTCTTGTCGTCCTTGGTATTTGCGGCAAATTCCGAAGCTGACGACGCCTCCAGCCGCAGATCCAGCTCGCCCATCACAACACCTTCGAAATGTGCGATCACATCGGTCGGACGCAGACGCCGGGACGAGGGCGAAAGGAATTCAATCACGTTGGCGGCGAAATAGAATGCGTCAATATCCACGCGAAAGGCGCGCTCGATGCCGGGACGCAACACCTTGATCGCCACTGCCTCGCCGGTTTCCTTGAGCCGCGCCTTGTGAACCTGGGCGATTGACGCGGCGGCGACGGGCGGGCTGAAATCATCAAAAATTGCCTCGACCGGCAGGCCCAGCTCGGATTCGATGCTGGCCTTGGCTGTGTCTATCGGAAAGGGGGGCAGCTTGTCCTGCAACACGCGCAACTGCGCGGCCAGATCGCCGCCCACCAGATCGGGCCGGGTGGACAGGATCTGCCCGAACTTGATGTAGGCCGGCCCCAACGCCGTCAGGGCACGCGGCGCGGGCGGCGCCGAGGGATCGCCTTCATCGCCCAGCCATTTGAACGGCCACGCTAGCAACCGCAATGTGCCGCGCACCAGTGGAGGCGCATCAAGTGCGTCCATGACGATGCCCATGGCGCCAGTGCGTTCCAGCGTCGCGCCAGTGCGGATCAGGCGGATGATGTTGTGTGGGCCGCGCATGGTGTTACAGCTTCCAGCCGGAGTGGAGGCAGGCGATGCCCATACTCAGGTTCCGATACCGGGCATTGCCGAAACCGGCCTGTTCAACCATACTCAGAAATGTGTCTTGATCGGGGAATTTTCTTATGGATTCAACTAGATACTGATAACTTTCGCGGTCCCCCGCAATCGCCTGGCCCATGCGCGGAATGATGTTGAAACTATAAAGATCATAGGCCTTTTGCATCATGTCATTCGGGATCTGGCTGAATTCCAGCACCATCAGCCGCCCGCCAGGGCGCAGGACGCGATACGCCTCGTTCAGGGCCTCTTGGGGGCGGGTCACATTCCGGATTCCGAAGCTGATCGTATAGACGTCGAACGTATTGTCGTCGAAAGGCAGGGCCATCGCATCGCCGACAACCCAGTCGAGGCTGCCTGCCAAAGCTTCGGCTTCGGCGCGCTTGCGGCCCTCGATCAGCATGGGTTCGGTCAGGTCCAGCACGGTGGCATGTCCGCTGCCCGCGCGTTTGAGAAACCGGAACGCGATGTCGCCGGTGCCGCCTGCAACGTCCAGCAGGCGCTGGCCCGGGCGGGGCGCCAGCCAATCCATCATCGCATCCTTCCAGACGCGGTGGATGCCCATGCTCATCACGTCGTTCATCACGTCGTATTTGCTGGCGACAGAACCGAAGACGCCGCGCACGCGGCCCGCTTTTTCGTCCTCCGGGATGTTCTGAAATCCGAAATGGGTGGTTTTCTCGTTCATCGCTCTTGCCTTGCGCCGGTTCAGTGCCTTGTTATAGGGCGCAGCCGCGCAGACACAATGCGGCACGGTCATCGAAAGGCCACCACATGCCCGAATTGCCCGAGGTCGAGACAGTTCGCCGCGGCCTTGCCCCGGTGATGGAAGGCGCGGTGATCGCCCGCGCCGATGTGAACCGGCCCGACCTGCGCTGGCCCTTTCCCACGGATATGGCACAGCGGTTGACAGGTCAGCGCGTGCTGGCGCTGCGCAGACGGTCGAAATACCTCCTCGCCGATCTTGCATCGGGCGAGACGCTGTTGATTCACCTTGGCATGTCGGGGCGCATGCTGATTTCGGGCGATCCGCTGGGCCGGTTCTTGCATGACCATCCCGCGCCGGAAAAGCATGACCATGTTGTGTTTCACATGGAAAACGGTGCGCGCATCACCTTCAATGATCCGCGCCGGTTCGGCGCGATGGACCTGTTTGCCACGAGCGGCGCCGAAGATCATGCGCTATTGGCCAAGCTTGGCCCCGAACCGCTGGGAAATGCCTTTGGCGAGGCGCATCTGACGGCCGCTCTGACCGACCGGAACACACCAATCAAATCGGCGCTGCTGGATCAGCGTGTCGTCGCGGGGCTTGGCAATATATATGTGTGCGAGGCGCTGTTTCGCGCCGGTATCTCGCCGCGCCGCAAGGCAAGACAAATCAGCGCACGCCGTATGGCCGCGCTTGTGCCGATCATCCGCGAGGTGCTGCAGGATGCGATCGACGCGGGCGGGTCGTCCTTGCGCGATTTCAAGCAGGCTGATGGAGAATTGGGCTATTTCCAGCACAGTTTCGACGTTTACGGACGCGAGGGGCAACCGTGCCGGCGGGACGGTTGCGGTGGCACGGTCAGACGGATCGTGCAATCCGGCCGCTCCAGCTTCTACTGTGGCAAGTGTCAAAGATAGGTTGATCCCCCGGACTTCGGTGCTAAGACTGACTCTCTGACAGAAACAAGCGAAAGCAGATTTCATGGCCTATGAGACGATCATCGTCGAAGTAGAAGACCACGTCGCCCAGATCACCCTGAACCGCCCCGACGCCCTGAATGCGCTGAACGAACAGCTGCTGGGGGAATTGGTCAGCGCGCTGAAGGAAGCGCAGGAAAATGACAAGGTCCGCTGCATTATCCTGACCGGCTCGGACAAGGCATTCGCGGCGGGGGCGGACGTCAACATGATGTCAGACAAATCCTTCGTAGAGATGCTTTCCGAGGACTTCTTTGGTGCGCAGCATGATGCGATCACCCGGATCCGCAAGCCGATCATCGCCGCCGTGTCAGGCTATGCGTTGGGCGGCGGCTGCGAGTTGGCGATGATGTGCGATTTCATCATAGCGTCCGATACGGCCAAGTTCGGCCAGCCGGAAATCAATCTGGGGATCATGGCCGGTCTTGGCGGATCGCAGCGCCTGACCCGCTTCATCGGCAAATCCAAGGCGATGGACATGAACCTGACGGGCCGCTTCATGGATGCCGAAGAGGCCGAGCGTTCCGGTCTGGTCAGCCGCGTCGTGCCGGTCAAGAAGCTGAAAGAAGAGGCGCGTGCGGCTGCGGGCAAGATCGCGGAGAAGTCAATGATCTCCGTCATGGCCGTCAAGGAGGCCGTGAACCGCAGCTATGAGACGACCTTGGCCGAGGGGCTGTTGTTCGAGCGGCGCGTGTTCCATTCACTGTTTGCGACCGAAGACCAGGCTGAAGGTATGGCCGCGTTCAAGGAAAAACGACAGGCGCAGTTCCGGGACAAGTAGGGGCAGGGGACGCGGCGCCGGGCCGCAGCAAGGCGCTACTGCGATCGGCCACGCAAACCCGCGCTGTGCGCATCGAAGGCGCGCGGGGCATGCCAGGGAACATCGCCAGAAGCTCGGCACGCGTTGGCGAGACGTCACATTCGGACATCAGATAACTTTCGCTTTGCAGCCCATCGCCCCAGATCACCTCGTGCTGATCAAAGGCGAGATGATAATACGTCACATCCTGCGCGCCGTGATCTATCGCGATGCTGTTGCCGTTGACCATTTTCTTGATCGGCACCAGCACTTCTTCCTCACCGAACAGATATGCCGCGCGCCAGTCACGTATCAGTATCCTGTGCTGCGGCGACAGAGCCGAATCGCGGCAGGGCCGATCCTGCCCGAAGGCATCGCGCGCAATGCGCACGGGGCGAAATTCGGGGCGCCGCGTCAGTACGGCTGCTGGCAGGCAGGTGCGCCCGATCCAGCGAACTGGCTGCGCGCCGTTATCGGCGGTCATGACAAGATCGCCCAGTATCAACTGGGCAATCGGCACTTCGCCGCTGGGCGTGCGGATGCGGGTCTGCGCCGTGAAGCAGGGCGGCGTGGCCAGCGATGAATAGGCATAGCTTGGGCCCTCGCCGGTGCTGATCACCGTCAGGGGCACGTCTCGCGGCGGAAACCCACCGACCCCGCCGACAAAGGCCAATCCCTCGACCGTCCCATAGGACACGCCGCCACCCTCGTTGATGTTGAAGCCCAGCACTGTATAGGTATTGCCGTCCGGGTCGCGCAGCGTCAGTTCATACTCGGCCTCGACGCGGGCACCATTTGAATATGCCACTCCGTCCATCATTTGTGCCCCGCTCAGCGTTTGCGAGTTGTCACTATCGGCAAAATTGGTGTCGCCGGCGCTGTCGAACACGTCGATCGCCTCCCAGGCGTTCGAATTCAGCGTGATCGTCCGGCCCGCCAGATGAGTGCCGTCGCCCTGAGATATTCCCGAAAGCTGCCCGCCGCCCGAGATGGATATCTGCGACTCGCCCAACGCATAGATCGTGTTTACGGGCATGATTGACTCCAGTCATTGCGGGTTGACGTGAAATGACGGTGGAATCAGGCGCAGTTGGGGTGGTGATGCGGCGCTTGCATGGTTTATGCGGTTGCATTTCGCAAGGACAGGCAGTATTGGCCACCGTGATACATGCGCGTGATGCCCGCTCAGGCAAGAATCGTCTCCGGCGCTGGCCGAAGATCCAGATGGTGTCGTCGCGCATTAAAATTTGAATAGCGACACCAGATCAAGGGTAAGATTCACATGGCAAATACGCCTCAGTCAAAGAAACGCGCGCGTCAGAACGAAACACGTCTGGCCATCAACAAGGCGCGCCGTTCGCGCATCCGGACCTACCTGCGCAAAGTCGAAGAGGCGATCGCATCGGGCGACAAGGAGGCAGCAACGGCGGCGCTCCGCGCAGCCCAGCCTGAACTGATGCGCGGCGTGACCAAGGGCGTATTTCACAAGAATACTGTCGCGCGCAAGATGTCGCGCCTGTCCAGCCGGGTCAAGGCAATCGCCTGACTTAAGATGTTGAGAAATTTAGGTAAAAAGGCGCCCAAAACGTGGCGCCTTTTTGTTTTTCAGCGCGCAGGACACGCTGAAAGATTCTTTTCATTCAAAATCAGAGTCAAGCCATAAGATAGGTTGCCGAGGCTCTGGCGGGCTTGCTAACTTGAGCCTGCGATTCACGCTTGGGGGGACAGGCTGATTCCGGTGGCGGGCCTTTGGGGGGTCTGCATGTCGGCGTCTTTTCGGGAGTATCCCGGCATGTCCAAATAGAGCATACCGACGATCGTCAGGTAGGGACCAGGATCTGGTTTTGCTGGCGAACTATGTCGTGCCTTACATCCGTCCGCAACGGACCGGAGTGCCTGCTGCGGCGTCGCAGCCGGATGGGGCAGCTTTGTCTTCGAGGTGGGAATCGCTTCGTGCGCCGGGCCGCTTTTCGCCCCGCGCGTTCAGGTGAAACGGACGAAGTGCGGAACGGACAGGCATGACACAGGAACAATGGGGCAGGCTTAAACAAGACCTGCTCAAGTCGGTCGGAAAAAGCAACTACAAGAGCTGGATCGAACCGCTCGAGCTTTCTCACTTGGATGAGGGCGTCGCGACCTTTGCCGTGCCGACCAGCTTTGTTGGCAATTACGTTTCGCAGAAATACGGCGACCAGATCCTGTATCATGTCCAGAGCATCGCGCCGGATGTCCGCCGTGTACATTTCCAGGTGCCATCCAATCAGGCCGGCCGCCCCGCACCCGCCCGCCCTGTGGCCGCGCCCGCGTCGAAGGCTCCGCCTCGCGACCCGATGATGCCTGCCGCGCCGCTGGACAAGCGGTTTACCTTCGATACCTTCGTCGTCGGCAAGCCGAACGAGTTGGCCCATGCCGCGGCCAAGCGCGTGGCGAGCGGCGGCCCCGTAATGTTCAATCCGCTGTTCCTCTATGGCGGTGTCGGTCTGGGCAAGACGCACCTGATGCACGCCATCGCGTGGGAGTTGTCGCAGCGCCAGCCAGATCTGAATGTCGTCTATCTGTCTGCCGAGCAGTTCATGTATCGCTTCGTGTCGGCCCTGCGCGAGCGCAAGATGATGGATTTCAAATCCATGTTCCGCGCCGTCGACGTGTTGATGGTGGATGACGTACAGTTCATCGCGGGCAAGGAAAGCACGCAGGAAGAATTCTTTCACACGTTCAACGCGCTGGTCGATGGCGGCAAGCAGATCATCATCTCTGCCGACCGCGCACCCTGCGAGATCGAGGACCTGGAGGAGCGGATCAAGTCGCGCCTGCAATGCGGTCTGGTCGTCGATCTGCATCCCACCAATTACGAGCTGCGCCTTGGCATCCTGCAATCGAAGGTCGAGTATTACCGCACGCAATATCCCGGCCTGGTCTTGGCCGATGGCGTGCTGGAATTTCTGGCCATGCGTATCACCAAGAACGTCCGCGTTCTGGAAGGCGCGCTGACACGGCTTTTCGCGTTTGCATCGCTGGTCGGCCACGAGATCACGCTGGAACTGACGCAGGATTGCCTTGCCGACGTGCTGCGCAGCAGCGAACGGCAGGTGACGATCGAGGAGATCCAGCGCCAGGTGTCGGACCATTTCAACATCCGCCTCAGCGATCTGATCGGGCCCAAGCGCGTGCGCGTCTTTGCCCGCCCGCGGCAGGTGGCGATGTATCTGGCCAAGCAGATGACCTCGCGCAGCCTGCCCGAAATCGGGCGCCGTTTTGGCGGACGCGATCACACCACGGTCATGCACGGGGTGCGCCGCATAGACGAGCTGCGCGTTACTGACAGCCAGATTGCCGAAGACCTCGAACTGCTGCGCCGCACCTTGGAGGCGTGATGCGCCGCGCTTGACGGTTCCGGTTTTCCGCTTCACAAAGCACATAATTCGCTTGCACAGCAAGGCGGTGCCTGTACCGTGCCAGTCCCGGCGCGGCGTCGGCACCTTAAAGGGAGGATGGGCATGAAGCTCAGCATCGAACGCGGAACACTGCTGAAGGCCGTCGCGCAGGCGCAATCGGTCGTTGAGCGGCGCAATACCATCCCGATCCTTGCCAATGTGTTGATCGAGGCCGACGGCGAAACCGTAAACTTCCGCGCCACCGACCTGGATATCGAGGTCAGCGACAAGGCCCTTGCGCAGGTCGAGCGCGCAGGCGCGACAACCGTGTCGGCGGTGCTGCTGCACGAGATCGTGCGCAAGCTGCCCGACGGCGCGCTGGTCACGCTGGCCGATGATGGCGCCTCGGGGCGCCTGACGGTCGAGGCGGGGCGCTCGAACTTCAACCTTGCGACGTTGCCGAAAGAGGATTTTCCGGTCATGGCGTCGTCGGAATACGCCAGCAACTTCTCGGCCAAGGCGCCGGTGCTGCGGCGGCTTTTCGACAAGTCGAAATTCGCGATTTCAACCGAAGAGACGCGGTATTACCTGAACGGCGTCTATTTGCATGTCTCCGACGCTGATGGGCGCAAGGTCCTGCGCTGCGTGGCCACCGACGGTCACCGGTTGGCGCGCATTGATGCCGATCTGCCGGACGGGGCCGAGGACATGCCCGGCGTGATCGTGCCGCGCAAGACTGTCGGCGAATTGCGCAAATTGCTGGAAGACGACGACATGACGATTGCGGTATCGGTCAGCGAAACCAAGATCCGCTTTGCCACGCCGAACATAACGCTGACATCCAAGGTGATCGACGGCACGTTTCCCGATTACACCCGCGTCATCCCGCAAGGGAACACCCGCCGGATGGAGGTGGACGCCGCCGAATTCGCGCAGGCCGTCGACCGTGTGGCCACCGTCAGCAGCGAGCGGTCCCGCGCGGTCAAGCTGTCGCTTGACGAGGACCGTCTGATCCTGTCGGTCAACGCGCCCGATAGCGGTGCCGCCGAGGAAGAACTGGCCGTCGCCTATGGTGACGAGCGGCTTGAGATCGGCTTCAACGCGAAATACCTGCTGGAAATTGCCAGCCAGGTAGACCGCGAAAATGCCGTGTTCCTGTTCAACTCGGCCGGTGATCCGACGCTGATGCGTGAGGGCAATGATGAAAGCGCCGTCTACGTCGTCATGCCGATGCGTGTGTGATGCAGGTTGGGTATGAGTATTTTCGGAACATTGAAAGAAGGTAAGTGACAGGGCTGTATCTGTCATCGCTCAATCTTTCGCATTTTCGATCGCACAAGTCTGGGCAACTGGCGCTGGACGGGCGGCCTGTCGCCATTCACGGGCCGAACGGTGCGGGCAAGACCAATCTGATCGAGGCCGTTTCCCTGTTTTCTCCCGGACGCGGTTTGCGGCGCGCGGTGGCACAGGAGATGGTTCGCCGCCCCGAGGCTCTGGGGTGGAAACTGTCGGGTATCCTGCATTCTCAATCCCGCGTTTACGAGGTTGAAACCTGGGCCGAGGATGGCGGCGCTCGCCAGGTCAAAATCGACGGCAAGGCTGCGGCGCAACTGGCGCTGGGCCGGATCGCGCGGGTTCTGTGGTTGGTGCCGTCGATGGACCGGCTGTGGATAGAGGGGGCCGAGGGACGGCGGCGGTTTCTGGACCGCGTCACGATGAGCTTTATTCCCAGTCATGCCGAGGCGGTTCTGGATTTTGACAAGATGATGCGCGAGCGCAATCGCCTGCTGAAGGACCAGGTGCGAGACGCGCATTGGTACCAGGCGCTGGAGGCGCAGATGGCGCGCAGCGGTGCCCAGGTCGACGCCGGGCGGCGGCAAGCGCTGGTCGAATTGCACCGTGTGCAGGCAGAGGCCGAGACGGCCTTTCCCGCGGCCGAGCTGGAATTGACGGCTACCGACGGCGAAATGCCTGGCAGCGAGGCTGATTATCGTGCCGCGCTTGCCGAAAGCCGGTTTCGCGATTTGATGGCGGGGCGCACATTGGTCGGGCCGCACCGGGCAGATCTTTACGGCGTCTATGCGGCCAAGGGCGTACCGGCGCGCGATTGTTCGACCGGCGAGCAGAAGGCGCTGCTGGTATCGCTGATCCTGGCCAATGCACGGGCGCTGTCCAAGTCGTTTGGCGCACCTCCCATTTTGCTGCTGGATGAAGTCGCCGCTCATCTGGACGCAGGTCGCCGTGCCGCGCTTTACGACGAGGTTTGCGGCCTGGGCGCGCAGGCCTGGATGACCGGGACCGGCCCTGAACTGTTCTCGGAATTGGGCGCGCGCGCCCAGCATATCGAGGTAACGGACGACGCCGGACTGTCGCATGTCACCGCGCTGTAGCGCAGGGCGAAAATCGGCGCATAGATGCGTGACATCCCCTGCTGAAACCCTTATAAAATAACAAAATTACTAAGGAAAATCCGCATGTCCGAGGCACTCGTCGAGCCAGAAGAATATGGCGCCGATTCTATCAAGGTTCTCAAGGGTTTGGACGCGGTCCGCAAGCGTCCCGGCATGTATATCGGGGACACCGATGACGGGTCCGGCCTGCATCACATGGTGTATGAGGTCGTGGATAACGGCATCGACGAGGCGCTTGCCGGTCATGCCGACCGCGTGACTGTGACGATCCACGCCGACAGCTCCGTGTCGGTCAGCGACAACGGACGTGGAATTCCCGTGGCGATCCACGAGGAAGAGGGCGTTTCAGCCGCCGAGGTCATCATGACCCAGCTGCACGCGGGCGGAAAATTCGACAGCAATTCCTACAAGGTCTCGGGCGGTCTGCACGGCGTGGGCGTGTCCGTGGTTAATGCGCTGAGCGATTGGCTGGAGTTGCGCGTCTGGCGTCACGACAAGGAGCATCTGGCTCGGTTCGAGCGCGGCGATACCGTGCGACATGTCGAGGTGGTCGGCCCTGCTAACGGCCGCAAGGGCACCGAGGTGCGTTTCATGGCCTCGACCGACACGTTCTCCAACCTGAATTACAGCTTCGAGACGCTGGAAAAGCGTCTGCGCGAGCTGGCTTTCCTGAATTCCGGCGTGCGCATCCTTCTGCGGGACGAGCGGCCCGAAGAGCCGTTGGAAAGCGAGCTTCATTACGATGGCGGCGTCAAGGAATTCGTCAAGTATCTGGACCGGCACAAGGTGGCAATGTTGCCTGATCCGATCTTTATCCGCGGCGAACGCGACGATATCGGCGTTGAGGTCGCGATGTGGTGGAACGACAGCTACCATGAGACGGTACTACCATTTACCAACAACATCCCGCAGCGGGATGGCGGCACGCATATGGCGGGCTTTCGCGGTGCGTTGACGCGAACAATCAACAATTACGCGCAGTCCAGTGGCATCGCCAAGAAGGAAAAGGTCAACTTTACCGGCGACGATGCGCGCGAGGGGCTGACCTGCGTTCTGTCGGTCAAGGTGCCGGATCCGAAATTCTCCAGCCAGACCAAGGACAAGCTGGTCTCGTCCGAAGTGCGACCGGCGGTGGAGAACCTCGTGTCGGAAAAGCTGGCCGAGTGGTTCGAGGAGAACCCTAACGAGGCCAAGATCATCACCTCGAAGATCGTCGAGGCCGCGCTGGCCCGCGAGGCCGCCCGCAAGGCGCGTGACCTGACGCGGCGCAAATCGGCGATGGATGTCAACTTTCTGGCAGGCAAGCTCAAGGATTGCTCGGAAAAGGACCCGGCCAAGACCGAAGTTTTCATCGTCGAGGGCGATAGCGCCGGCGGCAGCGCGCAGACAGGACGAAACCGCAGCACGCAGGCGATTCTGCCTCTCAAAGGCAAGATCTTGAATGTCGAGCGCGCGCGTTTCGACCGGATGCTGGGAAGTCAGGAGATCGGCAATCTCGTCATGGCGCTGGGCACCGGCATCGGTCGAGACGAATTCAACATCGACAAACTACGCTACCACAAGATTGTCATCATGACTGACGCCGACGTCGACGGCGCACATATCCGCACGCTGCTGCTGACGTTCTTTTATCGCCAGATGCCGGAACTCATTGAAAACGGTCACCTCTATATTGCTCAGCCGCCGCTGTACAAGGTGACGCGTGGCAAGTCCGAAGTGTATCTCAAGGACGAGCCGGCGATGGAGGAATATCTGGTCGAGCAGGGCATCGACGGCGTCACCCTGCGTCAGGGCAACGGCGAGGATATCGCCGGCGCCGATCTGGTGCGCGTGGTCGACATGGCGCGCCAGTTGCGCCGCGTGCTGGAGGCCTTTCCGACCCATTATCCGCGTCACATTCTGGAACAGGCGGCCATCGCCGGCGCTTTTGCCCCCGGCGCGGTGGAGGCCGATCTGCAAGGTGTCGCAAACCGTGTGGCCGAGCGTCTGAACCTGATTGCGCTGGAATACGAGCGTGGCTGGCAGGGTCGCATCACGCAGGATCACGGCATTCGTCTGGCCCGCATCCTGCGCGGCGTCGAAGAGGTCCGCACCCTGGACGGTCCTGTTCTGCGCGGCGCCGATGCCAAGCGCACGGGCGGCTTCACCAAGGCGCTGCAGGATGTCTATAATCTGCCTGCCAAGCTGATGCGCAAGGACCGCACGCAGATGATCCATGGCCCGCTTGAACTGCTCGACGCGATCCTGGCCGAGGGCGCGAAGGGCCTGTCCCTGCAACGCTACAAAGGCCTGGGCGAGATGAACCCCAGCCAACTGTGGGAAACGACACTGGACCCGGACGCACGCACGCTGCTTCAGGTCAAGATCGACGATGTTGCCGAGGCCGATGATCTGTTTACCAAACTGATGGGCGACGTGGTCGAGCCGCGCCGCGAGTTCATCCAGCAAAACGCCCTGAACGTGGAGAATCTGGACTTCTGATTTTCTGTAGGGGAGCGGATGTTTTTTCGCGGCGCGCATATTTTTCGCGCCGCCAGGTCTTTCTTGGACGGGTCTTTTATTCCCGATGGCCACCAACAGGCCGCTGGAAAAGCGGGCTTGCCTTTGGGCAAGCCCTCAGCGTGTTTCACAGATTTTTTCTAAACCTTAAAACTTGTATGAAACGCCAACCTTTATCTCATGCGTTTTCGCATCCAGATTGAACCGGTGCGGATCGCCACCGCCAGATACGAAATCAAAGGAATTACTGCCAAGATCAGAGTAGCGATAATCAAGACGGCCAACCCAGTTTTGCGTGAAAGCGTGCTCGACACCGGCGCCAATCGTCCATCCTGTCATCGTTTCCGTTATGTTGAACGGACCTGACCCGCCAATGGCCGTGCCGTCCAGGCTTATGTCTGCCACAGCCACGCCCGCCGAAACGTAGAGCAACGTCCGATCCATGGCATAGCCCACGCGGCCACGCAGTGCCGCCGTATAGTCGACTTCGCTTTTGATGCCGTTGCGCAAAAACCCGAAGCTCGGTCCGGGAAATCCGGGGCCGGATTTGTCCGCGTCGCTGAAGTTAACCTCGCCCTCGACGCCGAACACCATGTTGCCTGCGCGGTGCCAGTTATAGCCGCCATAAACCCCGCCGACCAATCCAGAGGCATCGATTGCCGAACTAGACATCAAGTTGTTGTTGTTGAGGTTTTCCCCGTTAAGGCTCAGATCGCTATCCAAGAAGCCGATTTGCGCCCCTGCATAGGCCCCCGTCCAGTTAAACGCCGGGGCCATGACCACCCGATCCGGCAGAGCCGGTTCGGGAGATCCCGCGATAGCTGCGGAACCAACCGCTGTTGCGGCAAACGCGATGAGAAGTTTCTTCATTTCCTGAACCTCATTTTAATCAAACAACAATTCCGATAATTCACAGAAACTACATATCTTCTGCTATTTGGGGACCGGCTTTAATCTCGATCAAGCCCTTGAATGAACTCCGGATTTGTGTGGCATTTGGGCAACATTGAGCAAAGGGTAAGCCGCCTACATTCATTGCTCGGCCGTCAAACCCAATACTCTTTGCTAAGGCCCTGGATCAAAATCCAAGGCCGCGCCGCGCCATTTGGAAACCCCGCGCAGCCGTCGGCGGTCAAACCTGTGCCGAGTGATTTTTCAGCGCGAGACTTGAGCGGCCCATCGGCCTCCTTGCATGTTTCCGATCGAGATCGCGGCGCGCCGTTAGATAATGGCAGTCTCGACATAGGGTTTGCCGGCCGCAATCCGGTCAAAGTGAAATGGCGTGAGATCCAGCGTGCGATATTCGCCATATGTCAGCCATTCCGCCGTGCCGCGGCCCATGGCGGGCGCCTGTTGCAGGCCATGGCCGGAAAACCCGTTGAGGAAGATGAAATTTGTCAGGTTGGGATGCGGACCGGTTATGGCGTTATGATCCAAGGTATTCATTGCGTAATGTCCGGCCCATTCACGCAGCACCTTGATCGCCTCGAATTGCGGGATGCGGGTGGCGATGGCGGGCCAGACATGATCCATCCAGATGCCGTGGTCCATCTCGAAGTCCTCCGGATCGACAGCCGGGTCGATATGGCTGTGGGCGCCGGCCATGTAGGTGTCCTTGCTGTCCTGCCTGACATGTACGCCTGACGGATCGACCGTCAGCGGCAATTCACGGTCCAGCGGCTGGGCCGCTGAAAATGTCCAAGTATAGCGTTTGCGCGGCTCGACGGGTATGTCGATGCCCGCCATAGCCGCCGTGCGGGCCGCGCGCGGACCGGAGGCATTGACCAACTGGCCGCAGGCGATGCGCGCGCCCGACGCCAGCGTGACGCTGTTCACACGGGCCCCCGAGCATTCGATCGCCACGACCTCGCCCTCCAGAAACGTCACGCCGCGTTCGCGGGCCGACCGGCGCCACCAGTCGAAGACGGCCATATAGTCCCAATAGCCCTCATCCTTGGTGTTGATGCTGCCCAGCTTGATATCGTCAAGCGCATAGAACGGGTATTCGGCAGCAATCTGATCGGGTGTCAGCAGGCGCGTTTCGGCGCCCTCGGCGATCTGGACGGCGTGGCTGGCGCGCAGAGCGTCTGCGCCCGCATTTGTATCTGCAAGATACATGTAACCATAATTCTGGATTTTCAGCCGCGGCACGCGGTCGTCGCCGCCCATGTGTTGGCGCAGGTTCTGGATGAAATCCGCGCCAAACTGCGAGATCCGCACATTCAGCGCGCTGCTGAACTGCTGGCGGATGCATGAATTCGTGTGCCCGGTGGAGCATTTCGCATAGGTCGGATCGCGGTCGATCACCAGAATGCGCCCGTCAAAATCGGTCTGCTCTGTCAGGAACCACGCGGTTGCCGCTCCCATCATCGCGCCGCCAACGATGACCACGTCATAGCTGTCATATGCGGGCGTCGAGACATAGCTGTTCGGTGGCATCGGGGCGGCTCCTTGGAATTGGGTGGCGCCGTTGACCATGCCACGAGCGCGGCAAAACGCAAGCATCCGTGCCGCGCGTCCCGGTGTGAGGAAACGAAAAAACTTTATCTGACAAAAAAAGTCAGATTGACATGATCGACTGAATCACTCAGGAATATGCTATCAGCCACCCTGGTCGCGCCGAGAAGGTGGATGGGGAAGCCGACGGATTTTGACAGATAGGACGCAGAATGCGGTCCCCAGCCTTGCCTCACGATGCCCCCATATCCAATCCGCCGCAGATTGCCTTTTGCGGCACGTCCTCATCTTGGGCCGCCGAGACGGCGCAGCGATGGCAGGAGATCGGCGGTATCGAGGGGGTCAGCCTGGAATGGATGCTGGACCACACGCGCGTTCTTCGGGAGGCCATGACATGACTCTTCAGCCAAAGACGATCGAGCTTTCACGGATGCCCGGCAACGTGCCCACATACGACGCGCAGAATCTGGTGTTGAATGGCAATCAGGCGCGTATCGTGCTGGACGACAAGGTCTATACCCTGCGCATCACCCGCGCGGGCAAGCTGATCCTTACGAAATGAGCGCGCGGCCCAAATCCCGTGGCGGCGCCCCTGTCGGGCAACTGGCCCAGATGGAAGGTCTAGAGGCCGCGTCCGTGTTGTATCTGCGCCTGTGGTGCGACGGCGCGCGCGGCCGTAAGGCTGTGCGCGACGATTTCGCCGCCGCGCTTGGCCCCGATCACGGCACGGCCGCATCGGACGCGTGGGAAACGCTGATGGAGCTTTGCGCCGATCACTGCCGCCGCCCGCTGATGCGCCACGACGTCACCTGCAACTGCCTTGGCGCGGACGAATCGTGCTTTGCCAATTTTATCGCCGCCGCCGCCGAAGGCGCGCGCGAGGATGCGCTGCTGATGGCGACGCTGATCGTGCGCGCCGACATGGCGCCGGCATTCGCCTCGCTGGCCTGCGAATGCGGCCTGGCCCTGAAATGCATGGCGCTTGCTGCGCCCCGCGACATGGCCCGGCGGGCTGCCGCGCCGAAAATACTTCACTAAAGGACTGAATTGCCTATGACCCGTCTCTTTCTCAGCACGACCGCCCTTGGCCTTGCGATGACGCTTCCCTCTTTTGCCGCGACAAAATCCGAGGTGCTGTCCACCTATGCGGATATAGCCGCCGCCGGGTATCAGGACAGCGCCATCGCCGCGCGCACTTTGAAGGAGGCGGTCACGGCGTTGACGGATGGGCCCTCTGCCAAAACGCTTCACGCTGCCCGCGCCGCATGGATTGCAGCGCGCGTGCCGTACCAGCAGACCGAGGTGTACCGGTTCGGCAACCCCATCGTCGACGATTGGGAGGGCGAGGTGAACGCATGGCCGCTGGACGAGGGGCTGATCGACTATGTCGATGCAGGTTATGGCGGCGCGTCGGACGAAAACGACCTGAAGGCACTGAATGTCATAGCAAATCCCAGTTTCACACTGTCCGGCCAGGAAATTGACGCGGGCCGGATAACGCCCGACCTGTTGTCTGATACCCTGCACGAGGCAGGCGGAGTCGAGGCGAACGTCGCCACCGGGTATCACGCCATCGAGTTCCTTCTATGGGGTCAGGATCTGAACGGCACCGATGCTGGCGCGGGTGACAGGCCATGGACCGACTACGCTGCCGGGGATGAATGCTCCAATGGCAATTGCGACCGCCGCGGTCAGTATCTGGCAGCCGCCACCGATCTGTTGATCAGCGATCTGGATTGGATGTCCGCACAATGGGCCGCGGGCGGCGCCGCGCGCGAGGCAGTCACCAGCGATGAGAACGCGGGTATTTCGGCCATCCTGACCGGCATGGGCAGCCTCAGCTACGGCGAGCAGGCGGGCGAGCGGATGCGTCTGGGCCTGATGCTGAACGACCCCGAGGAAGAACATGACTGCTTTTCCGACAACACGCATAACAGTCACTACTACGACGGGCTTGGTATCCAGAACGTCTATCTTGGTGAATATGTGCGCATCGACGGCAGCATGGTCAGCGGTCCGTCGCTGTCCGAGCTGGTGGCGGAAACCGATGCAGCCTTGGATAGCGAGATGCAGACCAAACTTTCGACCACGATGCGCGCGCTGGGCCGGATCAAGAGCGCCGCCGAGGCCGGAACTGCCTACGACCAGATGCTGGCGCGCGGTAACGCGGCGGGCGAGGCGCTGGTGATGGGCGGCGTCGACGGGCTGATCGACCAGACCCGCACGATTGAACGTGTCGTGACCGGACTGGGCGTCGGCAGCATCGCCTTTGAAGGATCGGACAGTCTGGATGATCCGGGCGCGGTGTTTCAGTGACCCCGCCTAAGTGATCTATGAAACAAACCCGGCCAGCACAGGAGACACGCCATGATTGTCTGTCATTGCTGCAACATCACCAATCACGACATCGACGCCGCAATCGACTGGATGAGGGCTGCCGATGCGTCGGCCCTCATCACGCCAGGCAAGGTGTACCGCGCGCTGGGAAAATCAGCGGATTGCGGGGGGTGCATGCCGCTATTCCTTTCTACCATGCGCAAAAATGATAACATGCAAATTCCCATGACACTTCGCGGCCTCAGGGCCGGAGCAACACAGGAAATCCAAGATGAACGGCGACAAGAAAGCAATTGAATATCTCAACACCGCCCTGCGCGCCGAACTGACGGCGGTCAGCCAGTATTGGCTGCACTACCGCCTGCAAGAGGATTGGGGCCTGGGCCACATGGCCAAGAAAAGCCGCGAGGAAAGCATCGAAGAGATGCATCACGCCGACAAGCTCATCGCGCGCATCCTGTTCCTTGGTGGTCATCCCAACCTGCAAAAGCTGGATTCGCTGCGCATTGGCCAGACCCCCAAGGAAACGCTGGAATGCGATCTGGAGGCCGAACATGAGGCGCGCACGCTATACGCCGAGGCGCGCAAATATTGCGAAGGGGTGGGCGATTATGTGTCCAAAAACCTCTTTGAGGAGTTGATGGCCGACGAAGAGGGGCATATCGACTTTCTCGAAACGCAACTCGATCTCGTCGAAAAACTGGGCGAAGAAAAATATGCGCAGCTTAACGCGTCGAAAATGGATGAGGCAGAGTAGCCTTTGCGCGGCGGCACTGATACTGGCCGGCCCCGTCATGGCCGGCCCGTTGGACGAGCCGCACCTGAATATCCTCCCTCGCACGGCACAGGAGGCGGGCCGGGTGGCCGCAGTCACGCAACCCGCCACCGATTTCACCGAACCCGAACGGTTCGAGGAACGTCCCGCCGGCGCCGCCACCGTGCGCGTGCGCAATACGGCGGATGCGTTCTCTGATCCGTCCGGCAACATCACCTTCGAGGATGAGCTGAAATTCAAGGTCGGCAACGGCCTGTTCCGCAAGATCTGGGTGTCCTCGCCCTCGTCGACGCTGGCGTCGGACGGGCTGGGCCCGCTCTACAATGCGCGGTCCTGCCAGCGCTGCCACATAAAGGACGGTCGCGGCCACCCGCCCGAAGGGGGCGATGACGACTCGGTGTCGATGTTCCTGCGCGTATCGATTCCCGACGATGCAGCGCAGATCGCCGAGATCGAGGACTATCTCGGCACAGCGCCCGAACCGACCTATGGCACGCAGTTGCAGGACCATGCCCTGCCGGGAATTCCGGCCGAATATCGCATGCAGATCGACTATGAGGAACGTGCTGTCGAGCTGTCCGGGGGCCAGGTGGCCAGTCTGCGCAGCCCCACCTATACCGCCGCCGATCTGGGCTATGGGCCGCTGCATCCGCAGGCCATGCTCAGCCCACGTGTCGCGCCACAGATGAGCGGGCTGGGCCTGTTGGAGGCGATCCCGGCGGCCGATATTCTGGCCGGCGCCGACCCGGATGATCTGGACGGGAACGGCATATCGGGCCGCGCCAATATCGTCTGGTCCGCCGAATTCGATATGCCGATGCTGGGGCGATTTGGCCTGAAGGCCGGCAGCCCCACCGTGCGCGAGCAGAGCGCGGGCGCCTTTGCCGGCGACATCGGCATTTCCAATCCAATGTTTGCTGATCCTTTTGGCGAATGCACCACCATTCAGGACGCCTGCCAGGCTGCGCCGCACGGGGGCGGCGATGACCGTGCGTTCGAGATCGACGCTGAGGGCCTTGATCTGGTGACGTTCTACAGCCGCAATCTGGGCGTGCCTGCCCGCCGTGACATGGGCGCGCCTGAGGTGCTGCGCGGCAAGCAGGTGTTCCATGACACCGGCTGCGCGTCCTGTCACCGCCCGAAATTCGTCACGCACCGGCTGGCCGATCAGCCCGAGCAGAGCTTTCAGTTGATCTGGCCGCATACCGACATGCTGTTGCATGACATGGGCGAGGGGCTGGCCGATCACCGCCCCGAGGTCCGCGCAAACGGGCGCGAATGGCGCACACCGCCGCTCTGGGGTATCGGCCTGACGCAACGTGTCAGCGGTCATACCTACTTCTTGCATGACGGGCGGGCACGATCCCTGTTGGAGGCCATTCTGTGGCACGGCGGCGAAGCGCAGGACGCGCGCGATAGTGTCGTTGCGATGCCGCCCGATGATCGCGCCGCCCTTATCGCTTACTTGGAAAGTCTGTAACCATGCGCTTCACCGCACTCTGCCTTGCCCTGATCCTGCCCGTCGCCGCCACCGCCCAAGACGCTGCCGACATCGTGCGGCAGGCGGTCCGCGATCACATACTGCCCGGCTATGCGGCCCTGGCGGATACGGGCAAGGCGTTGGCGAAGGCCGCTCATGACGATTGCGCCCCGGACTCCCCGGCCTTGCGCGCGGCCTATCGCGATGCTTTTGATGCCTGGATTTCCGTCAGTCACCTGCGGTTCGGCCCCAGCGAGGTCGGCGACCGGGCCTTTGCGCTGGCCTTCTGGCCCGACACACGCGGGCTGACACCGCGCAGCCTGCAGGGCTTGATCGCGGACTCTGATCCGGTGGCGGAAAGCGTGGCGGCCTATTCCGATGTCTCCATCGCGGCGCGGGGCTATTATGCGCTGGAATTCCTGCTCTATGACGCCGATATTCAGGCGCTGGGCGATGCTGCGTATCGCTGCCAGATGGTGCGGGCGATGGCCGCCGATATCGCTGCGCTCGACCGTGATATCCTGGTCGACTGGCAGGATGCCTATGGCGAAGCGATGCAAAATCCCGGCGCGACCAGCCCCTACCGCACCCCGGAGGAGGCGGTGCAGGAACTGTTCAAGGCACTGACATACGGCTTGCAATTCACCGCCGAAACGCGGCTGGGCCGTCCCTTGGGCACGTTCGATGCGCCGCACCCGAAACGGGCCGAGGCATGGCGGTCTGGCCGGCCCCTGCGCAACGTGGCGCTGTCGCTCGAGGCGCTGGCCGATTTGGCCACCATTCTTGCGCAGCACGATCCATCCCTGGCCCAGAGGCTGCAAGACGCCTTCCGGGTTGCGATGACCGACGCCGCCGCGCTGGACGATCCGCTGCTTGCTGGGGTGGCAGACCCGCAGAAGCGGTTGCGTGTGGAATCGCTGCAACAGTCCATCGGCTATATACGCGAAATTGTCCGGGACGATCTGGGGCCGAGGCTGGGTGTCGCGCCCGGCTTCAACGCCTTGGACGGGGACTGAGCGCATGGTCAGCAGACGGGGATTCGTCGCCGGTTTCCTGGCGACGGGGCTGGCTCCTGCGGCGACATGGGCCGATGCGGGTGCGCCGGCGTGGCTGTCGGCGGCTGGCCTGCCGGGCGGCGGCTTTGCCCTTTGCGGCATCGGGCCAGACATGGACCTGCGGTTTCGCATCGCGCTGCCGGGCAGGGGCCACGCCGCTGCCGCGCACCCCGCCCGCCCCGAGGCTGTCGCCTTTGCCCGGCGGCCCGGAACCTTTGCCGTCGTCATCGACTGCGCCGCCGGTCGCGAGACGGCGCAACTGACCGCGCCCGAGGGGCGGCATTTCTACGGCCATGGCGCGTTTTCGCTGGATGGCCGCTGGCTCTATACGACCGAGAACGATTATGAGGCCGCGCGCGGTGTCATCGGGATCTGGGACGCGGCGAATGGATACGCGCGCGCGGGCGAGTTCGCCAGCGGCGGCGTTGGCCCGCATGAGATAAGGCGCATGCCGGGCAATGACGTTCTGGTTGTCGCCAATGGCGGCATCGAGACGCACCCGGCATCGGGCCGGACGAAGCTGAACATACCCGTCATGCAGCCCAACCTGGCCTATATCGAAGGCGGCGTCGTGGCCGAGACGGCGGCGCTGCCGCCCCGGATGCACAAGGGGTCGATCCGCCACATCGCCCTGTCCCGCACCGGCGACGTTGCCTTCGGCCTTCAATGGCAGGGCGACCACGACGGCCCGGCGCTAGTCGGCCTGCACAAACGCGGCGACGCGGTCAGGCTTTGTTCAGCGCCCGTCGGGGATATTCGCGCCATGCAGGGTTATGTCGGTAGCGTGGCGTTTGCGGCTGGGCAGCGCGAAGTGGCCGTGACGTCGCCGCGCGGCGGGCTGGTCCAGACCTATTCGGTCGCAGATTCGCAATATATATCCAGCACTCAAATTGCGGATGCCTGCGGCGTGGCGCCCTGCCAGGGCGGGCTGCTGGTGGCGTCCGGTACCGGCGATCTGTGGCGCCTTGGCGTGGATGCGCGGCACATCCAGCACACAGCGCTGATGTGGGACAATCATCTGGTTGCGGTTTAGGCTGTCACCCCTTGGCGCCCTGATCGCGGGCATGCAGGCGGCGCATTTCTTCGTCCAGCGGCGCGATTGGCCCTTCGACCTGTGTTTCAGGGCATATTTGCGCGACGCCAAGCGGCGCCACCGGACCGGCAGGCACACCGGATTTCGCGCGCCACTGCGCCAACTGGCCCGAAGAATGGATGAACACGATCGCGCCCAGCCCGGCCCAGCCATGCGCGGCCGAGCACATCGGACAATGCTCGCCCGAGGTATAGACCGTGGCAGCGGCCCGATCCTCGGGCGACATGTTCTGTGCGGCCCAGCGGGCCAGCTCGAACTCCGGATGCTGCGTGGGATCGCCCGTACGCGCCCGGTTGCGTGCCTCGCGCAGCACCGCGCCATCTGCCCCGACAAGGACGGACCCAAATGGCGCATCCCCAGCCTCAAGCGCTTCTTCGGCCAGGGCAATGCAGCGATTCAGATACTCTTCCCTGCTCATGTCGGACACTCCTGTTGACGGGTGGATACCACGGTAACCCTGCGGGGTGCGCATCGGTTTCAATACTTAGCCTGAGGGCGATTTTTAGAAAACTGGTCGGGCTGAGAGGATTCGAACCTCCGACCCCCTGCTCCCGAAGCAGGTGCGCTACCAGGCTGCGCTACAGCCCGACCGTGGCGCGACCGATAGACGAGGGGCGCGGCGTTTGCAATCCCTCAAATGCGGCGCCCGGCATGTGCCCGGCGCCGCTCATGGCCTAATGGCTGGCGTCCAGCGCGGCAATGATCGCATCGCCCATCTGCGCGGTCGTCAGCGGCGTGCCGCCGTCGGGGCCCATCAGATCCGGGGTGCGGGCGCCGTTCGCCAGCACGGTTTCCACCGCGCGCTCCAGCCGGTCCGCCTCGTCGCCCTGATCGAAGGAATAGCGCAGCGCCATGGCAAAGCTGAGGATGCAGGCGATAGGATTCGCCTTGCCCTGACCGGCGATATCGGGCGCCGAGCCGTGGACCGGCTCGTAAAGCGCCTTGGGCCTGCCATTCGCCATCGGCGCGCCAAGGCTGGCCGAGGGCAGCATGCCAAGGCTACCGGTCAGCATTGCGGCGGCATCGGACAGGATATCGCCAAAGAGGTTGTCGGTGACGATCACGTCGAACTGCTTGGGATTGCGGCACAGCTGCATCGCGCCGGCGTCGGCATACATGTGCGACAACTCGATATCGGCGTAGCTTTCGGCGTGGACGGCCGTGACGACCTCGCGCCACAGAATGCCCGATTCCATGACGTTGGCTTTCTCCATCGAGCAGACCTTGTTGCCGCGGCGGCGGGCCAGCTCGAACGCGGCGCGTGCGACGCGGTCAATCTCGGAGGTGGTGTAGCGCTGCGTGTTGATGCCCACACGCTCGCCGTTTTCCTCGAAGATACCGCGCGGCTCGCCAAAATAGATGCCGGATGTCAGCTCGCGCACGATCATGATGTCGAGCCCCGCGACGACCTCTTTCTTCAGGGACGAAAAATCCGCCAGCGCGTCAAAGCACTGCGCCGGGCGCAGGTTGGCAAAGAGGTCCATTTCCTTGCGCAGGCGCAGAAGGCCGCGCTCGGGCTTGTCGCAGAATTCCAGATTGTCATATTTCGGCCCGCCAACAGCGCCCAGCAGAACGGCGTCGACCGCCTGAGCCTTGGCCATCGTGTCGTCGTGCAGGGGCGTGCCGTGTTTGTCATAGGCGCAGCCGCCGACAAGATCGGTCGTGATGTCAAACGGCATATCGCGCTTGGCGCCGTACCAGTCGATGACCTTGGTCACTTCGGTCATGACTTCGGGGCCGATCCCGTCGCCGGGCAGGATAAGAAGCGAAGGGTTGCTCATGTTGGCTGTCCTTTCGGGATGATGCGCTGCTGGGCAATCGGGTAGCGTGAAGGCAGGTGATGGTCAAGAAACTGTAGGGCAAGCAGGGCGCGCGGCCCGGCCCGGCATGCGGTCATTCCAGCATCTTCGTCATCATGTAATTGTGCAGCGCGGTGCCATTGCGGTGGATCTGCTGCCATCCGGCATCGTAGAATCCACGGCGCAAAAAGAAGCGTCGTGCAGCCTCGCTGGCGTCAACGCGCAGCTGCGCAATTCCAGCTTGCGCCGCCCATAGCTCAAGAGCACGATACAGCGCCGATCCGGTCCCCTCGCCTGCCGGATGGCAATAAAAGCAATCGATATAGCCGTTCGGCAGCAACTCGACAAAGCCGGTCAGGGCGCCGTTGCAATCCTCGGCGACCCACAGCTTGCGCCGGTCGGAAACGCGCGTCGCGAATTCAGTTGATGACGCGACGGCAGGACTCCATGCGCATCGCTGCGAGCGGCTGTAATTTGTGTTGGCGTGAATGGATGCGTGCATGAGGCGGGCCAGTGCACCGGCGTCGCCAGATCGGAAATGTCTGGTGATAACAGTCAGCGCGCTGCCCTCTGAGGTGGACGCAAGGCGGCACATACTGCCGCCTTGCGCCGCGTTCCTAGCGTGCGTTCGGCAGGATCACGATTTCGACGCGGCGGTTCTGTGCCTTGCCCTGGACCGTCAGGTTCGATGCGACGGGTTGATCCTCGCCCCGGCCATAGGCGTTGATACGGTTGTAGGCGACGCCGCCATCCCGCAACACGTCGGCAACGGCGTTCGCCCGCCGCTCGGACAGTTGCTGGTTGTAGGAGGCACTGCCGCTGTTGTCGGTATGGCCCACCACCTGCACCGAGCTGCCGGGGTAGTTTTGCAGGCTGTCCGCGACCGTCAACAGATCGCCGCGCAGCCCGCTGTTCACGGTGGCGCTGTCGACGGCGAACAAGATGTCCTGCGGCAGGGTCACGATCAGACGATCGCCGGTGTTGTCGATCTGAACGCGCTCGTTGTCCAACTCGCGGCGCAGTTCAGCCTCCTGTTTGTCCAGAGCGTTGCCGATGGCCGCGCCGCCGAGTGCGCCGATGGCGCCGCCGATCAGCGCGCCCTTGCCCGATTTGTCGCTGGCCGCGGCACCCGTGACCGCCCCGGCGATGCCGCCGATCAGCGCACCCTGCTGGGTCTTGTTGGTGGGGCCGCCGAAGCCGCCCATGGTTTGCCCGTCACAGGCAGCTGTCAGTGTCAGCGCGGCGCCCGCGGCGATCAGAAAAGGTGTCTTTGCTCGGATCATGGTGGAATTAGCCTCTGGTTTAGGTGCCCGGACCGGTCCGGGCTTGGTCGCGACTATAGGCGCGCGTGCAGTGATGCCCAACACGGAAAGTAGCGTAAATCGGCAGCAATCCGCGCAATTTTGCGTGTTATGCCTCGGCGCGGGCGCTTTCCCAGGCCAGCATGCCGCGTTTGACCGGCAGGCCCCAGTGATAGCCGCCAAGCCCGCCGGATCTGCGCAGTGCGCGGTGGCAGGGGATCAGCAGACTGATAGGATTGCGCCCGACGGCGGTGCCGACGGCGCGCACCGCCTTTGGATGGCCGATGGCGTGCGCGATCTGGCTGTAGGTGGTCACATGGCCGGGCGGGATGGTCAGCAGCGCCTCCCACACCTTGATCTGGAAAGGCGCGCCCATCAGATGCAGCGGCGTGGTGTCAGGCCCCTGCGCGCCAAAGGCGCCCTCTACCCAAGGGCGTAGCCGCTCGGGTGCCTGCACAAAATCCGCCTTCGGCCAGCGCGCGGTCAGATCCGCCATCACCGCCGCATCGCCCGCCTGTGGCGCAAAGCCGATGCCGCAAATCCCCTTGTCCGTCCCCATGACCAGCGCCGGGCCGAAGGGGCTGTCGAACCAGCCCCAATGCACCGTCAGCCCGGCCCCCTTGCGGGCGAAGTCGCCGGGGCTCATGGCCTCCCACCGCAGGAACAGATCGTGCAGCCGCCCGGTGCCGGACAGCCCGGCCTCATCCGCCGCCTCCAGCAACGTGCAGCGATTGTCCAGCAGAGCCTTGGCATGGCCCAGCGTCAGATATTGCTGATAGCGCTTGGGTGACACGCCGACCCATGCGGAGAAAAGACGTTGAAAATGCGCGGGACTCATACCCATTTCTGCGGCCAGCCGGTCCAGCGTCATGCCTTCGCCGCCCTCGTCGATCAATTCGATCGCGCGGCGCATGACGCCGAAATGATAGCTTTGCTCTTGCTGTGAGGTCATGGGGCGGGCTCCTTGCGATTGCTCCTTAACCTAAGCTTTGGTGATACGTGCCGCGACCCGAATGTTGCGCAATGGCGCAAATCGGGCCATAGGGATAGGCCTATGAGCAAACAACTCGATTATCACACGATCCGCGCCATTTTCGAGCGTTTTCAGCAGGCGCAGCCGCACCCCGAGGGCGAGCTGCACCACACCAATGCCTATACGCTGGTCGTGGCCGTCGCGCTGAGCGCGCAGGCGACCGATGCGGGCGTCAACCGCGCCACGCATGACCTGTTCTGCATCGCCGATACGCCGCAAAAGATGCTGGATCTGGGGCTGGACGGCGTTACAGATCATGTCAAATCGATCGGCCTTTACCGCCAGAAGGCCAAGAATGTCATCAAGCTGAGCCAGATCCTGATCGGTGACTATGGCGGCGAGGTGCCCAATTCGCGCGCGGCGCTGCAATCGCTGCCGGGGGTGGGGCGCAAGACGGCCAATGTCGTGCTGAACATGTGGTGGAACATGCCCGCGCAGGCGGTCGACACCCACATCTTTCGCGTCGGCAACCGCACCGGCATCTGCCCCGGCAAGGATGTTGTCGCGGTCGAGCGCGCGCTCGAGGATCATATTCCAGCCGATTTTCAACAGCATGCGCATCACTGGCTGATCCTGCATGGGCGGTATCACTGCAAGGCGCGCAAGCCGATGTGCCCTACATGCCTGATCCGCGACCTGTGCCCCTACGAGGACAAAACAATATGAGTAAATATCAGGCGGTCGGCATCGGAAATGCCGTGGTCGACGTGATCTGCCGCAGCGACGATGCGTTCCTGGCCCGCATGGGCATCGAGAAGGGCGTCATGCAACTGATCGACGCAGATCGCGGCGAGACGCTCTATGCGGCCATGGAAAACCGCGTGCAGATGGCCGGCGGCTCGGTCGCCAATACCATCGCAGGCCTCGGCGCGCTGGGGCTGAAGACCGGCTTTGTCGGCCGGGTGCGCGATGACGATCTGGGCCGCGCCTACGCGGACGACCTGACGCGCGTCGGCACCGATTTCGTCAATGCGCCGGTGGCGCAGGGCGAATTGCCGACCTCGCGCTGCATGATTTTTGTCTCGCCCGATGGCGAGCGGTCCATGAACACCTATCTGGGCATCTCGACCGAACTGGGCGCCGAGGATGTGCCGGAGAGCGTGGTCTCGGGCGCAGGTCTGCTGCTGCTGGAGGGGTATCTCTTCGACAAGCCCAAAGGCAAGGCCGCCCTCGCCGCCGCCGCCGAGGCGTGCCGTAACGCGGGCGGAATGGCCGGGATCTCGCTGAGCGATCCGTTCTGCGTCGATCGGCACCGAAGCGATTTTCGCAGCCTGATTCGTGGCCTCGACTACGTGATCGGGAACGAACATGAGTGGTTGTCGCTCTATCAGGCGGACGATCTGGACTCGGCGCTGGCGCAGGCCGCGGCCAAGACGGGCCTTGTCGTGTGCACCCGTTCGGGCGCGGGCGTCATCATCATGCGCGGCGATAACCGCATCGACATCCCGGTCGCACGTATGGCGCCCGTTGACTCTACCGGCGCAGGCGATCAGTTTGCAGCAGGCTTTCTCTATGGGCTTGCCACAGGAAGATCGCTGCATGTGGCAGGGCGGATGGGCAGTATTGCCGCCGCCGAAGTGATCTCGCATTACGGCGCCCGTCCCGAGACCGATATCAGGGCGCTGTTCGTCGCCGAAGGTTTGCTCTGATTGACCCGCTGCGCGCCGCTGCCGTGGATAGTGCGCGGTGCAGATGCCAGATTGGGTATTTGGCCCAAGAAAAAGCCCAAGGTGCGCACCCCGTTTTCCGGCGTCGTTCGCAGTGATCGCGATGCAAACCGGTAGCGGGGTGCGGCTTTTCCTCGGACGGTCATCGGCTCCCCAGCCTGTACCGCGCGTTTGAGATTGCCAAAGGTTGGTAAAGAAAAGGTTAAAGCGTTTCGCCTTTAATCTGAGACATCAGACAAAGGCGAAACGCGCGCAACGCTGGTATGGTGCGCGTTCCGCGAAAAGCTGTGATTCAGGTTTTTCGCGAAACGCGTTAGCGGCTTTTCTTGGTGAAAATACCCGAATCTTGTCCGTACCAAGCGCGCTGCCGCGGGCGGATCAGTCGCCCAGTTTCGCGTGAACCTCGTCCAGGTCAATTTCGCCGATGGGCATCTTGTTGGACGGATCGGCAAAATCGTATTTGAACAGCTCGAAATCCTGTTTGTAGATCTCGAAGACCAGGTGCATCGACAGATCGTCGAAATAATCCTCGACCGGGTGGGCGCGTTTGGGGCCGTGGCCTTCGCTCTCGTTAAAGCGCGGGATCGTGGCCAGATCGATCTGATGGGGCGTCTGGATCGCGGTTAGCACGTCCTGCATGCCGTCGTTGAACGCCTCGGTCCAGAAGATGCGATCATACGTGCCGCCGTTGGCGATATAGGTGCCGATATGGCCGGACATGGCTGACCAGTGGATGTCAGGCTCCATCGGGCGACGCCAGCGGATGGTGTCGCGCGCGAATAGCAGGAACCGGCGGAAGCTGGCGATCTGGTCGAACTCCTGCTTGCCATCGTCGCCGCCCACCTCGATCCCGTATTTCTGCACGAGCAGCGGCACCAGCTTGCCGCGATAGCGTTTGCCGTTGCGCTGGATGCCGCAGATCTTGTCGAAGAAACTGCTGAGGATGCGGGTGTAGGGATTGCGCACGCAGGTGAACGCGTAGGAGCGATGCGCCTTGACGTTGGCGGTGATCAGCGGCTGGCTGCCGTCCAGTGCCCATTTGTGCAGGCCGTCCCTTGCGTCATGGATGTCGCCGTCGAAGAATTCGCCATGGTCCGAATAGTACATGATCTGCCCAATGGTCGAGCAGGCGCATTTTGGCACCACGCGGTAGACCACGCTTTCACTTTGCGTCATCCATGTGCCGGGAAACCCCATGATCACTGCCCTCGCCAAGCCTCGGTGTCCTTTTCAGGACTTATTGTTCTTTGACGTGATAAATCGCGAATAATGCGGTTTCATCGTCACGTGATCGGGATTATCACGTTAAACAATCGGCAGAACAAGGGCTAGTCTGTTTCCGGAATGGCGAAAATTGCCTACATACTTCTGTGCCACAAGGACCCCGAGGGCATCATTGCGCAGGCCGGAATGCTGACTGCGGCAGGAGACTGCGTTTCCATCCATTTCGACGGCCGGGCCAATCCCGATCATTTCCGCCGCATCAAGGCAGCGCTGACGGGTAATCCCAATGTCTGTTTCGCCCGCAGGCGGATCAAATGCGGTTGGGGCGAATGGTCGCTCGTGCAGGCGACGCTGCTGGCGGTGGAGGCCGCCGTGCGCGCCTTTCCGCGCGCCACCCATTTCTACATGCTGTCGGGCGATTGCGCTGCGATCAAATCGGCCCGATACGCACATGACTTTCTGGATGCGAATGACGTCGATTACATCGAGAGCTTTGATTTTTTCGACAGCGACTGGATCAAGACCGGAATGAAGGAAGAGCGGCTGATTTACCGCCACCTTTTCAACGAACGCAAACACAAGTGGCTGTTCGATACGTCATTCCAGTTGCAGCGGCAGCTGGGGCTGAGCCGCGATGTTCCGGACGATATTCAGGTGCAGATCGGCAGTCAGTGGTGGTGCCTGCGCCGCCGCACGGTCGAATGGATTCTGGATTTCACCCGCGAGCGGCGCGATGTTTTGCGCTTTTTCCGCACGACATGGATTCCGGATGAGACGTTTTTCCAAACGCTTGTGCGTCACATCATACCGGCTGCTGAAATTGAAACTCGCACGCTGACATTTCTGATGTTCACCGATTACGGAATGCCGCAGACATTCTATAATGATCATTACGAATTGTTGCTGGGGCAGGATTTCCTCTTTGCGCGCAAGATCAGCCCGGAGGCGACCGAGCTGCGCGCGCGGTTGACCGCCCTCTATACCGACGAGACGGCCACGTTCAAGATTTCGAACGAGGGACGGAACCTGTTCAAGTTTCTCACCGGTCGCGGGCGGATCGGTCGCCGTTTCGCCTCGCGCTTCTGGGAGGCAGAAAGCACGCTGGGTCGCCACCGTGAACTGATGATCATCGTGTGCAAGAAATGGCACGTGGCCAAGAGACTGGTACACCGTATCCACCAGGTGACGAAGGTGCCGGTGGCAGAATATCTGTTCAATGAAGAGAGCAGCGATCTGCCAGATCTGGGAGGAATTCAGGCGACGCTGGGCAAACGTGCGCGCCATCGCCGGGCGCTTATGCGCATGCTGTTCGACTATCACGGCACCGATCGCATGATCGTCTGCATGGACCCCGGCAATCTGGATCTGATTCAGGATTTCTGCGGCGACAGGTCCATCACCCGGATACTGGAAATCCAGTGCGAATTTAGCAACGATTTCCTCTTTGGACACGCCAAACGCGTTGGTCTGGCGGGTGAACAGACGTCGAATGAGACACTTGAACGGCTTTTGCCCACGATTCGGGGCGAGACGACCTATGAAAGCGACAATATCCGCGACGCGGAGTTCGAGCATCACTATATCATGCGCCAAGGCGTCGAGGCCGAGGACAACGCCGTGCCGATATCGAAATTTCTGAGCATCGACAACGAAACCGCGCTGGACATCGCGCGCGCCGAACACCTGTTTGCAGATTGAGGATAGCCAATGGCCTATGACTATGACGACCAGAACATCTTTGCCAAAATCCTGCGAGGCGAGATCCCGAACGACACAGTGCTGGAGACGGATCATTGCCTGGCATTCCGGGACATCACGCCGCAGGCGCCGGTGCATGTGCTGGTCATCCCCAAGGGGCCCTATGTCAGCTACGATCATTTTGCGGCCGAGGCGAGCGACGCCGAGATCGTCGATTTCACTCGCGCCATTCATGAGGTCTGCCGCCTGTCGGATCTGAGCGGTGCGGATGCGGACGGCGGATATCGTGTCATCTCGAACGCCGGGCCGCACGGATCGCAGGAAGTGCCGCATCTGCATATGCATGTTCTGGGCGGTCGGCCGCTGGGGCGGCTTCTGGACCGCGGATGACCGCCGCCGGACGTTTTGCGCAGACGCCGAAGCCGCCATATTACGCCGTGATCTTCACCAGCCTGCTGGCGGATGACGACGCCGGATATGCCGCGATGGGCGATGCGATGTTTGATCTGGCCTTGCGGCAACCGGGCTGTCTGGGCGCCGAAAGTGCGCGGGATGATGCGCGGCTGGGGATCACCGTGTCTTATTGGGCGGATGAGGCCAGCATCCTCGCGTGGAAGGGTCAGGCGCAGCATCTGGTGGCCCAGAAATACGGGATCGAACGGTGGTATTCCCATTATGAACTGCGCATCGCGCGGGTTGAGCGGGCCTATTGCGGGCCGGAAGGGCGCGGTCCGGGCTAATCGCCCCGTGCCGGAGCGTCTGATATCCCGGACCCGGCGGCAGTCGCCGAAATCGCCGGACGCGGACATTCCCCCTTCCACTTGGCGCACAATTCCTCTATGCGGGCGGCTTCACGCGGGGCTACAGCCTTGGAGGAGCCCCGCCCTTATCTGATGGAGAATACACATGGCTGGAGAAATTCCTGATCTTCACGCCCAGGAACGCACGGGGACAGGCAAGGGCGCCGCTCGTGCCGCACGCCGCGCTGGCATGGTTCCGGGTATCGTTTTTGGTGGTGAGGCCGATCCGCTTCCGATCAACATTCCGTTCAACGTCCTGCTCAAGCGGCTCAAGAAAGGCCGTTTCAAGTCGACGCTGTTCAACCTGAAAGTCGAAGGCCAGGAGGATGTGCGCGTCATCTGCCGCGACGTTCAGCGCGACGTGGTCAAGGATCTGCCGACGCATCTGGACCTGATGCGCCTCAAGCGCACGACCAAGATCAACCTGTTCATCCCGATCGACTTCCAGAACGAAGACGAGTGCCCGGCCATCACCAAGGGCGGCGTGATGACGACGATCCGCGGCGAAGTCGAACTGCTGGTGACTGCAGGCGACATTCCCGATGCGCTGATCGTGGATATGCGCAAGCTGGTCAATATCGGTGACACCATCACGATCTCGGACATCGACCTGCCCGCGGGGGCCGAACTGGTGATCAAGGATCGCGATTTCATGATCTGTAACGTATCGGCCCCGTCGGCATTGAAATCCGATGCCGAAGACGAAGACGAAGACGACGTCGATGCAGGCGAAGTGCCGACGATCGAGCAGGACGCAGACGTCCCGCCGACCGACGACGAGTGATCTTCACCTGTTGCTGAATTCGGGAAACGCGGCCTTTCTGGGCCGCGTTTTTTGTTCCGGCTCCGTCACGCCGGTGTCTTGATGCAGCGGTAGGTCCATTGATTCCGGCTGGCCAGCCGCCTAAACCCAGTTGAAGGCAATCCAGGAGGCACCCCATGCTGATCTTTGCAGGGCTCGGCAATCCCGGCGCGAAATATGCGGGCAACCGGCACAATATCGGCTTCATGGCGTTGGACCGGATCGCGGCCGATCACGGATTTGGCCCATGGAAGGCACGGTTTCAGGGCCATGCTTGCGAGGGGAAGCTGGGCAGCGCCAAGGTGCTGCTGCTCAAACCCGGCACATTCATGAACCTCAGCGGTCAGTCGGTCGGCGAGGCGATGCGATTCTACAAGCTGGAAGCGCCGGATATCACCGTTTTTCATGACGAAATCGACCTCGCCCCCGGCAAGCTGCGCGTCAAGGACGGGGGCGGCCATGCAGGCCACAACGGTCTGCGCTCCATCCATCAGCATATCGGGCCACATTACAGCCGCGTGCGCATGGGTGTCGGCCATCCGGGCCGCAAGGAGGCTGTGCCCGGCTATGTGCTGAGTGATTTCGCCAAGGCCGATCAGGACTGGCTGGACGATGTGCTGCGCGGCGTCAGCGACGGCGCGCCTTATCTCGCAGAGGGCGATACCGGGCGGTTTCAGAACGCTGTCGCGCAGCGTATCGCGCCGGCCCGCGCCTCAAGCGGTGCGCGGCCCGGCGCCGGGGACAAGCCCCAATCCGCGGCGCCGCCGCCACAGGCCGAGACCGCGCCGCAGACGCCCGACAACCGCAGCGCCCTGCAAAAACTGGCAGACAGGTTTCGCTGAGCGCAGCTATTGTCCAAGGCACGCCGCATGTTAGGCTGGGCATCAGCAACGAAAGGGTGGCGCAGATGCAGAAAGACGATTCCGTCAATGTTCTGGGCGGGCCGCTGAGCCCGTGTTCGCAGTCCGACCCCGTCACCGGATTTTTCCGCGACGGTCACTGCAATACCTGCGCCGAGGACCGGGGCAGCCACACCGTTTGCGCGCGCATGACCGCCGAATTTCTGGCGTTCTCGAAATATGTCGGCAACGATCTCAGCACGCCGCGCCCCGAGTTCGGCTTTGCCGGGCTGGCGCCGGGCGACGACTGGTGCCTGTGCGCCGCGCGATTTGCACAGGCCCATGACGAGGGCTGCGCACCAAAGATCCGGCTGGCCGCCACGCACGAACGTGCGCTGGATATCGTGCCGCTGGAGGTGCTTCGCCAACACGCGCTATCGGACTGAAACCGCGCGGCCGGTACTGCGGGGGCCTATGCGACATGCGGCGTTGCGCCCCGCAAGCGCAGCTGCCGCATGGATGGCAACGCCGCCATATCGCGATCTGTGTTGCGCCTACTTCATCGCTGGCGCTGGCGATAACAAGCCCGAGATGCGCGGCATGACGCCGCATATGGCTGCCGCCCCCGATCCTGCGTTTCGCCTGCTGCCCGGACGCTGGCGGGCATATGCAGCGGTTTCCTGAGCAATACGCAATATTGCCTGCCCCAGGGCGACCGGGTGACATGGGGCAGCGCCCACCGTCGACCGGGCAGGAGGCGACATTCGTGATCGAGGCCCCTATGGAAACCTCCCGCGACTCGGCGTAAATAGCGCAGCAGACGTTTGGACAAGCGTCCCCGCCGCGGCATGTCGCGGCGGACACCACCCACCAACAAAGGAAAGTGTATGACTTTCAAGACAATCGCCGCCGCCTCGTTGCTGGCGCTCGCGCCCGCGCTCGCCTCGGCCGAGGTCCATGAGGTCCAGATGTTGAACAAGGGCGAAGCTGGCGTCATGGTGTTCGAGCCTCGCTTCATTTCTGCCGCCGTCGGCGACACGGTCAAGTTTCTTCCCACGGACAAAGGACATAACGCCGAAAGCGTCAAGGGCATGCTGCCCGAAGGCCAAGAGGATTTTACCGGCAAGATCAACGAAGAGATCGACGTCGAACTGACCGCCGAGGGCGTGATCGGTGTGGAATGCAAGCCGCACCGGGGTATGGGCATGGTTATGGTCATCCAGGTCGCGGACGCAGGCGCGCCTGACGATTTTCTGGAGGCCAAGATGCCGAAAAAGGCCAAGCAAGCCTTTGAAGAGATCCTGACCGACGCCAGCCTGAACTGATCAAGCCACCGGCGCGCCTCGGGGCGCTTCGATATTGCCGCCAAACATGCGCCATGTCCCTTCTTCGGGGCATGGCGCAACTGTCTGGTGCCGTTGGACTGATAGTGTCAGGCGGCGTCTTGGGCAGGTCCGTCCGCAGGTTTCTCTGTTATGTTCCCATGGAATGGCCTTTTCTTCCCGGCGCGCTCTGCCTAGGCTCCGCTCCGGACCTATGTTCCAACTAATGGGAGATGATTCATGAAAAAACTGCTGATGGCGACCGCCGCAACCGCCTTGATGGCCGGCGCGGCTCATGCCGAAGACGTAAAGCTGGGGATCCTGTTCGGATTTACAGGCCCGCTGGAATCCCTGTCGCCGAACATGGCGTCGGGGGCGAAACTGGCGATAGACCAGATCAACGCGGCCGGAAATTTCCTGGACGGCCAGACGATTGTTGCCGTTGAGGGCGACACCGGCTGCATCGATTCCAGCCTTGCCGTGGCTTCGGCCGAACGGCTTATTACCTCGGATGGGGTCAAGGGTATCGTTGGCGGCATGTGCTCGGGCGAGACGGGCGCCGTGCTGCAAAACGCGGCCATTCCGAACGGCGTCGTGATGATTTCCCCCTCTGCCACCTCGCCGGCGCTCAGCACGGTCGAGGATAACGGGCTGTTTTTCCGCACATCGCCCTCGGACGCGCGTCAGGGGCAGGTGATGGCCGATATCCTGAACGACCGCGGCATCAGCAGCGTCGCGGTGACCTACACCAACAATGACTATGGCAAAGGTCTGGCCGACAGTTTTGCCGAGGCATTCACGCAATCGGGCGGCACCGTCACGCTGAACTCTGCGCATGAGGACGGCAAGGCCGACTATTCCGCCGAAGTGGGCGCGCTGGCCTCCGCCGGGGGCGATGTTCTGGTCGTGGTCGGCTATATCGATCAGGGCGGCGCGGGCATTATCAACGCCGCGCTGGATTCGGGCGCTTTCGATACGTTCATGTATCCCGATGGTATGGTGTCCGAGACCCTGGAGGCCAATTTCGGCAGCGCCACCGAAGGATCGTTCGGCCAGCATCCCAACGCGCCCGGTGACGGCGCGGACAGGTTCACCGAGATGAGCAAGGATGCAGGGTTCGACTCCACCAGCGCGTTCTCGGCGGAATCGTATGACGCCGCCGCGCTGATCCTGCTGGCGATGCAGGCAGCCGGGTCGGCCGATCCTTCGGACTACAAGGACAGGGTGATGGATGTGGCCAACGCACCGGGCGAGAAAATCCTACCGGGTGATCTGGGTCGTGCCCTTGAGATCCTGAAAGAAGGCGGCGAAATCGACTACGTCGGCGCCGCTGCGATCGAGTTCGTCGGAAATGGCGAAACCGCCGGCAGCTATCGCGAGATCGAGATGAAGGATGGCAAGATGGAGACAATCGGCTACCGCTGATTGCCTTTGTGTTGCGCAATCATGACGGTCCGGGCATCCGCCCGGGCCGTTTTGCGTTTTATGGCCGTTAAAACTATGAACCTGCTGTTGCGAAACGGACGCAATTTTCTATAAGCGTGCAAGGCCATACAACACCTGCCGGGCCGCGGCTTTCTTGGGGGCAAGAGGCATTTCGATGATCGCTGTTGAAAACCTTCACAAGCATTTTGGCGGCTTCCGCGCCGTCGACGGCGCCAGCCTGTCCTTTGACGAGGGCGTGATCACCGGATTGATCGGCCCGAACGGCGCGGGCAAGACGACGCTGTTCAACGTGATCGCCGGTGTTCACAGCCCGACATCGGGCCGCGTCACCATGGGCGGCGAGGACATCACCGGCCTGCCGCCGCATGATCTGTTTCACAAGGGCGTGCTGCGCACTTTTCAGATCGCCCATGAGTTCCAGTCGATGACCTGCCGCGAAAATCTGATGATGGTGCCGGGCGGCCAAACCGGTGAGCGGCTGTGGAACACATGGTTCGGCCGCAAACGCATCGCGGACGAGGAACGCGCGCTGCGCGCCAAGGCCGACGAGGTGCTGGAATTCCTGACCGTTCAGCATCTGGCCGATCAGAAAGCCGGGCAGATTTCGGGCGGGCAGAAAAAGCTGCTGGAACTAGGGCGCACGATGATGGTCGACGCGCATATTGTGTTTCTGGACGAGGTGGGCGCGGGCGTGAACCGCACCCTTCTGAACGTTATCGGTGACGCGATCCTGCGCCTGAACGCCGAGCGCGGCTATACCTTTGTCGTGATCGAGCATGACATGGATTTCATCGCCCGGCTCTGCGGCCCGGTGATCTGCATGGCCGAGGGCCGCGTTCTGGCAACCGGCACGCTGGAGCAAATCAAGGCCAACGAACAGGTGGTCGAGGCGTATCTGGGAACCGGCCTCAAGAACCGCGACAAGGTGAGTGCGTGAGCCGCATCGGCCGCCCGGAATACATGGAGCAAGAGCCAGCATGAGCAGCGATCCCTACGGCGACCGGGGCAACAAGGATGTGTCGATTGCTAACCCGCGTGGCAGCGGCACGGCGGAGCTTGGCCTGCACGGAGACGCTGTGCCCGCCGCGCCTGGCGGCCCGTTTCTGATCGGTGAGGGCATGACCGGCGGCTACGGCAAGGGCCCTGATATTCTGCACGATTGCACGATTTCCGTCGATAGGGGCGAGATCGCGGTCATCGTCGGCCCGAACGGCGCGGGCAAGTCGACTGCGATGAAAGCGGTCTTTGGTATGCTGGATCTGCGGGCCGGCCATGTGCGCCTGAACGGCGAGGATATTACCGCGCTGTCGCCGCAGGACCGGGTGGCCAAGGGCATGGGGTTCGTGCCCCAGACCAACAACATATTCGCCTCCATGACCGTCGAGGAAAATCTGGAGATGGGAGCCTTCATCCGCACCGACGATTATTCTGGCACGATGGAGCAGATTTACGATCTGTTCCCGATCCTGCGTGACAAGCGGTATCAGGCGGCGGGCGAGCTTTCGGGCGGGCAACGCCAGCAGGTGGCGGTGGGCCGCGCGCTGATGACGCAGCCCAAGCTGCTGATGCTGGACGAGCCGACGGCCGGCGTCAGCCCCATCGTCATGGACGAGTTATTTGACCGCATCATCGACGTGGCGCGCACCGGCATCCCGATCCTGATGGTCGAGCAGAACGCGCGTCAGGCGCTGGAGATCGCGGACAAGGGCTATGTTCTGGTGCAGGGCGCCAACGCTTATTCCGGCACCGGTAAGGATCTGCTGGCGGATGAGGATGTGCGCAAGAGCTTCCTTGGGGGATGATAATGCAGCACCGATTTCAATTCACCGGCCACAGCAGCGGAGAGACTGACTGATGGACCTTCTCAACGCGTTCGTCGCGCTTGCAAATTATGTGCTGGTCCCCGGCATTGCCTATGGCAGCCAGCTGGCGCTGGGGGCGCTGGGTGTGACCCTGATCTACGGGATCCTGCGGTTTTCCAACTTTGCCCATGGCGACACGATGGCCTTTGGCGCGATGGTAACCGTGCTGATGACGTGGGGGTTGCAATCCATGGGCGTCAGTCTGGGTCCGCTGCCGACCGCGCTGCTGGCGCTGCCGGTCGGGATCCTTGGCTGTGTCCTTATGCTGCTGGCCACTGACCGCGTTGTCTATCGGTTCTACCGCGAGAAAAAGGCCAAGCCGGTGATCCTGGTGATCGTGTCGATGGGCGTGATGTTCATCATGAACGGCATCGTCCGTTTCATTATCGGGCCAGACGATCAGCAGTTTCTGGACGGCGAGCGGTTCCTGATTTCCGCCCGCACCTTCAAGGAAATGACCGGACTGGAAGAGGGGCTGGCGATCAAATCGACGCAAGGCATCACGCTGGTGACGGCCATCGTCGTGGTGGCGCTGCTGTTCTGGTTCCTGAACCGCACCCGCGCGGGCAAATCCATGCGCGCCTATTCCGATAACGAGGATCTCGCGCTGCTGTCGGGGGTCAATCCCGAGCGGGTGGTGATGCTGACCTGGATCATCGTGGCCGCGCTCGCGACGATTGCCGGCGTGCTCTACGGGCTGGATAAATCCTTCAAGCCGTTCACTTATTTTCAACTTCTCCTGCCGATCTTTGCCAGCGCTATCGTCGGCGGTCTGGGCAGTCCGCTGGGCGCCATTGCGGGGGGATTTGTCATCGCCTTTTCCGAGGTGACGATCACCTATGCGTGGAAAAAGGTGCTGGGCTACATGATGCCCGACAGCCTCGCGCCGGACGGGTTGGTGCAGCTTCTCAGCACTGATTACAAATTCGCTGTCAGCTTCGTGATCCTGCTGATCGTGCTGCTGTTCAAGCCAACGGGATTGTTCAAGGGGCAGTCGGTATGAACGCCATGGTGAAAAACGTCGGCCTGTTTGCCATTGTGGGCGTGCTGATCCTGCTGACCGGTTTCCTGCAAAGCTGGAACGCCGCTTTGCTGATCCTCAACATGGGGTTGATTTCGGCTATCATGGCGCTGGGGGTCAACCTGCAATGGGGTTTCGCCGGGCTTTTCAACATCGGGGTGATGGGCTTTGTCGCGCTGGGCGGGTTGGCGACGGTTCTGGTGGCGATGCCGCCCACTGAAGGGGCATTTGCCGCCGGCGGTGTGCGCGTGATCCTGGCATTGGTGCTGGGGGCGGCGACCATTACTGGCGCCGTGCTGACCTACCGCGCGATGCGCAAGGGCTGGCCGCGCACGGCCGCGATGATCATGCTACTGGTCGTCGGCTTCTTTATCGTCCGCGCTGTGCTGGACCCGGGCGTCGCTGCGATCGAGGCGATTGATCCGGCGGCGACCGGATACCTCGGCGGGCTGGGCCTGCCGGTGGTCATCGCGTGGCCGGTCGGCGGCGTGCTTGCCGCGGGGGCTGCGTGGCTGATCGGCAAGACGGCGCTGGGGCTACGCTCGGATTATCTGGCGATCGCGACGCTGGGCATTGCCGAGATCATCATCGCCGTGCTGAAGAACGAGGACTGGCTGTCGCGCGGCGTCAAGAACGTGATCGGCATTCCCCGGCCAGTGCCGTATGAAATCGACCTTCAGGGTGATCCGGGGTTCGTAGAACGCGCTGCGGGCCTTGGGCTGGATCCGGTGATGGCCTCGACGCTCTATATCAAACTGCTGTATGCCCTGCTGTTTCTGGTGGTGCTGGTGGTGTTGCTGTGGATGGCGCAAAAGGCGCTGGCCAGCCCCTGGGGCCGCATGCTGCGTGCGATCCGCGATAACGAGGTCGCCGCCGAGGCGATGGGCAAGGACGTCAAGAAGCGGCATTTGCAGGTCTTTATCCTGGGCAGCGCGATCTGCGGCATCGCGGGCGCGATGATGACCACCCTGGACGGGCAGTTGACGCCCAGCAGTTACCAGCCGCTGCGCTTTACTTTTCTGATCTGGGTGATGGTGATCGTCGGCGGATCGGGCAACAATTTCGGCGCCGTGCTGGGCGGTTTCCTGATCTGGTTCCTCTGGGTTCAGGTGGAGCCGATGGGCAGGCTGCTGATGGATGTGATCACGTCCGGCATGACGGATGGCTATTGGCTGAAGACCCACCTGCTGGACTCGGCGGCGCACATGCGGCTGTTCACGATGGGGCTTGTCCTGTTGCTGGTGCTGCGGTTCAACCCGCGGGGTCTGATCCCGGAGAAGTAGAGGCTGGGACGGGCCCAGCGAAACGCCGGATCTGTTTCGCAACTCGCGAAAAAGATGGTTGCCGCGGCAGCACGCACCGGCCCTGCGAAGATGGCGACGGAACGTTTAGATGTCGGCTGTGCGGGACTTAGTTGCCGTTCGGTCTGATAGCGTTGTTAGGTGAGGTCACCGCTTTCCTTATTTGCGTTGTCGATCCAGTCAGACCCGAATTCAATGAGCTGCCGATAGTCGCATATCTTGCATTGGGCCGCTCCAAATGCACCAATAGAAACAGCCCCTGTTTTTTCGAACGCCTCACCAACTGCCGGGAATAGTCGGTTCATGTCGTCTGCAACATCCGGTGTTTCGATCCATGATGCGTCGATGCCCCCGTTTTTGAAGCGCCTCGTTTTAGTTCGTCTGTGTTCTGCGAGGGTCTCCGCCGTGTGAAGCGCTGAACATCGATTCCAGCCCACACCAATCAGCAAAATCTTCATCGCTTTACGCTCTTGAAGTCTTCCCAATGGTGTCTGCGCACCAGTCGCCCACGCACGGCTATGTTCAACGAGAAAGTCGTTTGCTTTCGACCCATTGAGACAGATCGATACAGCGGGATGATCGCTTCGCTCCGTTCCCGGCCAATTTCGGAAGGTCTCCGCTATAATCCCCATGCCAGACGTCGGTGATTTCGAAGCATTGAAACCTGGAACGGCAGCTTCAATTTGAGAAATCTGGTTCTGGCTAAGACTCGACCGATCAAGATCAGAAGGAAAATAGGCGTCTGAAGAGAAACCGGGCATTCCTATCAGTCCGCTTTCACCTACCGCCCCCAGAAGTGTTTCTGTGACTGTTCGAGGACCACCTACGACAGACCTTATGGCTCGCATCGAGCCATGGATAAAAAGTCCATCGCCCTCCCGAATGCCGAGGGAAATTAGATCATTGGAGAGACTAGATTGGGTATAAAATATTGAATTCATGCGCCTGGATATCACCAATTCTGCGGGTGCAACATCGGTGAGTGTGGGCTCTGAGCAGCTATTGCGACAGCAACCAAGGCCCTGCCGTTTCCAGCAAGGCCTGATCCGTTTCAATCGCGGCCATTTCAGTGCGTCAGTACCCGCGCGAGGAAGCTCTGCGTGCGTTCGTTCTGGGGGTTGTCGAACACCGCTTCGGGGGTGCCCTTCTCGACGATTTCGCCCTTGTGGATATAGATCACGCGGTCGGCCACCTCGCGCGCGAAATTCATCTCATGGGTGACGATCACCATCGTCATGCCTTCGCGAGCCAGCTCGCGCATGGCGTCGAGCACCTCGCCGATCATCTCGGGGTCCAGTGCCGATGTCGGCTCGTCGAACAGCATCAGGCGCGGCTCCATCGCCAGTGCGCGGGCCAGCGCGACACGCTGTTGTTGCCCGCCGGACAGCTGTGACGGATGCTTTTCCGCCTGATCGGAAATGCCCACCCGTTCCAGCAGGCGGCGGGCGGTTTTCTGCGCCTCCTCGCGGC
>JBLWYG010000020.1:0-5107 GCA_048267045.1 Roseovarius sp. | reverse complement strand
TCACGTTGTCCAGCACCGTCATGTGCGGAAAGAGGTTGAATTGCTGAAACACCATACCGACCTCGGTGCGGATCTGCTGCAGCGCTTTGGACGCCTTGCCATGGGGCAGCAGCTCCTTGCCGTCGACATCGAGGCTGCCGGACTGGAATTCCTCCAGCCCGTTGATGCAGCGGATCAGCGTTGATTTGCCCGAGCCGCTGGCGCCGATGATCACCACCACCTCGCCGGGGGTCACCGACAGATCCACGTCCTTTAGCACATGAAGGGTGCCGAAATGCTTGTTCAGCTTCTCCATCTTGACGATGGGCTTGGCGTCGCTTTGTTGCATGTTTTTCCCGCTCATTGTCCGACCAGCCCCTTGCGTTCCAGCAGGCGCAAAAACACCGATAATGTCAGCGTGATCGCCAGGTACATCAGCGCGACCATCAGATAGACCTCAAGCGCGTTGAAGGTTGTCGCGATGTAGATCTGGCCCTGACGCACCAGTTCGCCCACGCCGATCACCGCGAACAGCGATGTGTCCTTGATGCTGATGATACCCTGATTGCCGAGCGCCGGGATCATCCGCCGAAACCCCTGCGGCCAGATGATATAGCGAAAGGTCTGGATGCGCGACAGCCCCAGCGATACGCCGGCCTCGCGCTGACCGCGTTCGATGGACTGGACGCCGCCGCGCACGACCTCCGAGATGTAGGCGCCCGAATTGACCGCGATGGCCGCAATGCCGGCCGTCAGCGCGTCAATCGGTCCACCGATCAGTTGCGGCAGGCCGTAGAAGATGAACAGCACCTGCACCAGAACGGGCGTGCCGCGGAAAATCTCGATATAGGCAATGGCGGGCCAGCGCAGCCAGGCGGTGGGGCTGATGCGCATGAGGCCGAACAATATCCCGATCAGGAACCCGATGGCGAGGCCGCCGAACGAGATCAGCAGCGTGTAGGGCACGCCTTTGAGCAGATACGGGATCGAATTGAACGCCGCCTGCCAGTCAAATTGGAATGAATTCACAAGTCAGGCTCCGGTAGGAAAATATCCGTTGACGTGAAAGCCTCCCCGAAGATGCATCCCCGGGGAGGCAGGGCCGCGATGTCGCAGCCGTGTCAGATATGCGTGCCGACAGGCGCGCTTTACTCTTCGGCCTTGCCGAACCACTTGGCGTGGATTTCGTCATAGGTGCCATCTTCGCGCATGGCGGCGAGCGCCTCGTTCACGGCTGCGACGCGGTCGCTGCCCTTGGGGAACGCGATACCGTATTGCTGGCCTTCATAGAGGGGGCCGACAACCTTGACCCGGCCTTCGCCCTTGGTCTGCGAGAAGTAGCCGACGTTCGGTGCGTCATAGAACACCGCATCAACACTGCCGCCAACCAGCGCCATATACATGTCGGCCGAGCCGGGATAGGGCGTGATGGTGGCGTCGTCGCCGAATTTATCGGTGAGGAAATCAAAGCTGGTCGATCCGATCTTGGTGCCGATCTTCATGCCGGACAGATCGTCGATCTCCTTGACGCCCTCGACGTCGGTGCCAACCAGTATCTGCAGACCGCTGTCATAATAGGGGTCCGAGAAGTCGACAATCTCCTTGCGCTCGTCGGTGATGGTCATACCGGCGATGGCGATGTCCACGTTGCCCGTCTGCAGCGCGGGGATGATGCCATTGAAGTCCATCGTGTTGATGTTCGGCGTAAATCCGGCGCGGGTGCCGATTTCGCGGATGATGTCCATGTCAAAGCCGGTCATCTCGCCGGTTTCTTGGTCCATCATCTCGAACGGAACAAAGCTGGGGTCGGTGGCGACGCGGGCGTCGTCGGCGTGGGCGGCGGCGCCCAGCACCATCGCGACGCTGGCGACGCTGGCCATGGCCGTGTGTTTAAAGCTGAATTTCATGTCTCTCTCCCTTTCCAAGGTTTTGGCGAGGTCTTAGCTATAGACGGCGCGAACCATGACGAACCGGCCCGAAGGCGTCAAGCCGAAAGCCGGGGCAGCGTATCGCGCGCGTCTCACGCATGTGTGATGGACGCTAACTGCCGGGCCTGAGAGAAGTTCCGTCGCGGCAGCTGTGTTGACCGTGGCGTTGCGATATTAATGTTGGGATTTTTCGCGGATGTGCGGATGTGCGGATGTGCGGATGTCATGAACGGTCTGGCAGGGCGGCGCGACCATCGCGCTCGTGCGGTCGGGACACATTGGAACAGGATGGGAGCGATATTTGCATGGCTGCGGTGCGGGGCGGGCGTTAGCATGGGTGTAAATTACGATCTAGGGCACAAGGCAGGCGGAACTCAGCATGACAGATAACACGGTGGTCGTGGTCGGCGGGGGCGCCTGGGGCACCGCGCTGGCCTGCGTGGCGGCGCGAGCAGGGCGGCGGGCGGTTCTGCTGTGCCGCGATGCGGGTGTGGCCGGGGCGCTGAACACCCACCGCTGCAATCCGCGCTATCTGCCGGATATTGTCCTGCCTGACGCCGTCGAGGCCACGACCGATCCCGATACACTGGATGGCGCAGGTATCGTCATCCTGGCCATTCCGGCGCAAAGCCTGCGCGCCGCGCTGCCCGGCCTTGCGCCGCTTATCGCGCCGGACGCGACGCTGATCAACACTGCCAAGGGGATCGAACTGGGCACCGGACTGGCCCTAAGCCGCGTCATTGCCGAAATCTGCCCGGACCATCTCCAGGCGGTTCTGTCCGGTCCCAGCTTTGCCACCGACGTGGCGCAGGGCAAGCCGACTGCCGTCACGTTGGCAGCGGCGGATGAGGCTGCGGCGCTGAGCCTGTGCCGCGCGCTGAGCTCGGACAGTTTTCGCGCCTATGCAAGCGCCGACATGACCGGGGTCGAAACGGGCGGCGCGCTGAAAAATGTCTACGCCATCGCCGCTGGCGTCGTCATCGGCCTTGGCTTTGGCGAAAGCGCCAAGGCCGCGCTGATCACCCGCGCCTTTGTCGAGCTGCGCCGCCTTGGCGCGGCGATGGGCGGGCGGGATGAGACGTATCTGGGCCTGTCGGGCTTTGGCGATCTGATGCTGAGCTGCTCATCGCCGCAATCGCGCAACTTTGGCTATGGCATGGCGCTAGGCCGGGGCGAGGATCTGGCCGGGCGCCCCCTGGCCGAGGGTGCGGCGACGGTCCAGATCGCCGGTCGCATCGCCGAAGAGCATGGCGTGAGCGCCCCGATCCTGCAAGCGACACGGCGCCTGATCACGGGCGATATTGCGCCGAAGGAGGCCGTCGAGGGCCTGCTGTCACGCCCCATAAAAGAGGAGTTCTGAGGCCTCAGCGCAGGCGGCGGAACACTGTTTTCAGCATGATTTCCCAGTCATAGCAGAACGATCTGTTCCGCTGATAAATCAGATCTATCGACGCCTTGCGCGGCACGCAGCGGGCGGCATAGACCCGGTCCGTCTCGGCAGCATCGCGGCAGCGGGCAAGCAGGTAATCCTCATGCTGGTGAAAATAAAGCGTGGCGAGGCCGGTGATGCCGGGCCGCGATCTCAATACCCGCGCGTAAATCTCTGGAAACCGCTCCACATAAAGGCGCAGGGGCGGGCGTGGACCGACAAGGCTGATATCGCCTTTCAGCACGTTCAGAATCTGCGGCAGCTCATCCAGCCGCTTGGTCCGCAGCATGCCGCCGGTGCGTGTCAGGCGGCCGTGCTTGTCGCCGCCCGATACGCCGCTGTCGCCGGACGCCGGGCGCATGGTGCGGAACTTGATCAAGCCGAAGGCTTGGGTCGGGGTATTCATCCGCTCGGCCACGTAGAAAACGGGCCGCCCGTCGCGCAGTAGGATCAGGACTGCCACGACGATCATTAACGGCAAAAGCACGGTGCCCAGCACGATGGCCGAGATGATGTCGAAAAACCGCTTGAAGGGAGTCATGCCGCGTCTCGCGCCCCGTGCCACTCTCCCAGCATCGCCCCGGCGGTCGCGGCGCCGCTGCCGAACGGATGCAGCAAGGTCAGCGCGCTGCAATCCAGTGTGATGGTCTGCACGGCATCGGACGAGGCGGGACGCGTGACATAGGGGGTGCCGCTTAGCTCCAGCAGGGTCTGCATGGCGACGGGTGCGGGCGCGGCCACATTCAATATATCGGGCAGCGTCGGCCCTTTGTGCAGCAATGTCTCCAGCACCCGCGCAAATGTCACGGGGCCGATATAGCTGCGCAGCGGGCCATTGCCGTCCCTGAAGCGGTCCAGCGTGACGGGGGCCGCATGCTGTGCGCGCGCCGCGTTCAGCATCAGCGCGTCGGCGCCCAGCACGTTGCCGATGCGCATCGCGCAGGCCGGCGGGCCATTCAGGGCTTCCAGCACGGCGCGCTCCGCCTCCAGTTTGGCCATGCCATAAGGGTTGCTGGGATCAGGCTCGTCCGCTTCGGTGTAGGGCCGCGTGCGGGCAGTGCCGTAGACCGCCGAACTGGAGGCAAGCAGGACATGTGCCGCCCCCATCTGCGCCGCAGCCGCCATCGCGGCACGCGCGATCGCGGCGTTCTGGTCCAGATCCGCATCTTGGGCAGGGGTGACGCCGGCCAGCACCAGCACCCGATCAAACGGGCCATGCGCAGCCAGCGCAGCCGCGCCATTCGCTGCATCCCACCGGATGTCACGATTGGTGTCCCGCGATTGCCAGGTCAGCACGATGTCGCGCGGCGCCGCGCTGTCCCAATGGCGGCGCAGCATACGGCCCACGCGGCCTGTGCCACCAATGACCAACACATTCAGATCGTCTGTTGCCACGCGCTGTGCCCTCTGGGAATTCTCCGGGAGTACTCTACCTTAAATTGCGGCGAGCGCCAGCGCATCTCGTCAGAGTAGCGGTGCGTCCGGGATCAACAGCGAAGCGCCCAGCACTTTGCGCGTGCCATCAAAGACGGTTGGCTTTTCTCCGCGCCAGCGGGCGAAATGGCGGTGCTGCGTGCCCGTCCCGTCCATCTGCTCCAGCGTCTCGCGCGTTTCCTCGGTGATACGGCCAAGGCGCAGGCGCAGATTGTCCTGATATTGCCCGCGATGCTTGGCCTCCAGCCGCAGATGGAACAGCGACGATCTGATGCGCGGGCGGATTTCCATATCTGCGACGGCGGCGGGAGCCACCTGCCAGCCCTGCCGGGCCAAG
>JBLWYG010000019.1:0-46565 GCA_048267045.1 Roseovarius sp. | reverse complement strand
GGATGTGCTGTTCTATCTCTGCGGTGCCGTGATCGGCGCGGCGGGGGGCATGATACAGTCGGCCAGCCGGACAATGATGGTGCGGCAGGCGCGGCCCGGGCAGATGGCGGAATCCTTTGGCCTCTACGGACTGGCAGGCAAGGCGACGGCCTTTATCGCGCCGGCCCTGATCGGGTTCGTGACGGCGGCCACGGGCAGCCAGCAGATTGGCGTCAGTCCGCTGATCGGGCTTTTCCTGATCGGGCTGGTGCTGCTAGTCTGGGTAAAACCTCAGGGAGATTCAGCCGAATGATTGCATGTCTCAGGGCGCTAGCCCTCACCGCCGCCGCTGTGCTGACCTGTCCATTGGCACTGCCCGTTGCGGCGCAGAGTGTTCCCGCGTCGATGCAGGGCAAGGCGGCCAAGCAGTTTTTCGGTGCTGCGCGCACCGGATCGCGCCAGGCGCCCGCGCCGTTTGGCAGCTATGCCAAGGGTTGCATATCGGGCAGTGTGCAACTGCCGCAAACCGGGCCGACATGGCAGGCGATGCGCCTGTCGCGCAACCGCAACTGGGGTCATCCGCAACTGGTGGAGTTCGTGACGGGCCTGTCGGCCAAAGCCGCGCGCATGGGCTGGAGCGGCCTGTATGTCGGGGACATGAGCCAACCGCGCGGCGGCCCGATGCTGAGTGGGCACCGCTCGCATCAATTGGGGCTGGACGCGGATATCTGGCTGATGCAGCCGCCGCGCCTGAACCTGACGATACGCGAGCGCGAGAATATGTCGGCAGTGTCGATGCGCCGGGCGAATGGCGCCTATGTGAATGGCGGCTGGACGCGCGGCCAGCACGAGGTATTGAAGGCCGCCGCCAGTGATCCGCGCGTCGCGCGGATTTTCATCTTTCCCGGAGCCAAGGTGCAGATGTGCAACGACGAGACAGGCAATCGCGACTGGCTGCGCAAGATCCGCCCGTGGTGGGGGCATCACTACCATTTCCACGTGCGCCTTGCCTGCCCGAAGGGCGCGCGCGGCTGCGTCGATCAGGCGGCGCCGCCGCCCGGCGATGGCTGCGCCGAAGCGGCCAGATGGGTGAACGACATCCTGAACCCGCCCAAGCCCAAGCCGCGCGATCCGAACGCGCCCAAGCCCAAGCCGAAGCGCGAGTTGACGATGAGCGATCTTCCGCAGCAATGTGTCACTGTTCTGCAGTCGCAATGATCCGCAGCAAATTTTGTTTTGACATATCAAAAAATTCTGGCAGGCTCCTTCTTGAGTTCAACCAGTGAAAGGAGGTGCCCCAGTGTCTATAGAGGTGTTGGAGCGAGGTGTCGGAACAGCCAGGGGGGATCGTATCTGAGGCAGCCCTTGGATATCTGAACCAACCTGATTGGTGCGCCTAACCGGCCCGCCTCCGAAAAACTTCTAGAGGGCCGTCCCGTATCGGGGCGGCCCTTTCGATTTGCGGCGCGGCGGGATAAACTGACACCATGTTGCGCATCACAGACACCATCGCGATCGAGGACTGGGAACTGACCGAACAGTTCGTGCGCGCCAGCGGTCCTGGCGGGCAGAATGTGAACAAGGTCGCCAGCGCGGTCGAGCTCAGGTTCGAGGCTGAACGCTCGCCCAACCTGCCCGACCCGGTCAAACGGCGGCTGAAGCGCCTGGCCGGACGCCGCTGGACGCAGGATGGAACGCTGATCATTCAATGCGACGAAACGCGCCATCAGGCCCGCAACCGCGACATCGCGCGTGACCGGCTGGCAGAATTGATCCGCAAGGCTGCTGAAAAACCCAAGCGCCGAATCCCCACGGGCCCCACGCTGGGATCAAAGAAACGCCGTCTCAAGGCCAAGAAAGCGCGCGGCGACGTCAAGGCCCTGCGCGGAAAGGTCGAAGGCGAGGGGTAGAGGGCTTGGTTCTCAAGGGTTTCTAAACGCCTTTGTGGCAGGGATTGTGCGCTGCACACCTCGGCGATGCCAAATACTAGTGGCCCGCTCTTTCGATCCTATATATCCCATGCGCAAAGACGCGAAGGGACTGACATGACGAACACACTCTACCAAGGCGATCTGCCGGATGGTCTGGATCTGGGACCGGTTGTTGCCATTGATTGCGAAACGATGGGCTTGCACCCGCATCGCGACCGGCTCTGCGTGATCCAGATGTCGGACGGTGACGGAAATGCGCATCTGGTACAGGTCGCCAATGGCCAGACCGAGGCGCCGAACCTTTGCGCGATGCTGACAAATCCCGATGTGCTGAAACTGTTTCACTTTGGCCGGTTCGACATCGCGGCGATGCAGAACGCATTCGGTGCCGTCACGGCGCCCGTCTATTGCACAAAGATCGCTAGCAGACTGATCCGCACCTATACCGACCGTCATGGTCTGAAATACCTGCTTCAGGAGCTTCTGGGCGTCGATATCAGCAAGCAACAGCAAAGCTCGGACTGGGGCGCGCCGGAGTTGAGCAAGGCGCAGCTGGACTACGCCGCATCGGATGTTCTCTATCTGCATCGTCTGCGTGACGAGCTGAACACGCGGCTGGTCCGCGAAGGACGGATGGAACTGGCGCAGGCCTGCTTTGACTTTCTGCCAACGCGCGCGGCGCTGGATTTGGCTGGCTGGCCCGAACAGGATATATTTTCACATTGATCCGCAGGGGCGACAATTTCCACACGCGCTTGGTCAATTGGGCCAAGATCATCCTGCCGCTGGTGGCGCTGGGCCTGTTGTCGACGCTGTTCCTGCTGTCGCGCAAGGTGGATCTGAACAATCAGATCCCGATCGTGGATGTGGATCTTGCGCAGCGCGCGCATGATCAAGGGGCGACAAACCCCAGTTTCGCCGGTGTCGCGTCGGGCGGCGAGGAAGTGTCGTTTCGCGCCCAATCGGTGCGGCCTGATCCGGCGGATCGCGATATTTTGCTTGCCCAGAAGGCGCAGGCCAAACTCACGCTGAACGGCGGCGGCGTTGTCGATATCACGTCGCAGCGCGGCACGGCCAATCAGGCTGAAATGACGGCCCTTCTGGAAGGTGACGTGCGCTTTGAGACGACGACAGGATACGACATTCGCACCGAAAGTATCACCACACGGTTCAGCACGCTTCATGCCGAAACGCCGGGCGCAATTACGGGCACCGGCCCGCCCGGCGATCTGAGCGCGGGACGCATGTTGCTGACATCGGACCCCGAAACCGGTGCCGCACATTTGCGGTTCACGGATGGGGTCAAGCTGATATACATGCCCGCAAAGCCGAAGGACTGACCGAAGTGCAGCGTTTTATCCAAGCGATACTTTTTATCTGCGTTGCCATGAGCGGCGCGGGTGCGCACGCGCAGGGCATGCAGGTTGCCTTTGGCAGCACCGTGCAGGACAGCGGCTTGCCGGTCGAGGTGACGGCGAAAAATCTGGATGTCGACCAGACCGATGGCACGGCGGTCTTTACCGGCGACGTGGTGATCGGGCAGGGGCAGATGCGCCTGTCGGCCCCGCGCGTGCTGGTGGTGTATCTTGAGGATCAATCGGGCATTGCGCGGCTGTCGGCAACGGGCGGCGTCACGCTTGTCAGCGGCGATGATGCGGCCGAGGCGCGCGAAGCGGATTACAATGTGCAATCGGGCATGATCGAAATGGCGGGCGACGTGCTGCTGGTGCAGGGCGGTACCGCGCTGACGGCCGACCGGATGGCCGTTGATACGGTTGCAGGTACCGCGCGCATGACAGGCGGGGTCAAGACCGTGCTGCAACCCGAGGCGACGCAATGACAAGGCCGGATCTGCATATCGCGGATGGCAGCGACACGGATACATCCGGGCTGATCGTGCAAAACCTGCGCAAAAGCTACAAGAAACGGGTCGTGATCCGCGACGTTTCGCTGCGCCTGCGCCAAGGCGAGGTGGCGGCGCTTCTGGGTCCGAACGGGTCGGGCAAGACGACGACATTCTACGCCATCGCCGGGCTGATATATCCCGAAGGCGGCCGTGTATCCATCGACGGGCGCGATGTCACCAACCTTCCGATGTATCGCCGGGCAAAACTGGGCGTCGGGTATCTGCCGCAGGAAATGTCGATCTTTCGCGGTCTCTCCGTCGAGGACAACATCCTGGCGATTCTCGACATCTCGATCAAGAATCCGCACAAGCGCCGTGAACGTCTGGAAGAGCTGCTGTCCGAATTTTCGGTCGAGCATCTGCGCCGCGCCCCCGCGCTGGCCTTGTCGGGCGGTGAACGTCGCCGCGTCGAGATCGCGCGCAGCCTGGCGGCGGATCCGAAATACCTGCTGCTCGATGAACCCTTTGCCGGGGTCGATCCTATCAGCGTGGCCGACATCCGGCACCTTGTCGCCGACCTGAAAAAGCGCGGCATCGGGGTGCTCATCACCGATCATAACGTGCGCGAAACGCTGGAAATTGTCGATCGCGCCTATATCCTGCACGATGGGAAAGTCCTCATGTCGGGCACTCCCGCCGAAGTGGTTGAAAACGAAAACGTGCGCCGCGTCTACTTGGGCGAAAACTTTCGTATTTCCTGACAAGTGACGGCAGATTTCGGCGGCCCGGCCGCGATCATCATTGACAAAAGCATCGGAAAACGCCTCAATCAATGCATGGCATTTTGACGTTTCAGGCGCTTGTCAGGATTGATTTGTGTTGAAAACGTTAACGAAATGGCATTTTACAGCAGCCCTTCCTGGCAGCCTGATGGGCGCGAGTGCGCTATAGGGCCGGCGGTGGGTGCGCCTTTTGAAGGAGACACCATGCGCTATCAAATCTCTGGCAAGCAGATCGATATTGGCGAAGCCCTGCAGACTCATGTGAGGACCGAACTGGGTGAGGCGGTGGCGAAATACGCCGAACGCCCGGTGAATGCGACTGTCGTCTTTTCCAAAAATGCCAGCGAATATGCGTGCGAAGCGATCGTTCATCTGTCCACGGGCCTTTCCGCACAGGCGACAGGCAGGGCGCATGAAATCTACGCCGCATTCGATGCGGCCCGTGAAAAGATGGAAAAGCAACTGCGCCGGTACAAGCGCCGTCTGAAGGATCACCACAAGGACCGCTCGCAGCCGGTTGAACTTTTTGGTGCGTCCTCGTATATCCTCGCCTCAGAAGCCGAAGGAGTGGAATCGGAGCCCGATAGCCTTCAGCCCATCATCGTCGCCGAAATGCAGGCGCAGATCCCGTCCCTGTCCGTAGGAGAGGCGGTGATGCAGATGGAGCTGGCAGGGGCCCCTGTTCTGGTGTTTCGAAACGAGGCAAAAAGCGGTGTTAACGTGGTCTACCGCCGTGATGACGGCAATATCGGGTGGATCGATCCGTAAAACAGGTCAGGTGATGCGGGGCTTGAACCCACGCGGACTTGGCAGTCGGAGCAGTGAGTGGATATTCCCATGATCCTGAAGCGAGGGGCCGTGCGCGTTCTGGGCGCCGCATCCAGCAAAAAACGTCTCATGCACGAATTGGGCGATATCGCCCATGCCGTTTATGGAGTGAATGCGCAGGCCGCAGTCGAGGCGTTGCAGGAGCGCGAATCCCTGGGCCCGACAGGAGTGGGGCACGGGGTTGCCCTGCCGCATGCCCGGCTGGACGATGTGGACCGGGTGGTCGGTGCGCTCGTATTGCTGGAAAAGCCGATCAATTTTGACGCGGTCGACCGGCAGCCGGTCGACCTGGTTTTTGCATTGTTCGCACCGCGCGAGGCCGGCGTCGAGCATTTGAAAGCGCTTGCGCTGGTTTCCCGCACGCTGCGCGATGCGCAACTCTGTGCCAAACTGCGGGCCAATCCCGATCCTGCCACGCTCTACACGATCATGACCGAAGCGCAGTCCATGCTGGCAGCTTGATGCCGCTTAGCGCCAGCGATCCCAACCGAACATGATGTAGTCCTTCTGATAGATGTCGGCGATCCGCGCTTCGATGTTGTCGTCGTAGATATCTGCCAGTGCATAGGGCTGGTCGGCGGGCGTCGCCGCGACAGGCACCGCGCCAGAATAGCCCGCTTGTTGTGCCAGCGCAGCCAACTGCATCTGCATCTCGTCCTCGCGGATGATGACATCTGGCAGCGCGAATTGTGCCATACCTTGCAAGATTGCGCTCTGCGTGGCCCAATTGGCATCCACACGCACACTGGTCTGACCGCGCAGATTGGCGCGGAGGAAATCAAGGAACGCCGTGAACGCGAGGTAATGAGCACGCCTGTCATAGGTTTCGTCCGGGCCGGGGCCGGGAATGGGCAATTTGTGGAAATTGCGCAGAACGCGGCGAATTTCGCCCAGGGAACCCGGTCCGCGATGCAGGATACACTGGCAGAACGCCGCGTGGACGCGCGCGGCCGGATGGCGCAGCACGGTGAAACTGCGATGTCCCTTTGTCTGCCGCATCCACCGGCGCATGCCTTTCTGATTCAGCTTCGTATGCAGATCTGCAACGGCCACCCCATCAAGGTCGGCCATCCACGCCTGCACCTCCGCCTCGGGGCCTGATTTGATCGGCATGTACAGTAGTGGTGCGCGGTGGGCGATGATGTGCGACGGCACGGCGGCGGCGCGGCGCGGCTCGAAATTGGGAGTTCGGGTCAGGTTGAAACGGTCGATCCCGGCTAGCGTCTGCGTCATCTCGTCGAAATTGACCACCTTCTCGGCCAAGGGCTGAGGGTTCTGGATCTTGAGCGCGCTGTCCAATGTCTCCAGCCGCTCCTCGCTGCCCAGATAACGGGCCAGTCCGTTGATGACATCGAGATCGTTCAAATCCTCGTAGGATATGTAAAACGCCGTCTGGCCAGTTTTCTGCAAGCGGCTCAGAACCTCCACCTGAAACGCCTGAAGTTCGGTGATGTGCTGCTCGAACTCTTCGGCCTCGAAGATGGCTTTGGCACCCTTGCGCCGTTTGATGTTGGTGAGCTTCCATTGCCCGGTTTCCTGCGCAATCTTCAGGCTGACATAGCTTTCGGCCGGATTGCGCGTGAGAATTATCTTGGCGCAATGTGGATCGGTGAGGCAAATCTCGAGGGCGCGGGCATCATGGTCGTGAAACAGGCGAAATCCGCCCATCCCGGTCGAGCCGATCTTGATGGTTTCGATCAGGCGCGCGGGATCGCCTTCGCGCATGGCCTGCGTAATGCCGAGAATTTCGGTACGGTTTGGATGCCCGATGAAGGCAGGATTGAACGCTTCGCCATGGCACTCGAAGCTCCGGAACGCGTTCAGGTTCGATTCCAGCAGGTTCGATCCGGTGCGCATTTCTGCCAAGACCACGAAATAGTCGAACCGGGGCATGAATTACCGCACCAGATAGGGTTTGCGCGGGTTGATCCGAGGTTCCTGCAGATCGTCCGCGACCGGGAAGTTGCCCATCAGATACGGGTGCATCCCCTGGTTCTTTAGGTTTTGCAAAAATTGGCCAAAGCCCGACAGATCCGCCATTTTCGGTGCTTCGGACAGGCCGCGCTGCGCCGATTGCGGGGCGATCTCCTCGATAATGGTTTGAAGCGGCTCCATCGGTGCCTCGATGAATTCGGCCATGGTCCAGATGCGCACGCGCGCCTTGGTCAAACCGGACCGCAGAATTTCCAGATGTTTCGACTCGATCTGCTGCAACCGCGCGGCCTCGCGGCGGATATCCGAGAAATTCTGGTTTGATTTGAACAATGGCACTGCCCACGCACCCGATATGACCGAAATCTGTGCGTTTGGATCCTTGGCAATATCCCAGATGATATCCTGATTGTCGTCCGGGCTGAACTGAAAACATTGGCGTTCGCCGCGCGTGTTCCAGATCAGGCTGGTTAGGAAGGCGCGCGGATTATAGTCGCGCAAGGCCGCGCTGTTCGAAAGCGCGCCAGTCATCACGATCTCGCCGTTGCTGAATTCAGCGCGGTCGGGGGCAAATATGCGGCCATGAACCCGCGCACCGGTGGCGCGGGCCAGCCATGGTTCGAAGTTCTCGAACAAGGTCGAAAAGCCTTGGAATACGGAATAATTCGACGATGTCAGGCCTTTTTCGCGCGTTTCGGCTGGAAAACGGCTTTGCATGTACAGGCCTCGCCTGCCGCGTGTGCGCCGCTCTACCGCCTTGGAGAAGATGCGGTCGATCTTGGCCGGGTTCGGTTCGCTTCGCTTCATCGCGCCGCCTTGATCGGTGAGGAACGCGTCGTAGAGACGCGTCGCATGCGGCCAGATCTTCCGCGCGACAAAGCAGTCGGAACGGCGCAGCAATTGCAGGTGATCGTCGTAGAAGATGTGCGGTTTGCCCTGGTGGTCGAATTTCGACAGGGTCAGGGACCGGCTTTCGATTTGGCGGGAATACCGGCGGGCGAGGGTTTGAAAATAGCTTTCGTCCGGGATCCAGACCTTGGAGAAGTAGCGGTCATGAACAGCGCGCTCGGGGTCGGACAGGATCGCCGACAAGGTCTGGCGCGTCAGGCACCACCATTGGCTGCCCATATGCGGGACAACGCCATCGGGGATGCGCCGTTTCAGTCTGGTGCGTCGCTGGAGCGCGACGTAGAGATCAAACAGATAGCGTTGCCTGCGCCACGAGAACGGAAAGCGCAGTGTAAACCGTTCGACATCGAGGCCACCGATCGTCCATGGCACATCGGCTGTCGTCGCGCTTTCGATGAAATCGGTCAGCGGGCGGGCGGCAAGGTAGTCGATCAACTCCTGGACCGGCCGCAGCGGGAGGCACGAACCGGAAGCGAGATAGACATGCCGGACGTCGGGAAATTCCTCCAGCATCAGCTCGGACGCGCCTTGCGATGCTGCAACAAGGCTCCAGGTTCCCCATTCGCAGTGATGGCGCCGACTAAAGCGGATGTCCGGCAGGTCTGCCAAGGCTTTCTGAAATGTGCGAAATGTTTTGTTCGGAACGGATGTATCCACATGTATGACCAGCGGACAGCCTGCGGCGGACCAGTGCCGCGCGACCTGTTCGGCACGGTCCAGCGCGTTGTGAACCAGCAGAACGATACCGACGCTCATCTTGTCCAAGCCTTTTCTGTCATGCCCAGTTCCCCTTGGACATTAGCCCCAAAATCTCCAATTGGCGCCAGTTTATGTATTTTTCGGACCATTTGCACCACAGCTCTGGCGGGCTGTCCCGTTTTTCACTGTAGGCCTTGTATTCGACGGACGCACGATAGTGCTGTTTGTGGGTGATCTCCTCCTCCGCCTTGCGGGCGAAAGTATCTAGGAACTTGGCGTGCAGCAGGATCCCGCTCGCCGCTTCGCCGCCCCATTCGTCATAGACATGGTTCAGTCCGCGCGGCAGCAGTGTATGGGTTGAGCTGATATAGGCATAGCGGCGATGCCATTTTACCAGCGGTATCTTGTTCAGGGCCGGTGCCTGTTTCGGCTTGTTGGAAAAAAAAACGCGCGCGCGGGGGCCACCCTGTATCCACAGATTGCCGAATTTACTGTTCTTCTCGATCATGTAATTGCCGGGATCGAACCAGGCGGCGATTTCCAGCGGGTTCTGGCCGCGCTTGTAGGATACCGCATCCAGCCGCCCCTTGGGATACATGTCCAGCAGCATCGCGCCAAAGCTACGGACGTGCGAACTGTCCAGCCAGTCGGTCAGCGCCTTGATGGGACGTGTGTCGCAAAACGGATAGATGAAAAATTCGTCCGGATCGACGACGAGGGTCCAATGATCGTGGCCGTATCTGCTCTGAAGCCCGTTCAGCCAATCCATGCCGAAACGGGCCCCCTTGTAGCTGGATTTGGTATGCCACAGCGACACATCAGGCTGGTCGGCCAGATATTGGCCGCCGCCATCGTTGCTGTCGTTGTCCACAATCAGGAAATGATCGACGCCCAAGCGGCGATAATACTCAAGGAAATACGGCAGACGCACATGCTCGTTCCGCAAGGTCGAAAACAACAGAACGTCGCCGGGTTTGATCTGGGCCGTGCGATCCGCGACAGAACGCAGCGTCAGGCCTTTGCGGACGGCGCGCATCTTGGCATGCTTGCGGTGCAGCCGCATGCGGTATGATTGCACGAACTTCACGTCTGTCGATCCCCGATCCCGGCCTCGCACGCAGCACAGATACCGAGGATTAAGGTTCTGTTGCCTTGGGCCCGCTCGGTGTTATGCCAGCGGCTGCAACGATAAGCTGCTGGCGCGTTTCGGTAAACTGTTATAGCGCGCGTCACAACCATGTCCCCCGCGACACGAGGCCCAGCGCTTCGAGGTGGCGCCAGCCGCGATACCGGGTCGACCGATTGCACCACAAGTCGGGGTCGGCCGAGAGACTTTCGTAATATGCATCATAGAAGGACGAATTGGCGAAATGTTCGCGCCGCTGTTTTTCCTCGGCCGATTTGTCGGTGATCATGTGCAGGAATTTCGTGTGCAGCAAAACGCCGCTGGCCCATTCGCCGCCGTCCTCGTCATAGACACGGTTCAGTCGGCGGGGCAGGATCGTATGAGCCGAACTGACATAGGCATACCGGCGATCCCATTTGACCAGCGGCACCTTTCCCATCGTCGGCGCGCGGCGCGGCGTATCGCCGAAGAACACGCGCGCGCGCGGGCCGCCTTGAATCCACAGGTTTTCCAGCTTGTCCTGCTTTTGAATCACATAGTTGCCCGCATCGAACCATTGCAGCGTCTTGCGGGGATCGTCGCCTGCCGCATAAGTCTGCGCGCTCAGTCGGCCCTTGGGATAAAGGTCCAGCATGAGCGTGCCGAAGGATGCAACGCCTTGCCGGTCCAGCCAACTTGTCAGCGCGCGGATGGGGCGCGTGTCATGAAAGGGGTAGATCAGGATCTCGTCCGCATCGACCGTCAGGCACCAGTGCCCGTGCCCGTGGCGCATTTGCAGCCATGTCAGCCAATCCACGCCGAAACGCGACAGACGGTAGCTGTGCCGTGTACGCCACAGCGACACATCGGGCTGCGCGGCAAGATAGTCGCGCGTGCCGTCGGCGCTGTCATTGTCCACGAACAGGAAATGATCGACGCCGAGTTTGCGATAATGCTCGAGAAAAAACGGCAGTCGAATTGCTTCGTTCCGGACGGTCGAAAATGCCAGAATGGCGCCGGGCGGTATCGTGCGGGTCCTGTCTGCAACTGGCGCCAGTTGCCGACGCTTGCGAAAGCTACGCCACAGCAGGCGCCGCCGTTTCCAGCGCAGGCGATAGTCGAGGGACAGCTTTGCCGCCTGACGTCTGAAGTTGGCGCCGAATTCCATGTCCGTCCCGCCCGTTTCCGGGGTTTGCCTCACGCGGTGCCCACCCTCATCCGGCCCGCGTCAGATAGGTTCCAATGCTGTTTTGTCTGCCGCCACGACCTCGTGGATGAATTCGCGCAGATCGTCACGCAGGTCCTCACGCGCCAGCGCAAAGGCAACCGTGGCCTGAAGAAACCCCGCCTTGGATCCGCAATCGTAGCGATGCCCCTTGAACCGATAGCCGTACACTTCTTCGCCGTCGTTGCGGGCGTCGTCGATTGCATCGGTCAGCTGAATCTCACCCCCCGCACCGACCTGTTTCTTGTTCAATTTCTGCAGCACCGTCGGCGTCAGGATATAGCGCCCGATGACGGCCAGATTGGACGGCTGTGTGCCGGGTGCGGGCTTTTCCACCATTCCCTTGGTCAGCACCAGATCGCCCCTGGCCTCCTGGATGTCGAGAATACCGTAGGACGATGTCTTGTCGTCGGGCACTTCCATCGCGGCGACAATATTGCCTTGGGTCTCTTCGAAGGCCTCGACCATCTGCTGCAGGCAGGGTGTGTCGCCGGCGATCACGTCGTCGGGCAGCATGACGGCAAACGGCTCGTTGCCGACCAGACGCCGGGCGCACCAGACAGCATGTCCCAGACCCAGCGGCTTGTGCTGGCGCATATATGCGACCTCGCCCGAGTCCATGTTCGTGGATTTCAGGATTTCCAGAAGTTCGGTCTTGCCCGCTTTGCGCAGCGCCTGCTCCAACTGGGGAGCGTTGTCAAAATAATCCTCCAGCGCGCCCTTGCCGCGCGAGGTGACAAAGATGAACTCCTTGATGCCGGCCGCGCGCGCCTCGTCGATGGCGTATTGGACAAGCGGGCGGTCGACCAGTGTCATGATCTCCTTGGGGACCGATTTGGTGGCGGGCAGGAAACGGGTTCCCATGCCGGCAACCGGAAAGATTGCTTTGGTGACTTTGGTGCGCATGGCCTGTTCCCTCAGAGAGTTGTTTTCGGTTTCGTGCAATTAGAAATCAAGCGTATCGCGAAAATGCTAACATTTATGCAGTCTTGTAGCCCAGTTGTGCCAGACGTTGAACCGCCCGGCGTCAGGCCGCGCAGTTTTTCGCCAACCGATGGGAGATGGGCGGGGGTCGCCCCGAGCGTTGCTTACGCCTCTTTCAGCGCGACGCCGGGCGCATGGGCGATGAAGAACGGGTTTTCGTAGCCCTGCTTGCCATATGTCAGCGGAGTGTGGTCATCCCAGCGCACAACGCGCCCGCCGGCGCCTGCCAGCACGGCGTGCCCGGCGGCGGTGTCCCATTCCATCGTGCGTCCGACGCGCGGGTAAATGTCGGCCTCACCCATTGCGACGAGGCAGAACTTCAACGAAGAGCCGGCACTGCGGCTGTCCTTCACTGCGTATTTGGCGATGTAATCCTCGGTTGCCTGATCGCGATGCGATTTCGATGCGACCACCATCAATGCATCGTTGTTCGGCGATGACACCTTGATCTGCGTCACCGTGCCGACCGCCGCCTTGTCCAGCGGGCCGGTTTCCTCGACGGCGGTTCCATCCGCCTGCGTGTAGAACATGCGTGCCTTGGCCGGAGCATAGACTACGCCGCGTGTCGGCGCGCCATTTTCGACAAGGGCGATGTTGACGGTGAAATCGCCGCGGCGGTTGATGAATTCCTTGGTCCCGTCCAGCGGATCGACGATCAGAAAAGTATCGGCGCGCTGCGTGTGGGACGCGGCCTGTTCTTCGGTAACCAGCAGCACGTCGGGGAACGCCGCGCGCAGCCCTGCCGAGATCAGCGCATCCGCGGCCTCGTCAGCCGCAGTAACGGGGCTGTCATCGGATTTCGATTTCACGTCGAAATCGTCCTGTCCGTAGATCTGCATGATCGCATCCCCGGCCTCCAGCGCAAGGCGGCGCATCACTGTGGAAAGTTGGGTGTAATCCATATCGAATGCTCCGGGCGTTGGGGTGCAACGCAGTGTTGCGGGAATGGGCCGCGCCCCTTATGGTCCGTCGCTAACGGAACAGCAAGAAATCCGTGTCAGAAGGATGGCCGGAGCGGCGCGAAAGCGAGGATATGTTTCAACAGGTCAAGCAACGGTCGAAGCTGCAAACAGCGGTTTCCATTCTGGAGCTTATGTATCATGCCACTGTCCGCGACGTCCGCAAGACGCACGGTAATGCGCTGCTTGCGATCGGGCTGAACATCCTCCAGGCGCTGGTGTTTCTGGGGATGTTCTACGTCATGTTCTCGGTGCTGGGTCTGCGCGGTGCGGCCGTGCGCGGCGATTTCCTTCTGTATCTCATGTCGGGGATTTTCCTGTTCCTCACCCATATCAAGACGCTTGGCGCGGTCGCAGGGGCCGAGGGGCCGTCTTCTCCGATGATGAAACATGCGCCGATGACCACGGCCATTTCCATCACGTCAGCCGCACTGGGCGCGCTATACGTGCAGGTCCTGACCATGACGATGATCCTGTTCGCGTATCACGTCGCCGTGCACCCGTTCGACGTGGAGTATCCGTTCGCCGCCATCGGGATGCTGCTGCTTGCGTGGTTCACAGGCGCCGCGGTCGGGTTGGTCCTGCTGGCGCTCAAACCGTGGTTTCCCACGTTCGTTGCGACATTTACCACTGTTTATCAGCGGGCCAACATGATCGCATCGGGCAAGATGTTCGTTGCCAACATGCTGCCGGCCTACATGGTCCGAATGTTCGACTGGAACCCGCTGTTTCACACTATCGACCAGGCGCGCGGCTTTGTCTTTGTCAACTATACGCCGTTCAATTCAAACGTCACCTATCCGATCGTCGTGGGTATCGTGCTGACGATGATCGGCCTAATGGGCGAATTCTACACGCGGCGCCACGCCTCCAGCAGTTGGGACGCGCGGCGCTGACAGGTCTGGCCCGGGACCTATCCGGCGCTGCGTACCGCATCTGCAATCGTATCGACGACATCGTGCAGCAACGTCTCATCCTCGCATTCGGCCATGACACGGATCAGCGGCTCGGTCCCCGAGGGGCGGATCAGCAGACGACCGTTGTCGGCCAGCCGCTTTTCCTGTGCGGCAATGACATCCTGCACCTGCGCATCGCCCAGCGGCGCGGCCCCGGCGCGCAATGCGACATTCACCAATAACTGCGGCACCGGCTCGAAACTGTGCAGCAGACTGCTGGCGGGCTGGCCGCTATGCACCATCGCAGCCAGAAACTGCAGGCCCGCAATCAGCCCGTCGCCGGTCGTGGCGTAATCGCTCATCACGATATGGCCGGACTGTTCGCCACCCAGATTAAAGCCGCCCTCGCGCATCCGTGCAACGACATGGCGGTCGCCCACGGGGGTGCGTTCCAAGGTCAGGCCCAGCCCTTCGACATACTGTTCCAACCCTAGATTGGACATCACGGTCGCGATCAAGGTGCCGCCCGCCAACGTGCCCGCCTCGGACCAGAGCCGGGCAAACAGCGCCATGATCTGATCGCCGTCCGTGATGCGCCCCATCTCGTCGATCAGCACGATACGGTCGGCGTCCCCGTCCAGACAGATCCCCAGATCGGCGCCATGGCTGCGCACGGCATCCGCAGCCGCCTGCGGCGAGGTCGATCCGCATCCCAGGTTGATGTTGTAGCCGTCGGGTGACGTGCCCAGCGGGATGACGTCTGCGCCCAACTCCCACAGGACTTCGGGCGCGGCCTTGTAGGCGGCGCCATTGGCGCAGTCGACCACGATCTTCAGCCCGGTCAGGCGCGTCGCACGCGGAATCGTCGTCTTGGCATATTCGACATAGCGGCCCTGAACTTCGTCGATCCGCTTGGCGCGGCCGATATTTATGGGTTTGGCCGGGGGGATGTCACCGGCGATGATCCGCTCGATATCGGCCTCCGAGGCATCATCCAGCTTGAACCCGTCGGGGCCAAAGAATTTGATCCCGTTATCGTGATGCGGGTTGTGGCTGGCCGATATCATGATCCCCAGATCGGCCCGCATCGACCGGGTCAGAAACGCCACCGCCGGCGTCGGCACCGGCCCCAGCAGCAGCACGTTCATGCCGGTCGAGGTCAGTCCGGCCGTCAGCGCATTTTCCAGCATATAGCCCGAGCGGCGCGTATCTTTGCCGATCACCACCCTGTGGCCGTTCAGCCCGTCCTGGCGAAAGTGGCGGCCCGCTGCGGCGCCGACGCGCAGCGCCATCTCGGCGGTCATCGGATAAGTGTTGGCAGTGCCGCGAATTCCGTCGGTGCCAAAGATCTTGCGCGTCATGTAGGGTGCCTTTCGCAGGGGGTGTTATTCGCGGCGTATCGCCTCGTATAATGTCCTGTCGGTGATTTGGCGAGTGCCGTGGCCGCCGGCCATTGCAATGCAGGCCGCCCGCAGGCAAAACATGTCGCTTGACCGCTGATAGTCCGGAGTTCCGATCAATGCATCCCTCGTCAACCCTGCGCCGCCCCACCCCTTGGGCCTGGTTCGTGACCCTGTTGCTGGCGGCGGTTCTGTGCGTGTTAACCCTCAGCCCCCCAGGCCCGGCGGTTGGCCCGCCCAGCCCTGATAAACTTTACCATTTCATCGGCTTCGGCCTGTTGGCATTGCCGCTTTGTCTGGCCTATCCGCGCCGCGGGTGGGCTGTGATCGCAGGGGTCATCATGTTCGGTGCGGCGATTGAGGTGATCCAGCCCTTTGTCGGGCGCGGGGCCGAGTGGGCCGATCTGCTGGCCGATGCGCTGGGCGCGGGATCGGTTGCCGGAGTGGTTTGGGTGCTGCGCCGCTGACCAGCTAGACCAGCGCGGCGCCAGCCTCGCGCATCCCGGTCAGCGCGGCGTCCATGGAGCCATGCGCATCGATCCCCCGGCACAGCGCCACCTCGACACGCACGTCATAGCCCAGCTTTGCCGCATCGACTGCCGAAAAGTTGACGCAGAAATCCAGCGCCAGCCCCACAAGCGTCACCGCAGTGATGCCGCGCGTCCGCAGATAGCCGTGCAGACCCGTGGGCGTTTGATGGTCGTTCTCGAAAAACGCCGAATAACTGTCTATCGCCGGGTTGTACCCCTTGCGAAGGATCATGTCGGCGCGGTCGGTATTCAGATCGGTATGAAACCGCGCGCCGGGGCTGCCTTGGACGCAGTGATCGGGCCACAGGATCTGCGCCCCATAGGGCATTTCGATGGTATCCATCGGCTTGGCGCCCGGATGGCTGGAGGCAAACGACGTGTGCCCCGCCGGATGCCAGTCCTGCGTCAGCACGACAGCGCCGAAATCCGCCATGCGCGCGTTGATGCCGGGGATCAGCGCATCGCCCCCGTCCACACCCAGCGCGCCGCCGGGGCAAAAATCGTTCTGCATGTCGATCACGATCAACGCTTCGGTCATTCTCATCTCCCTCGGCCATTCTGCTCATGGGTAGGGGCCCGCCCGCGCCGCGTCAACAACGCCCCTCTTGCCCGGCGCGCGCGTTGGGCCTAAACCCTGCCGCATGTTTACTGTCGCCGCCCTCTACCACTTCACCGCGCTTGCCGATCCGGCGGCGCTGCAACCGCCCCTTCTCGCGCTGTGCCGGGACGAGGGGGTGACAGGCTCGCTCATCCTGGCGCATGAGGGGATCAACGGCACGATCGCGGGCAGCCGCAAGGGGATCGACACGGTGCTGGCCCACCTGCGCGCCTGGCCCGGCTGCGCCGATCTGGAACACAAGGAAAGCACCAGCAGCATCCAGCCCTTCGGCAGGCTGAAAGTACGGCTGAAATCCGAGATCGTGACAATGGGCCAGCCCGGCATTGATCCGCGTGCCCGCGCGGGGCATTACGTCGCGCCCGCCGATTGGAACGACCTGATCACGCAACCGGACGTCGCCGTCATCGACACGCGCAACGATTACGAGGTCGCCATCGGCACGTTTCAGGGCGCCGTTGATCCCGAAACCGCCAGCTTCCGCGAATTTCCCGCCTGGTGGGAGGCGAACAAGCACCGGTTTCACAACAAGCGCATCGCCATGTTCTGCACCGGCGGCATCCGCTGCGAGAAATCGACAAACTACCTGCTGGGCCAGGGGGTCGAGGACGTCTATCACCTGAAGGGCGGCATCCTCAAATATCTCGAAGAGGTCCCGCAGGAGGGCAGCACATGGCAGGGTGACTGCTTTGTCTTTGATGGACGCGTGTCGGTCGGCCATGGCCTGACCGAAGGCCCGCATCACCTCTGCCATGCTTGCCGCCGCCCGATCCTGCCCGCCGACATGCAGCGCGCCGAATACGAGCAGGGCGTCGCCTGTCATAACTGCACAGATGAGACCACAGACGCCGACAAGGCGCGGTTCCGCGAGCGCCAGAAACAAATTGCCCTGGCCCACGCGCGCGGCGCGCGGCACATGCAGAACATACCGGGCAACTGAACCCCCGCCCCCGCAATTTCAACGTTCTGAAAATACTCAAAACCCGCCGCAGGCCACAGGCACTGCGCGCAGGTTCTGCGCCGTTCATCCGGAAAAATACTCAGGGGTATCTCCCATGTAGCCCGAAAGGGGCAGGCTGTCGGCGGCGACCCCCAAGGGAGGAGGAAAAGGGGTCGCCGCTAGCTCGGATATCTACAGGGAGGAGAAAAGATATCCGAAACCCGTGTGCCCGCCGCGGGTGGCGGACAAAATGTTTCAGCCGTGCTGGCGTGTGCCATAGACGGCCTGCCACGCGTCGCTGTGGATCGAATAGCGGCTCAGGCCGAGATCAGACAACTCGTGGTCCGACAGTTGCGACAGGGCATTTACCGTCTGGCGGTAGGAGCGGCGCTTTGCGACGCGGCCTTTCAGGTCGATCAGAACGGACAGAAGGCTCTGGAACGGTGTGGCGTGTGTCGCCTTTGCGTGTGATGCATAGCTCATTTTGATGTACCTCAGCGTTTTCGTCGGTCCACTTGCAAACAACGTCGCCGTTTGCCGCGATGGACCAATTGTTGTTGACGCTTACATACGCCTTTGCTGCGCATGCACAATGGACGCAATGGCAATGCCGCTATGCAGCATTTGCATAAGTGACGCTGACCTAAGGTCATCCAAAACCAACGGTTTTTCTTGCTTTTGCCGGATCACACTTGCCCTTCACCCAAAAACCGCCACGTATGGGCAAACGCATATGAGAAAGGGACGACATGACTGTCACGCGCGCGGACATCGAGGCCGAGCTGGCCCGTATTCAACTCCCGGATGGGGGCGATCTGATCTCGCGCGACTGGGTGCGCGCGCTCAGCGTCGAGGGCGGCGAGGTCCGCTTTGTGATCGAGGCGCCCAGCCCCGAGATCGCCCGCCAGTCCGAGCCTGTCCGCGTCGCCGCCGAGCAGGCTGTCGCAGCGCTTGCCGGTGTCAGCCGGGCAAGCGCCGCGCTTACAGCGCACGGCCCGTCGGCCAAGGCACCTGCACCGCCCCAGGCCGAGCCGCCCAGCCTGAAGGTGGGGGGCCATCCCAAACCGCAGCAAGGCTCGATGAAGCCCGCCAGCGTCAAGTCGATCATCGCCATCGGTTCCGGCAAGGGCGGCGTCGGCAAATCGACGGTCTCGTCAAACCTGGCCGTCGCGCTGGCGCGCGCGGGCAAGCGTGTGGGCCTTCTGGACGCTGATATCTACGGCCCCAGCCAGCCGCGCATGATGGGCGTCTCCAAGCGCCCGGCCAGCCCCGACGGCAAGATAATCGAGCCGCTGCTTGCCCACGGCGTCACGCTGATGTCGATCGGTCTGATGCTGGACCCGGCCAAGGCCGTGATCTGGCGCGGCCCCATGTTGATGGGCGCATTGCAGCAGATGATTTCGCAGGTGAAATGGGGCGAGCTGGACGTTCTGATCGTCGATCTGCCCCCCGGAACCGGCGATGTGCAGCTGACATTGTGCCAAAAGGCCGAGCCGTCGGGCGCGATCATCGTGTCCACCCCGCAGGACGTGGCCCTTTTGGACGCGCGCAAGGCGATGGACATGTTCAACACGCTGAAAACGCCGATCCTGGGCATGATCGAAAACATGTCAACCTACGTGTGCCCGGAATGTGGCCATGAGGCGCAGATCTTTGGCCATGGCGGGGTCGCCGCCGAGGCCGAAAAACTCGGCGTGCCGTTCCTTGGCGGGCTGCCGATTGATCTGGACACGCGGCTGGCGGGCGATGCCGGTGTGCCGATCGCCACCGGGGACGGGCCAGCCGCCGCGGCCTACGCCGCCATGGCCAAGCGCCTGATCGACGGCGGCATCGTCTGAGATCGGTTTTACCTCACGCCCCAATCAGCAGGAGCCGCCCATGACCCTCGCCATCCTCTACATCGTCACCCTCGTCGTGTTTCTCGGGCTGGACTACATCGGCCTGAGCTACATTATCAAGCCCACGTTCGAACAGCATATCGGCGCCATCATGACCGACAGCCCGCGCATGGGACCGGCGGTGATCTTCTACGCTTTCTATGCTGGTGTCCTGCTCTGGTTCGTCAGTTGGCCAGCGCTGGAGGACGGCAAATCGCTGCTGTGGGTCTTTGGCTCGGGCGTGCTTATCGGGGCGATGGCCTACGGAACGTACGAATTCACCAATCTTGCAACGCTCGAGGATTGGACATGGCGTATGGTGGCGACCGACTTCACGTGGGGCAGCCTGCTGACGGGCGTATCGGCCGTCGCCGGCGTCGCGGTGGCGCGCGCCCTCGGCTGAGCGTGGATCAGGTTGCGGTGTAGCCGGCCCGATGTACCGGGCGACCGAGGCGCGCGTTGGCATTAGTTCTCTGGCAACTCCACCGCGACCAGCCCCAGTTTGCGTGCGGCAGCGATTGACAGGGTCCCGCTGTCCAGCCCGTCTGGTTTTTGAAACCTCTGGATAGCGGCGCGGGTCCGCGTGTCGATCTTGCCGCTGATGGGTCCGTCATAAAGATCGCGCGCTGCCAGCGCGCGTTGCACCGAGCGCGCAAAATCGGGCGTCAGATCATCCGCGCAAGGGACTTCGAACCACGTGACCTTGCGCTCCTGCACGATGGCCTGATGGGTTTCTGCCTTGTAGATGCCGCGGGTGATGACAGCGTCATCCGGCGGCAGATCCGGCAATGGCTCCAGCATCTGATCCGTGACTGTTTCGATCATCGCAGGCGTCACCTGTCTGCCCCAGCATGTGCCGGGTGCGGCGGCGGACGGTGCCTCTGCCAGCGTCTGGACAAGGTCCGTCTCCTGCCGCCGCTCCGTCAAGGATGCGTCGCAGCCCGCCAGAAGCAGCACGGTCAGCAGGGTAGGGGTGCGGGATATCAAATGTGCGTGCCTCAAAAGCGGTCGGATGTCTGGTTTGCGCAGATCTACCCGGTTTCTCGCGGGCGGGAAAGATGTCGCGCCGGCTTGGTGGAACATACGCAGGCAGCAGGGTGTTTGTGTGATACCCTCAGCGCACAAGCGCACGGTATGGCAAAGGATCAACACCATGGTGAAAGACACCCCAGACAGCAACCCCCGTTCCGAAGGCCCCGAGCCCACCGATGCGGGGCCCGATATCGCTCCGCACGGGCGCGAGACGGCCATGCAGGACCACCGCAAGCGCCGTGAGGCAGAGCCAGCCGCCGCCCCGTCCGAGACGGACGCCGAAAGCGGCGGCGCGTCCGCCGTGGCGGATCCGTCAGATGAGAAAACGCGGGACGACCCGGCGCAGCCCTATCTGGACGCAGAGCGCCATAGCCCGGATGCCCATGAGGCGCATGAGGTGCGTGCAGGTCCGGGCGATGCAGGCGCGCAGGACGCGCCCGAGTTGCTGCCGAAAACACCGCGTGCGCCAAAGGCGAGCCTTGCGCGTATCGTGCTGTGGTTTGTTGTGCCGATTGCTGTGTTGCTGGCGCTTTACTGGGCGATGACCGGCTGAGGCCGGTCCGCTACCGCTCCAGTTCCTGCCGCAGCAGACGTGCATTCTTGAGATTGGCCTTGTAGCCGATGTCAAAGAGGTCTCCGACCAAGGGAATTATCCCGATGACGAGGTCAATGCCGCTGTTGGCGCTCATCCGCAGCAAAACACGCTTGCGCGCGCCGTGCTGCCATCCTTTCGCGATGATCCAGGCAGACGGCGCAATCGTCAGGACATCGCCGACGCCCGGCACCAGACCGATGATGCTGTCAATGCCGAACCGGACCGGTATCAGGGGCAGCCTGAATCGCGCATCCAGCAGATGCGCCATGCGGTCCACATGCGCCAGATCCCGCGCAAGGGGCGACATCGCGGCGTCGGCGGTGTCCGGTCGCGCGCCAGTCGCCGCGCCGTCAGGACGTCGCACGGCCCGGTCCGCGGGAAGCGATGATATAAACCGCGTGGATGATGCCGGGCAGGTATCCCAGGATCGTCAGGAGAATATTGATCCAGAAATGTTTTCCCAAACCCACCTGAAGGAACACGCCCAAGGGCGGCAAAAGAACAGCGGCTATGATGCGGACGAGGTCCATGGTTCGCTCCTTTCAGTGGCATTGCTGCCAGGGTTGATCAGGGAAACCCCGCCCGTGTGTCATTTGTTCCGTGCCATCCAGCCTGATATGCACGGGTGCGCATCATGCCCACGGTTTTGCCTCTGCCGGGCTACTGTGCTGCGATCACAGACATCGCGCCGTGGGTCACACCATCGCCTCGGGGATAAAGGGCAGGCGCGTGCCGAAGGCTTCGGCAGGGCGCACGTCGTATGGCACGAGGAACCCCTTGCGTTTCTCCGGCGGGACCTCGGCATTTCGGCGCGAACGCTCAGCCCACAGCGCGGCTGCGGTTTTGGGATCGAAGAACTCGGCACCTGCATCGGCGCCCAGCCAGTGGCGGAATATGCGGTTTTGCAATTGCGCGACATGGGCCTGTTCGTTCAGCTTCACGCCCGCTTCGGTGTCCCAGTTCAAAGACCGTCCGTTCAGGTTGGCCGAGGATACGATGGCGCGGTCGCAGTCAAAGAGCGACACCTTCGAGTGGACGTAGATGATGGGCGATCCGCAGAGCGTGTCACGCTGATTAGTATCCAGAACCTTGGGCCGCACAGGCGAGCAGATCGTCAACCGTTCGCCAAAGGCGCCGCGCAGCATGGCGACGCATTTAGCCTGAAGGAATTCGCCATAGCGGGCGTCGGACCCCGTCGCGCCATCGAAGGCAACCGTCTCGGGTGCGGCGGGTATCACGACGATCAGTGTCAGGTTCGGATTCGTCCGCGCGGCCCGTGCCAGCCGCCGGCACAGCGCCCGGTCGCGCAGAAACTGCGTTTCAAGGTAGATGAGCTCTCGCGCGCGACCGATCAGGCGGTGATGGTCTTCGGCAAGCGTGCGCACCACCGGCTTCGGCCCAAGGAACGGCCAGTCTGTCTTGCGCTTTCGCGACAGCGTTCGCAGCAGTCGGCCCTCAGCCGTGGGGCTGGCGCGTCCGGCGACGATGGACAGGAATTCGTGCAGATGGCTGTGCACATCCTTGGCGACCGCGCCGCTGCATACCAATTGAACATCTTGCCAGGTTTCATCGCGCACACGCTCGTGACGCTTGTCGTCATAGCGCCGCTCATCAAGGTCCAGACCGCCGATGAAAGCGGTCTGACGGTCGATGACGCATATTTTCTGATGATGCGTGCCGGGGACGAGCGGCGGAACTGGCCAGCGCCGGGCCGACAATCTGCCATCCGGCGCCTCGCGCAGCAGGGGCCGCAAGCCGGGGCTGCATTCCAGCCGACGCGCGCGCTGCGATGAGGTGGCTTCATTGAGGCTCTTCGCCGTCCGGTTCAACTCCTTCACCAACTGCGGCCAAAGCAGAAGGCGCGGCGCAATCCCGACGCGTGCCGAATGTGCCGCGTTAGTTACCGTCAGACGCGCCGACGGTCCGGCCAATTCGCGCGCAGAGACGAAGGCGCGGCGCGATCTCCACGATGCGCAGTGAAGCCCGGGTGCCAGAACGGGATCGAAGTCGGACAACACAAAGAACATGCTCACACCCTTGCGCAGGACGTGAACAATCAGGTCGAACCAGTCTTCGCCAATCGCCTTCCCCTCGTCACTACGCAGCTTGGTGCTGAGGTCGAACACGCGGTATCCGGCCGAAACTTCCGACTTGGCGGCAAGAAACGCCCGCTCCATCGCCGGATAGACTTCTTCCGCCGTGAGCAGGACGTCGACGTTATCTGCGTCTTGTGCAATGGTTCCGGCACCCCGATCAGCCTCATCCTGCCCGGCCGCTGGCGGTGATGTTTGTGCGAACATGTATCCCCCTGCCGACGCGCGTGTCAGCATCGACAGAAACGCGCGGGCCTTGCAAACGGTTCCACCCATTGGCCGCTGGCCGCTACCCGTCGCGTTCATCCTGTTCCTGAAGCCTGCGCAGCAGTTCCTGCATGTCGGGAGGCAATTTCTGTGGTACCACCGCGCGATAGGCGCGCTGAAGATTGGTCCCGAGGGGATCTGTTTCTATGGTCAACATCATGTCATCTGCCTCACGCTTTCCGTCGGCGCGGTTGCCCGGCCCGGCCTGCGCCCCGGTGGCGCGTTTGCGTTTCCAACCAGCCGTATCAGCAAATGGTTCCGTCGGCAGGTGTCGCACAGCCAAGTGTTGCCCAAATACCCGCCGACGTCCGGCCTTGTCGTGCGGCGCTTGGCGATGAGGCGCGGGAACTTCGTGGCGGGGCGGGCGTTTGCGCTCATGATCGATCATCAATCCATCTCGAAGCCCGCAAATCCCGATAGTGCAGACAGATCCGTGCCTACCGGCGAGGAGTGGACATCGCGCCTGTCGCGCAACAAACGCGGGCTGGCCGCGCTCTCATTCGCCGAAAGCACGGTAGTTCCGATCCCGCTGGAAACGATCGTCGTTCCGCTCATGGTCGGTCACCCTCGCAGGGCGCTCAGAATTGCCCTGGCGATCTGGCTGGGTTGTATCGTGGGCGCCACATTGTTCTATGGCGTCAGCTTTTTGCTGGCCGATCCGGTCGTTCACCCGGTTTTGAACGCCATCGGATTGGAGGACGATTTCCGGAAAATATCCCAGGATCTCTCTGGCGAAGGGTTCTTCTGGACCATATTCCTTGTGTCCTTTTCGCCCGTGCCGATGCAATTGGCCACGCTTGGCGCGGGTACCGTGGGCGGCAACCCCGTGGTTTTCATCGCCGCGATCGCGCTATCGCGTGGCCTGCGATATTTCGGGCTGGCAATCCTCGCGCAGCTGGTGGGCGAACGGATTGCCCATCTGGATATTCCCAAGCGTTGGCTGGTGCTGGGCCTTGGTGTCCTGCTGGTCGTTGGTTGGGGGGTAATGCAATTGCTGTAGGGCGATAGCGCTTGTCATTCAGGGCTGTATTTTCCAACAATGCCGCAAAGTATCGGGGAGCCGTGACATGCGGGACAATTGGGAACAGCTGTTGAAAGCCGAATGGGGCATCGACGCGCGACTGACAAGGCTGGACGGCGAGTACGACCTGAATTTTCGCGCTGTCGCGGCGCGCGGGGCGTATATTCTCAAAGTCATGCGGCCGGGCTGCGATGCCTCTTTCATAGACATGCAGGTGGGCGCGTTGAACCATGCGCTTGCGGCGGAGCCGGACTTGCCGTTACCCCGCCCGATTGCGGCACTGAGCGGCGCGCAGGTCATCCAGGCCGTGGATACAGACGGCCAGCCGCGCCTCGTCTGGCTGCAAGAGGCGCTGCCAGGCATTTGCTACGCTGATTTCCGCCCCCATTCGCCCATGCTGATCGAGGATCTGGGTGCGGCGGTCGGGCGCTTGGCCGCCGCGCTGGAGGGGTTTACGCACCCTGATCTGAACCGTGATTTCAAGTGGAACCTGCTGCAGGGTGGCTGGATCGTGGACCATCTGGACGTTGTCGCCGATCCTGCGCGCCAGATGCTGCTGCGCGGTGCCGCCGAACAGTTTGATGCGCTGGCTCCTGCGCTGTGCGCGCTGCCGGTGCAGGCAATTCACAACGACGTCAACGATTACAATGTATTGGCATCGCTGGACGGCACTCGTCCAATCGTGTCCGGCCTGATCGACATGGGCGACATGTGCGCCGCGCCGCGGATCTGTGATCTGGCAATCGCCGCCGCGTATGTGGTGCTGGATCACCCCGCCCCCGAGGCCGCGCTTGAGGCGCTGGTGCGTGGCTATCACCGCACCAATCCACTGACCGGGCCTGAACTGGACATGTTGCTGCCGCTGTTGCAGATGCGACTGGCGGTGAGCGTGATCAATTCGACCCTGATGGCGCAGACGGACCCCGACGATCCCTATGTGACCATCTCTCAGGCGCCTGCGTGGCGATTCCTTGAAGGTCCGCAGCCCGGAGGCGATCTGCTGGCCTGCCGCCTGCGCGCCATTTGCGGCCTGCCGATCAGCGATGCCGCTGCGCGCGTGATGGCGTGGCTTGAGGGTGCGCGCGGCGGCTTTGCCCCCGTGATGGAGGGCGATCTGATCGCCGCCCCCATGGGCGCGCTGTCTGTCGAGGCGTGCGCGGTGCCGCGCGACCCATTTCACCTAAGCCAGCCGGAGGCGGCGATCATCGGGAGGGATAGCTTCGGCCCCGAGCAGCTATGGCTGGGCTATTACGGAGAGCCGCGCCTGATCTATACTGCGCCCGCGTTCCGCAAGGGGCCGTGGAAGGCATCGAACCGGCGCACCCTCCACTTGGGCATCGACGTCTTTGCGCCTGCTGGCCTGGCGGTGGTCACGCCTCTGGCCGCGACCGTGCATTTCACCGAAAAGCGCGCTACGCCGCTGGATTACGGCGGCATGGTCATATTGGCGCATATCACTCCCGAGGGTGATGAGTTTTACACGCTCTACGGGCATCTGGACCCCGCCAGTTTTGCCCATCTGCGCATGGGCCAGACACTGGCGCCGGGCGAGGCGTTCGCAGCCTTGGGTGACGACACCTGCAACGGCGGCTGGGCGCCTCACTTGCATTTCCAACTTGCACTGACGCTGGCGGGGATGGGCAATGACTGGCCCGGCGTCGCGGATCCCGACGAGGCGGAGCTGTGGCGCGCCGTCTGTCCCAATCCCGCCGCGCTGATGAATCTGGCCGATGCCAAGGTCGCCTACACACCGCCTGACAAGGCGGCGGTTCTGGCGGTGCGGGAAAAGCATTTCGGCGGCAATCTCAAGCTTAGCTACAGCGATCCTGTCATGCTGCTGCGCGGCTGGCGGCATCACATGTTCGACGATTGGGGGCGCCCCTATCTGGATGCCTACAACAATGTGCCGCATGTCGGCCATGCCCATCCGCGCATTCAGGCGGTGGTGGCGGATCAGTTGCTGCGCATGAACTCAAACACCCGCTATCTGCACCCCGCGCAGGCGGAATTTGCCGAAAAGATACTGTCGAAGATGCCGCCGCACCTGTCGGTCTGCTACTTCGTCAATTCGGGCAGCGAGGCGAACGAGCTGGCCCTGCGCCTGGCCCGCGCCGCCACGGGCGGACGCGGTATTGTCACGCCCAATCACGGTTATCACGGCAACACCACCGGCGCGATTGACATCTCGGCCTATAAATTCAACGCTAAGGGCGGCATCGGCCGACCCGATCACGTCGCGCTGGTGGATCTACCCGACGATTATCGCGGCCCGCATCGCCGCGACAACCCGCAGGCGGGCGGGCTTTACGCCGCGCAGGTGCAGGGCGCGATTGCGGCGTTGCATAAACGCGGTCACACCGTAGCCGGGTTCATCGCTGAAACCTTCCCGTCGGTCGGCGGCCAGATCATCCCGCCGCCGGGTTACCTGAGCGAGGTCTACAAGCGCATCCGCGCCGCCGGGGGCGTGTGCATCGCCGACGAGGTGCAGACGGGACTGGGGCGGCTGGGCCAGCATTACTTTGCGTTTGAGGCGCTGGGCGCATCCCCGGACATGGTCGTGCTGGGCAAACCTATCGGCAATGGCCATCCCTTGGGTGTGGTTGTCACGACCCCGAAAATCGCCGAGGCATTTGCGCAGGGGCCTGAGTTCTTTTCCACGTTCGGCGGCTCGACCCTGTCCTGCCGGGTGGGCAAGACGGTGCTGGACATCGTTGACGACGAAGGGCTGGCGAAGAACGCCGCCGCAATGGGCGCGCGCCTGATGGCGGGGCTCAACGCGCTGATGGCGCGGCACGAGGTCATTGGCGACGTGCGCGGCATGGGCCTGTTTGTCGGCGTCGAACTGGTGACAAACCGCCGCGCGCGCAGCCCGGCAACGGCAGTCGCCGCCTATGTGATGAACCGCATGCGCGAGAACCGTATCCTGATGGGGCGCGAAGGGCCGGATGACAACATCCTGAAAATCCGCCCGCCTCTGACCATCGACACCGAAGGCGTCGACATGATCCTGCACTATCTCGATGCCGTGCTGGGCGAGACGGGGGCGCAAGTCCCGGCGCGCTGACACTATACATCGCGGCCCATAGGGTGTAGAGGCCGCGACTTGCGCCCGCTGCCTTTTGCGCGCGCCCTTGAAACAGCAGAAAAATCAGATCCGTGAAAACAGCACTCGCCGATGCCATTGCCGCCCGTGGTTACACCACCCTCACACCTGTTCAGGAGGCGGTGACGAACCCTGACCTCACCGGCGTTGATATGCTGGTCTCGGCCCAGACCGGATCGGGCAAGACGTTGGGCTTTGGTCTGGCCATCGCGCCGACGCTCTTGGGTGATGATGAAAAATTCGACGGTGCCGCAGCGCCGCTGGCGCTGGTCATCGCACCGACGCGCGAGCTGGCCTTGCAGGTGAAACGCGAGCTGACATGGCTCTATGCCGGGGCGAATGCCGTTCTGGCGTCCTGCGTCGGCGGCATGGACATGCGGGATGAGCGGCGCGCGTTGCAGCGCGGCGCCCATATCGTCGTCGCCACGCCGGGGCGTCTGCGCGATCACATCATGCGCGGCTCGATTGACCTCGGCAGCCTGCGCGCCGTGGTGCTGGACGAGGCGGACGAGATGCTGGATCTGGGTTTCCGCGAGGATCTGGAGTTCATTCTGGGCGAGGCGCCGGACGAACGGCAGACGCTGCTATTCTCCGCCACCGTCCCCGCAGCCATCGCCAAGCTGGCGGAGGGTTATCAAAAGGATGCCGTACGCGTCAGCACGGCGGCGGCTGAAAAGGGCCAGCATGCCGATATCGAATACCGCGCGATGGCCGTGTCGCCGCGCGATGGTGAAAACGCCATCATCAACGTGCTGCGCTATTACGAATCGCCCAACGCCATCGTGTTCTGCAACACCCGCGCCATGGTCGCGCGGCTGACGACGCGCCTGTCCAATCGCGGTTTTGCCGTGGTCGCGCTGTCGGGCGAGTTGACGCAATCGGAACGCACCCACGCGCTGCAAGCCATGCGCGACGGTCGCGCCCGCGTTTGCGTGGCGACTGATGTGGCCGCGCGCGGGATCGACCTGCCGAACCTTGATCTGGTGGTGCATGCCGAACTGCCGGGCAGCCATGAGACGTTGCTGCACCGCTCGGGCCGCACGGGCCGCGCGGGCCGCAAGGGCGTCAGCGTTCTGATCGTGCCCCCCGTGGCCCGCAAGAAGGCCGAGCGTATCCTGAACTGGGCCAAGCTGCGAGCGGACTGGGGCCTTGCGCCCTCCGCTGACGAGGTGTCGGCCAAGGACGAAGAGCGCATGATGAACGACGAGGCATGGCTTGAGCCAGTCACGGAAAGCGAAGCGCCTGCCATTGCCAAGCTGACCGAGAGGTTTACGCCCGAACAAATCGCCGCTGCATATCTGCGCCAGTATCACAGCCGCCATTCCGCGCCCGAAGATTTGGGCGACCCGGGCGAAAAACCCAGCCCTCGCGCCGCCTTTGGCCCGTCGGTCTGGTTCTCGGTTTCTGGCGGGCGCGCCAAGGGCGCCGAGCCGCGCCGCCTGCTGCCGATGCTGTGCAAGGCCGGGGGGATCACGCGCGACGATATCGGAGCGATCCGCATCGGCGATACCGAAAGCTATGTCGAGATGCGCAAGGCGTCTGCCGCCGGCTTCAAGGCGTCGATCGGTACCAACATGCGGGTCGAGGACGGCGCCGAGGTGGCGGAACTGTCGCAGCCCCCGGCAATCGCCCAGCGGCCTGCGGGAAAGCCCCGGACCGGCCCCAAGCCGGAATGGAAGAAGCCAGCGCGCAAAGGCCCGCCGCCTGCCAGTCAACTGGATGACCTGCCGGCCATCCTGCCGCGCGCCGAACAGCCTGCCGCGCCGAAAAGCAGCGCACCGGTGCAATATGACGACGCGCCCGCGCCGCGCGCCAAAAAGCCCAAGGCTGGCGCGCCGTCCCATGCGCCGTCCAAATCGCGCTTTGCCAAAGGTCCCAAGCCCGACTTCACCCGCGACGGCGCCGTGACAGATGCCGCGCCCAAGCCCAAATTCAAAGGCAAGCCGGGCAGCTATACCAAGGATACGACGCCGGTCGGAAAACCCTCCAGCAAGAAAAACCGCGCTCGCGCCGCCGCCAAGGCAGCCGAGGGGTACAGCAGCAAGCCGGTCGCTGCCGCTGGCAAGCCCTTTGGCAAGGCGGGCGCCAAACCGGGTGCGAAACCCTTTGGCAAACCCGGCGGTAAACCTGCTGGCAAACCGTTTGGCAAGCCGCGCGGCGCACCCAAGGGTGGCAAGGACTAGGCCACTTCGGCGGCCTTGACCGACTCGCGCCACGCGGGATGGATCCAGGGCCGTTGATTTGATGCAGGCAGTGGATCGCGGCCCAGGATCATATCCGACGCCTTTTCGCCGACCATGATGCTGGGGCCGTTCAGATTGCCATTGGTGATGCGCGGAAAGATCGAACTGTCGGCGACGCGCAGGCCCTCAACGCCGATCACCCGGCATTCGGGGTCAACCACAGCGTCCGGGTCATCCACCGCGCCCATCTTGCAGGTGCCGCAGGGATGATAGGCGCTTTCGGCGTGCTCGGCTATGAAGGCATTCAATTCGTCGTCGGTCTGCATTTCCTCGCCCGGCTGAATTTCCTTGCCGCGGTAGGGATCGAACGCCGCCTGCCCGAAAATCTCGCGCGTCAGGCGGATGCAGCGGCGGAAATCCTCCCAGTCCGACTCCTGCGCCATGTAATTGAACGCAATCTCCGGCGCCGCCATCGGATCGCTTGATGTCAGACTGACCCGCCCGCGCGAGGCTGATCGCATCGGCCCGACATGCGCCTGAAACCCGTGCCCCTCGGCGGCGGCCTGTCCGTCATAACGCACGGCCATGGGCAGGAAATGATACTGGATGTCGGGGTATTCGACGCCCGGTTTCGACCGCAGGAACGCCGCGCTTTCGAACTGGTTCGACGCACCAAGGCCTCTTTTGCCAAACAGCCACTGCGCGCCGATCATCCCCTTGGACCACAGGTTCCAATGCTTGTAGAGCGTGATCGGCTGGGTGCAGGCCTGCTGGATATAAAGCTCCAAGTGGTCCTGCAGGTTGCCGCCGACACCGGGCCGGTCCGCAATCACATCAATGCCGTGGTCCGTCAGGTGCGCAGCCGGGCCGATGCCCGACAGCATCAGAATCTTCGGCGAATTGAAGGCGGAGGCGGCCAGCACGACCTCGCGATTGGCTGTGATGATCTCGATCTTGCCGCTCCGCTCGATCTCGACACCGGTCGCGCGCCCCTCTTCGATGATGACGCGCCGCACGAAACAGCGCAGCATGTCGCAATTCGGGCGCTTCAATGCAGGGCGCAGATAGGCATTGGCGGCGGACCAGCGGCGGCCCTTGTAGACGGTCTGCTCCATCGGGCCGAAGCCCTCCTGTTTTTCGCCGTTGTAGTCGTCGGTCATCTCATATCCCGCTTGCCGACCTGCCTGAACGAAGACATCGAACAGCGGGTTGTGCCGCGGCCCCCGCGTGACGTGCAGCGGCCCATCGGTGCCGCGCCACGCAGGATCGCCGCCGTGGCCGCCATCGGTCCAGTTTTCCATCCGCTTGAAATAGGGCAGGACGTCCGCGAAGCCCCAGCCAGCGGCGCCGCTAGCCTCCCAATGATCGAAATCGCACGCGTGGCCGCGCACATAGACCATCCCGTTGATCGAGGATGACCCGCCCACCACCTTGCCACGCGGCGCGGCCAGACGGCGGCCGTTCAGGTGCGGTTCGGGCTGGGTGGTGTAGCCCCAATCATACCGCTTCATGTTCATTGGATAGCTGAGCGCGGCGGGCATCTGGATGAACGGTCCGGCATCGGTGCCACCGTATTCCAGCACCAGCACGCTGTTCTTGCCATCCTCGGACAGACGGTACGCCATGGCTGACCCGGCCGACCCTGATCCGATAATGATGAAATCGGCCTGCATGATGGTTCCTTTCCTGCCAGTGGTCTGCATTACTTACCAATGGTCAGTTTTTTAGTCAAAAGGTAAATCTTGTGAGGTGCAGGCCGCCGCGATAGGATGGGCGCTCAGCAAGGCGGCAGTTTCATGGCACGGCAATCCATCCGGGAAATCAGACGGGCAGAACTGTCGCAGGCCGCCTTTGATGCGCTGGTCCTGCACGGTATTCGCGGCACTACGCTGGACCGTGTGGCCAAGATTGCGGGCGTGTCAAAAGGCGTCGTTCTGCACCATTTCAAGGATAAGGACGCGCTGTTTGAGGGCGTGCAGCGCAAGGCCAATACCGTTCTGCGCGATTGCGTCACCGAACTGCTCCGCCACGCCGAAACCCCGCTGGAGCGGCTTTACGCCATCATTGTCGGCAATTTCGCGGCGCCTGTGTTCCAGCAGGAGATTTGCCATGCCTGGATATCGCTGTGCTCGGACGTGCCGCACAACAAACAGAGCCAGCGCATCCAGACGGTCGTGCATGCCCGCATGCGCAGCAATCTGATGAGCGCGCTGCGCCCGCTGGTCGGGGCCGCTGCCGCGCCACGGATAGCGTTTCATCTGCGCACTGTCATGGATGGCATCTGGCTGCGCGCCAGCTTCCAGATTGCGCCGATGGAGGGGGCCCAAGGGATTGCCGAGGTTGATTTTGCCGCCCGCCACCTGCTGGCGGACAGGGTAAGCGATCCGCAAGACTTCGACGCGGGGCGGGCGAAGATGCAGGGCCTTGCCGACCTGATCCTGACCACCCGCGCGTTTCGCGATCAGGGGCTTACGGCAGCGGCGCGCTGAGATTGGCAAAAGGCTTTGCTGTTGATGCTGCGCCCGGCCAGGGCAGGCTTGCAAGGATCTCGGCCGCTGCTGCCGCGGGATCGGGCGCGGCCCAGATGGGGCGCCCGACGACGATATGATCGGCGCCGGCCATAATAGCGCGGGCGGGGGTGGCCACACGTTTCTGATCGCCCAACGCGCTGCCTGCGGGCCGGACGCCGGGCGTGACGATCAGTTTGCCGTCTGCCTCGGGCAGGGCGCGGATCAATGCGGCCTCTTGGGGCGAGGCGATGATGCCATGCGCGCCCGCCTCGAACGCACGGGCGGCGCGCGTGCAGACCAGATCGGGAATATCGCCTGCCACCATCAGGCCGGCGTCCAGATCGGCGCGGTCCAGCGAGGTCAGGATCGTGACGGCGAGGATTTTCAGATCCTTGCCCGATGCCCCCTCACGGGCGGCACGCACGACGTGCGGATCGCCGTGGACGGTCAGAAAATCCAGATCAAACTGGGCCAGACCGCGCACGGCGGCCTCGATCGTGGCGCCGATGTCAAAGAGTTTCATGTCCAGGAAAATGCGCTTGCCATGCTCGGCCTTCAATTCGTTGGCAAGGGCAAGCCCGCCACCGGTCAGCATGCCAAGGCCGATCTTGTAAAACCCTACCTGATGGCCCAGCCGCTCGGTCAATTCAAGACCGTTGAGGGCGTTTGGCACGTCCAGTGCGACGATCAGACGGGTATCTGGTGATGCGGACATGCCATGGCTCCTGCTGGGGTGCTTGCACATCTTTGACCCGGTTGACGGCCTGTCGTCAACCGGGTCACCGGTCAGGCCGCTGTGCTCCCCAACAGGCGGTGGAGCAGGGATTTCTGGCTGGCATCCGCAACAGCCGCCTTGAGCGGTGCGGCATGATGCAAGCGCGTGATGTCCTTGGCCAATCCGCGTCGCGATTTGTGCGCCCGGCTGGCGTCCTGTGCCAGACTGCGCAGGATCAGGGCGGGTTCAGCCTGCAGCGGCGCCGTCACTTGCGCCGGATAGGAATAGATCTGACCGCGATCATGGATTTTCACCAAAGTCTCGAACGCGCCGAACTCGGGGTTGTAGCGCACATTTTCGAACCGGATTTTGTCGATTTTCATTGGACTGCTCCTTGCGTGACCCGGTCTCATTGTCCGGTGAGGGGCTGTGGATAACTCCCCTTTTCATACCTGAAACTATGCAGCGCAGTTACGGTTTCATCACTTGTTACGAAAAGTTTACCTTTCGCGACAATCTGGGGCTGCCCGCCTTGAAGCGCGCCGTGCCGTTGCCCAAATATGAATCGAGGTTCCCGACAGCGCATGCCTTTTTAAGGGTGCGCAAACGGGATTACGCTTGTCAAAGGAGAATAATGATGGACTTGAATAAGTTCACGGAACGGTCGCGCGGTTTCATTCAGGCGGCCCAGACCATCGCGATGCGCGAAAGCCACCAGAGGCTGACGCCGGAACACCTGCTGAAGGCCTTGATGGATGACAGCGAAGGGCTGGCTGCAAACCTGATCCGCCGGTCGGGCGGCGATCCCGCACGGGTCGCGCAGGCCAATGATGCCGCTGTCGCCAAGATCCCGCAGGTTCAGGGCGACGCGGGCCAGACCTATATGGATCAGCAGACCGGCAAGGTTCTGGCCGAGGCCGAGAAGCTGGCGACCAAGGCCAAGGACAGTTTTGTTCCGGTCGAGCGGTTGTTGCAGGCGCTTGCGCTGGTGAAATCCGCCGCCAAGGAGGCGCTGGAGGCAGGCGATGTTTCCGCCCAGACGCTGAACGAGGCGATCAACGACATCCGCAAGGGTCGCACAGCGGACACGGCCAGCGCCGAGGATACGTATGAGGCGCTGGAGAAATACGCGCGTGACCTGACCGCCGCCGCCGAAGAGGGCAAGATCGACCCCATCATCGGCCGCGACGACGAGATCCGGCGCGCCATGCAGGTGCTGTCGCGCCGCACCAAGAACAATCCCGTCCTGATCGGTGAGCCGGGCGTCGGTAAAACCGCCATTGCCGAAGGACTGGCATTGCGGATCGTCAATGGTGACGTGCCCGAGAGCCTTGCTGACAAACGGCTGCTCAGCCTTGACATGGGCGCGCTGATTGCCGGTGCGAAATATCGCGGCGAGTTCGAGGAGCGGCTGAAGTCCGTCCTGAACGAAGTGACGGCAGCCTCCGGTGAGATCATTCTTTTCATTGACGAGATGCACACGCTGATCGGCGCGGGCAAGGGCGACGGCGCAATGGATGCCGCCAACCTGATCAAGCCGGCTTTGGCACGCGGCGAGTTGCACTGCATCGGTGCGACCACGCTGGACGAATATCGCAAGCATGTGGAAAAGGATGCGGCGCTTGCCCGCCGGTTCCAGCCGATCGTGATTGCCGAGCCGACGGTTGAGGACACGGTCAGCATCCTGCGCGGGATCAAGGAAAAGTACGAGCTGCATCATGGTGTGCGGATATCCGACTCGGCACTGGTCGCGGCTGCGACGCTCAGCAATCGGTACATCACCGACCGCTTTCTGCCGGACAAAGCGATTGACCTGATGGACGAGGCCGCCAGCCGTCTGCGCATGGAGGTCGACAGCAAGCCCGAGGAACTGGACGCGCTGGACCGTGAGATCCTGCAAAAGCAGATCGAGGCCGAGGCACTGAAGAAAGAGGACGATACGGCGTCCAAGGACCGGCTGGAGAAGCTCGAGAAGGAGCTTGCCGATCTCCAGGACCGATCAGCCGAGATGACCGCGAAATGGCAAGCCGAGCGGGACAAGCTGGCAGGCGCCCGCGACATCAAGGAAAAGCTGGATCGCGCCCGGATCGATCTGGACCACGCCAAGCGTGCAGGCGATCTGGCCAAGGCGGGCGAGCTGTCCTACGGCGTCATTCCGGCGCTGGAAAAGCAACTGGTCGAGGCCGAGCAATCAGAATCCGACGGCGTCATGGTCGAAGAGGCGGTCCGCCCCGAGCAGATCGCGCAGGTGGTCGAGCGGTGGACGGGCATCCCCGTCGCCAAGATGCTGGAAGGCGAGCGCGAAAAGCTGCTGGGCATGGAAGCCGGGCTGCACAAGCGCGTGGTCGGTCAGAACACGGCCGTGAAGGCTGTCGCCAACGCTGTGCGCCGGGCGCGTGCGGGCCTGAATGACGAAAATCGCCCCTTGGGCAGTTTCCTCTTCCTCGGGCCGACCGGCGTGGGCAAGACCGAGCTGACCAAGGCTGTTGCCGAGTTCCTCTTTGACGACGACAACGCGATGGTACGTATCGACATGTCGGAATTCATGGAGAAACATTCGGTCTCGCGTCTGATCGGTGCCCCTCCGGGCTATGTCGGTTATGACGAGGGCGGCGTTCTGACCGAGGCGGTGCGCAGGCGCCCCTATCAGGTGGTGCTGTTCGACGAGGTCGAAAAGGCCCATCCGGATGTGTTCAACGTGCTGCTACAGGTGCTGGACGACGGCGTGTTGACCGACGGTCAGGGGCACCGCGTTGACTTCAAGCAGACGTTGATCATCCTGACCTCGAACCTCGGGAGCCAGGCTCTGAGCCATTTGCCCGAAGGCGCCGATCCCGCCGAAGCCAAGCGTAGCGTCAACGAGGCGGTGCGTGCGCATTTCCGGCCGGAGTTCCTGAACAGGCTGGACGAGATCGTCATCTTTGACCGGCTTAGCCGCGATAACATGACTGGCATCGTCGAGGTTCAGCTGGAGCGGCTGAGGATGCGTCTTGCACGTCGCAAGATCACGCTGGATCTGGGCGAGGACGCCAAGAAGTGGCTGGCGGACGAGGGCTATGATCCGGTGTTCGGTGCCCGCCCGCTCAAGCGTGTGCTGCAACGGACGATTCAGGATCCGCTGGCGGAAATGCTGCTGGCCGGGGACGTGACCGACGACAGCACGGTGTCGGTCACTGTCGGACCCGAGGGTCTGATCATCGGAGACCGCGTCGGCAGCACCAAGCAGCAGCCGCCCGAGGATGCAGTGGTTCACTAAGCCACTGGCACAGGAAAATCAGCCGCGCATGGTAACATGCGCGGTTTTTTCGTGCGTTGATCCGGTGGAGGTGTTTTTGGTGCGAATTCCAGTGGCACCCTGCGCAGATACCTGCACATTGCAACAAAGCAACGCGGAGAGCGCAGATGTCATTTCCGGGCGAGAGCATTTATTGGCACGAGGGAGCGGGGCCCGCGCCCGGCACCGAAACGAACCCGCCCGCCAAGGTCGACGTGGCAATCGTCGGCGCTGGATATACCGGCCTGTCGGCGGCGCTGCATCTGGCGCGTGCGGGCCGTCATGTGGCGGTCCTTGACGCCGAGTCGGTAGGCTTCGGCGCATCATCGCGCAATGGCGGCATGGTCGGGCCGGGACTGCATAAGCTGGGGATATCTGGGCTGATCAATGCCTATGGCGAAAATCGCGCGGTCGCGCTGCTTCGCGAAGGGCTGAATGCGGTCGATCATCTGGAAGCGTTCATCGCCGCCGAAAACATCAATTGCGATCTGGTCCTGACCGGCCGGTTTCGCGGGGCGCGCACGGCCTTGCAATACGACGCGTTGCTACGCGAATGTGACTGGCTGCGTGCCCGGATCGCTCTGCCGACACATCCCGTCACCCGCGCCGAGCAGCGCAGCGAGATCGGCAGCGATTTCTATCGCGGCGGAGTGGTGTACGAACGGGACGGCGGCGTGCATCCACGCAAGTTGTTGTTGGGGCTGGCCGAGCGGGCGACAGGGGCGGGGGTTCAGATCATTGCACCCTGTGCCGTCACCGCCATGCAGCAGGAGACCACTGGCACGACCCTGCACACCACGGGCGGCAGTGTGGCGGCGCGCGAGGTCGTGCTGGCGACCAACGGGTATTCGGATCGGCGCAGTCCGGCGATGAACGCGCGTGTCGTCCCGCTTGAGACCGGAGCCTGCGCCGTCGGTCCGCTGACGCCCGCGCAGATGGCCGAGCTGTCGCCCAAAGGTCGGATGCATGGCGAATCTGGCCGCGTTTTTATGTGGTACCGGCCCACCCCTGATGGGCGGTCATTCATTTTCGGGGGCCGGTCCGGGGCCGGAAACATGACGCCCGACGCGCGGCGCCGCGCGTATATGAATGCGATTTGCCGGGTTTATCCGCAGCTGGAGACTGCTCCGATTTCGCATTACTGGTCGGGGCTGATCGCCATGACGGTGGATCATTCGCCGCATCTGGGCCATCACGACGGGATCTGGATGGCCGGGGGGTACAATGGGTCAGGCGTGACGCGCAGCCTGTATTTCGGGACCAAGCTGGCCCGCCGGATGCTGGGCGAGGCAGATGCCGATACGGCCTTTGACAGCCTGCCGTTCAAGCGGGTGCCGTTCCGCCCCCTTGCTCCCTGGGTCGCCAGCATGCTGGTGCGTTGGTATCAGATGCAGGACGACCGCGAGTTGAAAGCGCGCGATTAGCCGCCGAGCAGGCGCAGAGGCATTTGTGGATGCGCCCGTTTGGGACGACTTGCCATGGGCGGCGTCGCTGCTACCTCTGGGCATTGACCATGCGCGGTCATCCGGAACGTCACAGACTGCGAGGTCCATCCGCCATGAGCGACACCGACATTGCGCCGCCCGGTGCAACCAAAGCTGCGTCTGAAGGCAGCAGGCGCGACCTGACGTCAGGCGCGATTCCGACGACGATGATCCTGTTTGCCCTGCCGACATTGGCATCATCGGTGCTGCAATCGCTGAACGGGTCGATCAATGCGGTCTGGGTCGGCCGGTTTCTGGGCGAGGATGCGCTGGCCGCCACGACCAACGGCAATCTGGTGATGTTCTTGCTGGTGTCGTTCGTATTCGGATTCGGAATGGCGGCGACGATCCTGATCGGGCAGGCGATGGGCCGCCGCACGCCGCAGGAGGCGCGGCGCGCCGTTGGCACCGGTCTGGGCGCGATCATTCCGCTGAGCGCGGTGATCGCGGCGCTTGGCTATGCCTTTGCGCCGCAGTTGCTGGATGTTCTGGGCACGCCCGGCAGCGCGGCGCCTCTGGCGCTGACCTATCTGCGGGTCATCTTTGTCGCGATGCCTGCCTCGCTGACGTTCACGTTGCTGATGATGGCACTGCGCGGTACCGGCGATTCGATGACGCCACTGTGGTTCATGTGCGTCTCGGTGGGGCTGGATATCGTGTTCAACCCGCTGCTCATCCTTGGGATCGGGCCGTTCCCGGAACTGGGCATCATGGGCTCGGCGCTGGCAACGGTGATCGGCAACACAGCCGCGCTGATCGGGCTGGTGGCCGCGATCTATCTGCGGCGCTCGCCATTGGCGTTGCGCGGCCCGGACCTGAGATTGCTGGTCCCGGATCCGGCGGTCCTAAGGCTGATGCTGGCCAAGGGGCTGCCCATCGGACTTCAGATGATCGTGATTTCGTCGGCGGCCATCACCATGCTGTCGCTGATCAATCGTGAAGGGGTGGTGACGGCGGCCGCCTACGGTGTCACGCAGCAGCTATGGACGTATGTGCAGATGCCTGCGATGGCGCTGAGCGCGGCGGTCAGCGCAATGGCGGCGCAGAACATTGGCGCGGGCCAGTGGGGGCGGGTGAAGGGCGTCACGAAATGGGGCCTGATTTTCAATATCTGCCTGACCGGTACGCTGGTCGCGGTATTGACGATTTTCGACCGCGCGGCGCTGGGCCTGTTCGTTGGCGCCGACAGCGAAGCAGTGCCCATCGGGCGGCGCATACAGTTGCTTGCGACCTGGGGGTATCTGTTCTTTGGCGTGGCGCAGGTGCTCTTTGGCACGATGCGCGCGAATGGGTATGTGATCGCGCCGCTATTGGTGATGGTGGTCGCGATGTATCCGGTGCGTCTGGGCTTTGCGTTCGGTGTTTATCGCTTCATCGGGCCCGATGCGCTGTGGCTGAGTTTTCCGGCCGGAATGGTTGCGGCGGCGCTGATGGCGGCGGGCCTGTATCTGCGTGGCACATGGCGGCTGGGCGCGATGGTCCCCGCGCCAGAGGCAGCGCAGTGCAGCGGCACCTATCGCGAGGCGACGGGGAGCTGCACACCCAGCGCCGAGATGGCGGGTGATGGCGACTGGGCAGCAGGGCGGCGCGGAACAGCCGCAGAAGGCGATTTGGCGCGGATCAGTTAAGGGTGGCGTTCTGGTTCGCTTTTGCACGGCGCCGGACCAGGTCGGTTGCCGGTTGAAAGCTATCGGCCTGTGCGGCGGCCCACCAATCGGAATACAGCGTATCCTCGGGCGCCTCGTTCAGGATGTTTTTCGGCAGGAACGAATGGATCAGATCCATCGACAGCGCGGCCTGCGGCCCGACGCGGTGCATCAGATGGTGCGGCTCCAGTTCGCTGGGGTGTTTCAGCCCGGCAGCGGCAACCATGTCAACCAGCGCCTCGATCGTCTTGCCCTGAAAGCGGGCCGAGCGGGCGCCCTGCACCTCGGGAATCAGCCCCCGCTGCCGTGCGGCGTTCTGGGTGGCGACGCCAGTGGGGCAGGTGTCCAGATGGCACCGCTGCGCCTGGATGCAGCCAACCGACATCATGAAGGACCGCGCCGCGTTGCACCAATCGGCGCCCAGCGCGATATTGTAGGCAAGTCCCATGCCCGAGAAAATCTTGCCGCTTGCGGCCAGCTTGATGTCGTCTTTCAGCCCGCAGCCGACCAGCGCATTGCGCATCAGGATCAACCCCTCGGTCAGCGGCGTGCCGACCCAGTCCGACAGTTCCAGCGGGGCAGCGCCTGTGCCACCTTCGCCGCCATCGACGACGATGAATTCCGGCTTGATACCGGTCTGCTGAATCGCCTTCATGATCGCGAAGACCTCGTAGGGCTGGCCGATGCACAGCTTGAGCCCCACAGGCTTGCCGCCTGACAAATCACGCATCTGCGCGGCGAACTCCAGCATCTCAATCGGGGTCGAAAACGCCTTGTGACGGCGCGGCGACAGGCAATCCTTGCCCTCCTCGATGCCGCGCACACGGGCAATTTCTGCCGTGACCTTGCTGGCGGGCAGCATGCCGCCGTGGCCGGGCTTGGCCCCTTGGCTCAGTTTGATTTCCGTCATCTTGACCTGATCGCGCTGGGCGGTATCGCGGAATACATCCGCATCGAAACCGCCATCCTTGCCGCGCGCGCCGAAATAGCCCGAGCCCAGCTCCCACACCAGATCACCGCCGTGTTTGGCGTGATGATCGCTGACGCCGCCCTCGCCGGTGTCGTGATAATAATTGCCCTGCTTGGCCCCGATGTTCAGCGCCTGTATCGCGTTGGCCGACAGCGATCCAAAGCTCATCGCGGACACGTTCATCACCGATGCCGAGTAGGGCTGCTTTGTCTGGTCGTTGCCGACATGCACCCGCGGGGCCGGATCGGGATGATCCTCGGGCGCGATGGAATGCATCAGCCAGTGATAATTGTCGGCGTCGGTGTCATGCTCTGTCCCGAAGGGGTGGGTGTCCGTCTCACCGCGCGCGCGAGCGTGGATCAGGTTGCGCGCGTCGAACGAATAGGGTGTGCCGGACAGGTCATCCTCGACGATGTATGACCGCAGGTAAGGTCGCAGTTTGTAAAAGACCCATCGGATGCGGCCCGCAACGGGATAGTTGCGCGTGATCGTCCATGTTTTCTGGTTGCGGTCGTAGATGCCCAAGGCAACGATTGGCAGAGTGGCAACCAGCGTCAGCAGCCATGCGGGATGCACAAAGGCCAATCCGATGGCAAGGATCGACAGGGCGAAGGCCGCCAAGGGAATGATGGCGCGTTTTATCGTATCGAGCATGTTGGCCTTTCAGTGGGCCCGCGCCTGCGGGCAATTGGTCTGGCCTCAAGGTTAGGGCGTCGGGCCCGAGTTGCAATGTCGCGCTTGTGTGGGACATGCAACAACCGCCGCATATCAAGGGGGGATTTGCCAAACAATAGCCACATCGCCATTGTTGTGTTGCGACGTTTCCCGGCGATCCTGTAGGGTAGCGCATGCCCGGCACGGCCGCCGGGCAGGCCGCAGGCCCGGTGTCGGGCGACTGAAAACGCAGCGCAAAGTTGGTGAGATGGCAGAGCAGGCAACAGATGACAGCCCGGAAACCCCGCGGTGGCTGGACGATCTTCGCCCCGGCGCGGAAGGAGAAGGGTTCTTCGAGAAGAACCTGCGCCATTCGCTGATGTTCATCAAACGCCCCAGCGACCGCCTGCTGGTGACGTTCGATAACCTGTCCAACGTCAACGACGACAGCGTGATGCGCGAGCCGTGGGCCTATAAATTCGCCAGCGACGGCGGCTATTCTCACTTGGGCGTTATGGCCCATGTCAGTGACTGGTATCGCGACGGCGATCTGATTCGGCGGTTCCAGGGTCTGGTCGCGCAAGGGTTTTTCGAAGGTTACGAGCGGGTCGTCTTTGCCGGCGTGTCGATGGGTGGCTATGCGTCGCTGGCATTCTCATCGCTGGTGCCGGGCGCGCATGTGGTCGCGATCAATCCGCAAACCACGCTGGACCCCGATCTGGTCCCGTGGGAGACGCGGTATGAAAACGGGCAGCGACAGGACTGGACATTGCCGCTGGCCGATGGCGCGGCGCTGACGGCGGGCGCAGGGCGGGTGAACGTGTTCTACGATCCCTATTTCGAGCTGGATCAGAAGCATGTCGACCGGTTTCATGGCGACAATGTGCGTATCTTCAAATGCTGGTTTTCGAACCACAAGACGGCGGTGTTCCTGCGCAAGATCGGCGCGCTCAAGGCCGTGATGACGCATTGCATCTTGGACGAATTGAGCCAGCCGGACTTCTACCGCCTCTATCGCGAACGGCGCTATCTGCCATGGTATCGCGGCGCGCTGTCGAACCATTTCCGGGAAAAGGGGCGCGAGGCGCTGGCCGGCAGTTTCGACAAGGCGTTCCGCCGCCGCCTGCGCAAACGCAACCGCCGACTGGAGGCAGAAGAGGCTGCGGCGCCCGCCAAGGCGGCCGATCTGAAGCCCGAGGTGCTGGCCGATATCGCCAAGCAGCCCAGGATAAAGGGCACCAAGATCCCTGTTGATGGGTCTGCGGCCCGTATCGTCGCCCCGGCAAACGCTGGGCGAAAGGCGGCCGGGACATCTGAAAAGCAAAGCCGCGTCATCGTGACCACGATGAAGAATGAGGGCCCCTTCATCCTGGAATGGGTGGCCTATAACCGGCTGATCGGGTTTACCGATTTCCTGATCTACACCAATGACTGCGATGACGGGACCGACCTGATCGCCCAGCGTCTGGAGGCGATGGGGCTGGCGCAGCATCGGCAGAACCCGTTCAAACCCGGCGGCAGCCCCCAGCGCAGCGCGCTGAAGGATTCGCGCGGGCTGGATATCGTCAAGAATGCCGATTGGCTTATCTGCGCGGATTGCGACGAATTCCTGAACATCCGCGTAGGCGAGGGACGACTGGACGATCTGTTCGCCGCCGTGGGCGAGGCCGACGCGATTTCCGTATGCTGGAAGCTGTTCGGCAATAGCGGGCGGCTGGATTACTCCGAATCCCCCGTGATCGAGCAGTTCGATCGTGCCTGCGGCGAACTGGAATTTCCCAACTACCGCGCGCTGGGCATGAAGACGCTGGTGCGCAATAATGACCGTCTGGAGAAGCTGCGTATCCACCGCCCGGCCTTTCATATGGATCGCGGCGATGTCGCTTGGGTCGATGGCGGCGGCAGGCCGATGCCGGATGACTATCTTGGTCAGGGGTGGAAGGCGTATGAGGGGTTCAGCCACGATTACGCGCGGCTGCATCACTACGCCGTCCGCTCGGTCGACAGTTTTCTGGTCAAGCGGGACCGGGGCCGCACCAACCATGTGGGCGACGATCAGGGCATCACTTATTGGTCGAACATGAATTACAACTCCGAGGCGGATACCAGCATCCACGCGCATTTGCCGGGGCTGCGCCACGAGATGGACAGGCTGCTGCAAGACCCCGAACTGGCGCGTCTGCACAAGGGCGCCGTCGACTGGCATCGCGGCCGGATCGAAGAACTGCGCCAGCGCGACGGCTGGGATGCCTTCCGCGATCAGATCCGGGTGATCAACGCCGCGCCCGAATTGCAAGAGGGCTAGGCAGATGTCCGGGGATGTGCCCCATGTGGTGGTGCATGGCGGTGTCCACAAAACGGCGACCAGCCATATCCAGTCGATCCTGCAGCGCAACGCCGGGCGTCTGCGCAAAAGCGGTGTGCATTACGTACATCACCGCGACACGCGCAAGAAATACACCTTTCCCACGCAGTTGAACGGCTATGAAAAGCTGGGGTTGGGGTACAAGACAAAGATATCCGACGACGAACTGGCGCAACTGGCGGGCGCGTTCTTCGAGAACATAGGCGCACGTCCGGGCGAGCGGATTGTGATCTCGGACGAGAATATGCCGGGCCATAGCGGCCATTGCGTGCGGTCCGGGCAATTATATGGCAGGCGCGCGGTGCTGCTGCCGATCTTTGCGCAGCATATTCCCTATCCGGTGACCGAAGTGCATCTGGCCCTTCGCAACTATGCCGATTTCTTTGCGTCCACCTTCATTGAGTTCCTGCGTTCGGCCAAGGGCGAAAACGTGATCCCCGAGGCGCAGATGAAGCGTGCGGTCCTGTCGAACCTGCCCAGCTGGACAGGGTTCATCGACGAAGTGCTGACTTGTTTCCCGGATGCGCAGCTGACCCTCTGGCGGCACGAGGATTTTCGCACGCTTTCGGATACCGTGATCGGCAACCTGTGCGGCCCCGGCATCGACGTGACCTCGTTGGCCGCGCCGGGGCGTGAGCGCGGCCGTCCGTCGGCCAGTCACCGCGCCGTGCAGGAACTGCTGATCGAGATCGAGCGCAGCGGCGGCGAGGCGGCGCTGGCCCGTCGGGTGGAAATTCAGGACGCCTATCCGCGCGGCCCGGAATATCCCGGCTATGATCCGTGGAGCGCGGACGAGCGCGCGCATCTTACCCGGCTTTATGACAAGGATATCGCCGCGATTTCCGGGCGGGAGCGGGTTTCCCTTTTGAGGCCTTCAGATCGCAAAAAGTAGAAACAACACCCGCTTTTGTCACCCGGTATTATTGCGGGATTGTGCGAATTCGCCGTTGGTCGTAACCTGCGCGATGGCACAGACCCGAAAATGGGCGCGCGGATGGCACATCAGGCAACAGGGCAATCCCTTACCATGAGCAAACTACATCACATTGCGATGCTATGGGTCGAAGGCCCACTGAGCTATGTCGAGCAATTGTGCATCCAGTCCTTTCTAGATGCGGGACATGAGGTCATGCTCTATCACTACGGCCCGGTGGCGAATGTGCCCGAGGGCGTGGCTGTCGTGCATGGCGATGCGATCCTCAAGCGTGATGAGTTCATCCAGCACGGCCGCACGGGCAGCCTGGCGCTGTTCTCGGATGTGTTCCGCTATCATCTGCTGGCCGGGTCCGAGCGGACGATCTGGGCCGATACCGATGCCTATTGCGTGAAGCCGTTCGAGACGGAGACCGGGCATTATTATGGATGGGAAAGCGGCAGCCACATCAACGGCGGTGTTCTGGGCCTGCCGCAGGACAGCCCGGCTCTGGCAGGGCTGCTGGAGATGAGCCATGATGAATACGGTATCCCGGAATGGTACAGCGACAGCGCCAAGGCCAAGCTGAAAGCGCAGGCCGATGCGGGCAGTCCAGCCCATTGCAGCGAATTGCCGTGGGGTGTCTGGGGTCCGCAGGCGGTCACGCATTACATTCACAAGACGGGCGAGGATAAATACGCATTCCCCCGCGACGTGCTGTATCCCGTCCCGTTCGAGAACCGGCGCCACCTGGTCAAGGCCGCGCGTCTTGGGTCCGCCGAAAGCTATCTGACGGAACAGACGACCTCGATCCACCTTTATGGGCGGCGCATCCGTGAATTTCTGGCGTCGCGTCCGGGCGGCCTGCCGGACGAGGGCGGGCTGATCGACAAGCTCCTGAAAAAACACCGGATCGATCCGGCGGGGGCGCCCGTCATCGGCAAGGCATCAACCGCCGAAGCGGCAGAATAGGACGACGAAATGCCGGATGCGAGCGGTGCCAGGAAGAAGACGGCGATCAACCTGACGGATCTGGCCGATCAATACGGATCGGACAAGGGATCGTCCAAGCATCGGTATACCGAACTTTATCACATGCTGTTCAATCCATACCGGCAGCGCAAGATCAACTTTTTGGAAATGGGTCTGCTGATCGGCGGCCCCGAGCAAGGCAAGGACGCGGATCGCAAGACGACCGATTTGCCATCAATCCGCATGTGGCTGGAGTATTTCCCCAAGGCACGGATCCACGGTCTGGATGTGTCGGATTTCTCGTGGTTCGACCATGACAGGTTTACCTTCCACCGTTGCGACATGGATGATCGCAGCGCGATCGCACAGGCCGCTGCGGACATGCCGACGCTGGATATCGTAGTTGATGATGCCAGCCATGCCAGCCACCACCAGCAGAACGCGTTTATCGAGATATTTCCGAAACTGGCGCCCGGTGGCCTCTATGTGATCGAGGATCTTCGCTGGCAACCGGAGACATATGAAGTGGACGGCATCACGAAGACGGCTGCGCTGCTGCGCTCGTATATAGATACACGCACGTTTCAGCACGCCAGCCTCGCGATGGCCGAGGCGTTCAACGCGCTGATCCCCGAGATTTCAGCCTGCATCGTCCACCCGGTGAAGTACCAAAAGAAGCGCCCCGATCAGGTCGCAGTGATACAGAAAAGGTAGCATTGAAGAGCGCCCTCGATAGTGAGAGGGGATCGGGGGGCGGAGCCGCATGGGCGTGTCCGTCCCTTTTGCGGATGCATCCCAAAGTCTTCCGGTGTCACCGTTCAGTCAGCGGCGGATGCTAAACGGTTTCTCTGCATCAGCGGGGACGCCGCACGCCTTCTGTCAGGTTACCTCTGATCTGGCGCGGTACCGCCTCTGATTCCCCTAACGACAAGAAGCAGGGCGACTCAACGGTGCGATTCTCACGGGAATCACCGGAACGCGCATCAAGGAGCGCCGCTGCCACTGGGTGATCTGCGGATCTTGTGCGACTCGCAGCCGGAATTCGACGGCCGTCAGGCGCAGATCCAGTGACCCCATGGCGAGGGCGCATCGTTCCGATGCGGTTTTCACCTTTGGCTGGGCGCGCGTTAGCAACAAAGTTGCGCTACGCGCCCGCTTGAGTAATGCAAAGTTAGCTTAACTTCATATTTTTACGAGAAATTCAGTTACTTGGGTAAAAGCTTCATTTTCCTGAATTTGGGGGTTGCGGGTTTTGATTGGTGGGCTTAGAACCCCCTTCACCGGCGGCGCTGAGGTGCGGTTGGTGATGCTTGAGGGGCGGATGGAGCGG
>JBLWYG010000018.1:0-47719 GCA_048267045.1 Roseovarius sp. | reverse complement strand
AGAGTGTTTCTTCAACAGGATCAAACCTGTCCGCAGGATCGCCCTGCGTTGTGAAAAGACCGTCCCCTCTTTCCGCGCCTTCGTGTCTCTAGCCTGCGCCATGATATGGCTGGCCTAAATGAAGACGCTGGCTAAAGCGTTTCGCGAGAAACCTGACTCACAGCTTTTCGCGGAACGCGCGCACCATACCAGCGTTGCGCGCGTTTCGCCTTCATCTGATGTCTCCGGTTAAAGGCGAAACGCTTTAGCTCATGAAAAAACGCTGCCGAAACATCTTCGGCAGCGTTTTCGTATCAGCGGAATGAAACGCCTACGCGCGGTCGTGGCGCGTAGGCAAACTGCCTAGCCTACATCGCCGGCATGAGAACGCCATCGATCACATGGATCACACCGTTGGAGGCCTCGATATCGGCCGATGTGACGCTGGCATCGTTGACCATCACGCCGCCCTCTGTCTTGATCGTCACCTCTCCGCCCTGCACGGTGGCGGCGGTCATGCCGTCGCTCAGATCCGTTGACATGACTTTGCCCGGTACAACGTGATAGGTAAGGATTGCGATGAGCTTATCCTTGTTTTCAGGCTTCAGAAGGTCATCGACCGTACCCTCGGGCAATGCGGCAAATGCCTCATCCGTGGGGGCAAAAACGGTGAAAGGGCCTTCGCCCTTCAGTGTTTCCACCAGGCCCGCTGCTTGAACAGCAGCAACGAGCGTGCCGAACGAGCCGGCGTCGACTGCGGTATCCACGATGTCCTTGTCGGCCGCCATCGCGGGAAATGCGAGTGCCGTCGATGCGGCCAGGGCCATGAATGTTCTGCGGATCATAATGTAACTCCTCCAAGGTTTACGCCGTGATCGGCGATAAAAGGGATTACGCGGCTGGGTGGAAATAGGATCACTCACAAGACCGTGATGGTGGCGCGCAACAGAACAGCAGCCGTCTGGTGCCTCCAATGCGTCAAGCCTCTGCCTGATTGACGGCGTTTTCATGCATCACGTTGATACTGCATCACAGCAACCTCGGAGAGCGTATGCATCATGCCCCGGTCCAGCCACCCTGCAGACCGCCGCGCCATGCGCGTCTGTTCGAGTTGATCCGCCAAGAAACGCAGGCGCTGCGCGTTGCAGTCAATGCCGCCAGTGATCCGTTGCTGACCGATGCGGTGATGGCGCAGGTCGCCCGGCGTGCTTCGGTCTCATGGCACAGGTCGCGCTGACGGCTAACCGCGAAATCCCATCGCCACGACGAATTTTTCCGAGCTGTCGGGACGGCTGCTGGGGGGTTTGATATTGGCAACCTTCGTAAAACGCTGCTTCAGCAGCTTCTGCAGCTCACCCTCGGCGCCGCCGGCCAGAACCTTGGACACGAATGTGCCGCCCTCTTCCAGGACGTCGAAGGCCAGATAGGCCGCTGTCTCGCACAGCGATATGATCCGCAGATGGTCTGTTTGCTTGTGCCCCGAACTGGAGGCGGCCATATCGGACATCACTACATCGGCGCGCCCGCCCAGCCATTGCTTGACCTGTTCGTCCGCGCCCTCATCCATGAAATCGAGCTGGTGGATCGTGGCACCGGGGATTGGCTCGACCTCCTGCAGATCTATGCCCAGAATGGTGCCCACGGCCTTGCCGCTCTTTTCCCCCAGCGCATTGATGCGCGGGACCGCCACCTGAATCCAGCCTCCGGGGGCGCAGCCCAGATCCAACACGCGGGCGCCCGGCACCAGAAAGCGAAACTTGTCGTCCAATTCCATGATCTTGAACGCCGCGCGTCCGCGATAGCCTTCATTCTGGGCGCGCTTGACATAAGGGTCGTTCAGCTGCCGTTGCAGCCAGCGGGTCGACGATGCGGTGCGCCCGCGCGCCGATTTGACCCGCACAGTCAAATCACGCTGCCCGCGTCCCGACGTGTTTTTGCCGTCCGGTCCGTTGTTCATGCGCTCTCCTCGCTTGCAAGCACGCCATCGGCGGTCATCTGGGCATATAGCATCCCCTCGCGCAGACCGCGATCCGCAACTGACAATCTGTCGGTCGGCCAGCAGCGCAAGAGCGCCTGAAGGATCGCGACCCCCGACATGATCAAAGCGTGCCGATCCAGTCCGATGCGCGGGTCCAGCCGCCGCCCGTCCGGCCCCAACGCCAGATAACTGCGGATCACCGTGTCGATCTGGTCCGATGTCATCCGCAGCCCATCCACGCGGTTACGGTCGTAGCGTTTCAGCCCCAGATGACTGGCCGCGACGGTGGTGACGGTGCCGCTGGTGCCCACGATTTGAAATCCTTCACGCGATTGCACCCGTTTGTAGGGGGCAAATTCCATCAGATTTTCTTCAAAAAACCAACTCATGAGAGCAAAGCGGGCCGAGTCGTCCTCGACGTCGCTAAACTGGTCGCGCAAGGTGGCTACACCCAAGGGCACGCTGATCCAATCCACGACGCGCGCGCATGGCGCGCCATTGTTACTGCCCGACTCGAACCCGCCATGCAGCCGCATGAGGGCACGGCGGCGCTCGGATCGCTGGACATCGGTGAGGTCGATCCAGACCAGCTCGGTCGAGCCGCCGCCGATATCGACCACCAGCAGCTGATCTGTCTCGGGGCTGACCAGTGGCGCGCAGCTGACCACCGCCAGCTGTGCCTCCTCCAACGGTGTGATCACATCCAGCGTCAGCCCCGTCTCGCGGCGCACCCGTGCCATGAAAGCGGCGCCGTTGGTTGCACGGCGACATGCCTCGGTGGCGACGAGACGCATGCCGACAACCTGATGGCGGCTCAGTTTTTGCTGACACACACGCAAGGCCTGTATCGTGCGCCCGATTGAGGCGCGCGATAACAAGCCGCTCTTTTCCAGACCGGCGCCAAGTTGCACCGATTTGCTGAAGCTGTCGATGACGCCAAACTGACTGCCACGCGGTTCGGCAATCAGCATCCGGCAACTGTTTGTACCCAGATCGAGCGCTGCATAGAGCGGCGAACGGCAGGGCGTATTCGGCGCGGGGCTCTGGGCCCGTTTCGGGGTCGCGCCCGCACCTTCGGGACGCTTGGGCGCCATTGGAAACGCCTCCATTTCGAGTTGTCCCTAACGTATGGGTTTCGCCGTGTCCGCGCAAGACTGCACAATCGCGCCTGTGACTCATGGCCATGATGAAAATTATGGGGGTTTCGCGCGCTGGTCAGCCCGCGCCCGCTGCCTTAGACAAACGGGCGTCGCTCTGCACGCGCGTTGGGTCGAAAACAGGCGCCGTGTGCGGTCGGGTGTACATTAGACAGGGCGAAATAAGGGGAATCACCATGGTCGACGTTACAATCGTTTACTGGCGCGACATTCCGGCCCAGGTCATGGTCGGCAAGGGACGGCGCGGCTCAAAAAAACAACTGCCCGAGAAGTTCGAGCAGGCGATTGACCGTGCCGCGATGAAAACCGGCGCCGCGGGCACCGACGCCTATCTGGCCGAGTGGCGCAAGGCGGCGCCCTACCCACTGGACGGCGAGGCCGATGATGTGGTGGCGGCCGAAGTCGCGCGGCTGGACGATGAATACGACCGCGACCGCCTGAAGGCGCTGATCGCAAATGACGGCTGGAATCCCAAAGATACGACCGACGGCGCATGACCCCAACCGGGATTAAGGAGGCTCTGATGGCCCTGTTAAACTTCAAGAAGCGCGGACAGATCGCGCCCGTGCCGCCAACAGCTGCGGTCGAGGCCCTGCTGAAGGACTACTCGATCGAGGTGATGCCGCGCACTGCCGAAAAGGTGGATGATTTCCGCGAGTTACTGCCCGAGGACACGCGCGTCTACATCGCCCATATCGAAGGCACGCCCATCGAGGATATGGTCGCCACCGCCCGCCGTCTCGCCGAACAGGGCTACAGCGTCATGCCGCATTTTCCGGCCCGCATCATCAAGGATCGCGGCGTACTGGTCGATTGGATTGCGCGCTATCAGGGCGAGGCCGGCGTTGATCAGGCGCTGCTGCTGGCGGGCGGCGTCGCCCAGCCCTATGGCGACTACCACAGTTCCATCGACCTGCTGGAATCGGGCGAATTCGGCGAGGCCGGGTTCAAGCACCTGCATGTTGCAGGCCACCCCGAGGGTAACCGCGACATCGACCCGTCTGGCGGCATGGACAACGTGACAGCCGCGCTGAAGTGGAAACAGGCCTTTTCCGAGACCTCTGACGCCGAAATGGCGCTGACCACGCAGTTTGCGTTCGACGCCGGGCCGATCATCGCATGGGCCGACAGCCTGAAGGCTGGCGGTATCGATCTGCCTATCCATATCGGAGTTGCTGGCCCGGCCAAGTTGCAGACGTTGATCAAATTTGCCATCGCTTGCGGGGTTGGCCCATCGCTGAAAGTGCTGCAAAAACGCGCGATGGACGTGACCAAGCTGTTGATGCCCTACGAGCCGACGGACGTCATCGCCGATCTGGCGGCGCACAAGGCGGCACACCCGGACTTCAACGTCACCCGCGTGCATTTCTTTCCGCTGGGCGGTATTACTGCGAACGCAACGTGGGCGATAGAACATGCAGGCGCCTCCGGCGTCCCTGCATCGCGCCAGTAAATCAATATCCAAGGAACCACCATGACCCGCACCATCGTCGAGAGCAAAACGAAAACCGCCGTCATCGGCTTTGACGAGCCCTTTTGCGTCATCGGCGAGCGTATCAACCCCACGGGCCGCAAGAAGCTGGCGGCCCAGCTGGAGGCCGGGGATTTCTCGACCGTCCAGATGGACGCCGTCGCGCAGGCCAATGCGGGCGCGACCGTCCTGGATATCAATGCCGGCGTCGTTTACAATTCTAACCCCAACCCGAACGAGACCGAACCCCCCCTTATGACCAAGATCGTCGAGCTGGTTCAGGGTCTCGTCGATCTGCCGCTGTGCATCGACAGTTCGGTTCCCGCCGCGCTTGAGGCCGGATTGCAGGCTTGCGAAGGTCGGCCCCTGCTCAATTCCGTGACCGGCGAAGAAGAGCGGCTGGAATTCGTGCTGCCGCTGGTCAAGAAGTATAACGTGCCGGTCGTCGCGATTTCCAACGACGACACAGGCATTTCCGAAGATCCCGATGTACGCTTCGAAGTGGCCAGAAAGATCGTCCAGCGTGCCGCCGATTTCGGTATTCCCGCGCATGACATCGTCGTCGATCCGCTGGTCATGCCGATCGGCGCGATGGGGACCGCCGGTCTGCAGGTCTTTGCCCTCGTGCGCCGTCTGCGCGAAGAATTGGGCGTGAACACCACCTGCGGCGCATCGAACATCAGCTTTGGCTTGCCCAACCGTCACGGCATCAACAACGCGTTTTTGCCCATGGCGATGGGCGCAGGCATGACGTCTGCCATCATGAACCCGGTCGGGCTGCCCGTCCCTCCCAGCAAGATCGCGGAGAAGCGCGCCGAAGTGGCCGCCACCGGCCTCGAGATCCCCCAGGACATGGACGACGAGACGTTCTGCCAACTCTTTGGCCTCGGCAGCACCCTGCCGAAATCGGGCAGCGAAATGGAGGCGATTCGCGCTGCCAACTTCCTGACCAATAACGACCCGCATGGTGGCGAGTGGATCAGGTTCAACAAGGCAGCGCCGAAGGCAGGCGAAGAGGGCCGCGGCCGCGCGGGACGTGTCGGCGGTCGCAAGCGACGCTGAACCCGTTGTATCAGGCGCAAAAGACCCCGCATCAGCGGGGTCTTTTGGTTTTTGCTGCAAATATATCACAAGTGCGATCAACGGTGACATCACGCCAATTTGAGCGGTTTTTCGCCGTTGAGATTCTTGTGCCTTCGATTTTGCCGCAATTTGTAGGAAACAGATGCGCGGGTGCCGGAAGAGCACCGCAGGCAGAAATGAATTCGAGGGACTGATGGGTATCCGATCCAACCGCTTTTGGCGTGTCGCGCCACTTATTTGTGTCGCTGCCATCAGCCTCGGCGCCTGCGCCAAGGCGCCTCACCAGGTCGGCAGCACAGCCCAATTCGGCATTGATCCGGCCCGCGAAGCGATGGCCCTGCGCGAGGCCGCAGACCTGCGCGCCAAGGGCCAGCGCGTCTGGTGCGTCCCGTTCGCGCGCAACGTGAGCGGCATCAATATTCGGGGCAACGCACACACATGGTGGAACAAGGCCGCAGGCACCTTTGATCAATCCAAGACCCCCGCAGTCGGCGCCGTGATGTCGTTCCGTTCAACGCCATCGATGCCCATGGGGCATGTCGCCGTCGTATCCGAAGTTCTGGCCGCTGATCGTATTCTTGTCGATCACGCCAACTGGCATCGTGATCAGGTCAGCCAGGGTATGACCGTCATCGACGTCTCGAAATCCGGCGACTGGTCTGCTGTTCGGCTGGAGTCAAATCCTGATGCTTTTGGCGGCACCTATCCAGTCAATGGCTTCATCCTGCCCCCCAAATCGAAAATCTGAGCCGGGGGTTTCACGTCTGCTTCAGTTAACTAGGCCAATTGGGCTTGTCTCCGAATGAGAGCGTGGAGCGCTGTGCGTCTCCAACGGCTGCGGTGTCCATAATATCAGGGCTGGCACCCGGCCCCGCGACCAAACCGCAGCAAATTTTCGGCCATTAATCCTGCGTTAGATGTTTTGTCCTATCCCCGAAACGTGGGTTTCAGGGGGATAGAAAATGTTGCTAATTCCGGAAGTAATCGGATCGCTGGCAGTCGTCGCGATGCTGTCATCTGTATTTGGCTTGTTCAGATCACGCCTGTCCGAGGGCCGGGCCCAGATTGTCATGGGAATCGCCTTTGGCCTGGTGGCGATTTTTCAGATGAACGCGCCGCTACAAATGATGCCGGGTGTCATCGTCGACATGCGAAACGTTCCGGTCGCACTTGCAGGCGCATTCCTTGGATGGCGCGCCGCATTAATATGCCTGATCATGGCTGCATCAATGCGCGGCTATATCGGTGGTATCGGTATGTCGTCAGGAATTGCGGCGATGGTTATTGCCTGTCTGGCCGGCCAGTTATGGAATTGCTTGACGATGCGCCAATCCCGGCGCGGGATCGCCCCCTTGGTTCTGCTGGGGATCATGATCAGCAGTCATCTGGCCGCCGCCATCCTGATGCCTTGGGAGGTTTGCATGGCTTTCCTGTCAACGCTGGCCTTGCCGTTGGCGGCGCTGAACATGCTGTCGATCCCCGTCGCGGCCGCGTTCCTGGAACACGAACGGGTACGCGCCCTTGCCGAGCGCCGCGTGACCTCGGGGAATGACCGACATCCGATCAGCGGCCTTGCCAGGTTCGATATCTTTTCGCGGGACGCATTGGCATTGGCCCACAGCGACGCGAATGTCAAAATCGCAGGTATTGCGGTATTCCATCTGGCCGATCGTGATCGTTTGGCCAAATCTCTGGGGCGGACGTGTTTCAGTCATGTTCTTGGCGCAATGAGGCTTCGACTACAAAGTCAGGATTGCACCGGTCTGCCTGTCGCAGCTACCGTGGATGGGCGCATCATCATGGGACTTAATTTTCAGCAAGTCGCTGATCCCGCCAAAACCGAAGCGCTTCTGCGCCGTCTGCTGAACGATCAGGAGTACCAGATTGACGGTGACCTTAGACTGCGCATGGGCGTGTCCGTCCAGACTTATCGCGCACCGACCGTTGCGGCCCTTAGGGCGACCATTGAGGAAATATCCACGCTTCCGCACAGATGGCGATTGTCCATCACATCCACCAAGAAAACCTGCCCTGCCGTCATCATACCCGCGCGCCGTAAACCGAAGCACCGCAAGCGACAGGATAACTTGTTCGAAACCGCGCAAGTGCTTTGGACGATGAAGTAAGCCTGATAGCTGCTGTCTGGGTTGAGAAGCGCGTATCGCCAACAAAATCTGCAAATATCGCCCTTAGACTTCATTTTGCGGTCCAACCACATTCCAGCGATACGTTGCGAATTATCTGCAACAGCGTTTCTTGCCCGCCGCACAGATCGGTGTCGCTGGATTAGATATATCGTTGCAGTTTCCAGCAACTTGCCCGCCTCGTCGACGGACCGCGATGATCGGCGTGGGCTAGCCGCGTGCAGCTTGTCGTTGTTGCTTTCATGAAACGACAGTCCGAACACCCGATCCCGGTGGCGTCGCTGGGATCCGCGCCCGCGTTTCAGAATAATAGTAACCAGCGATATCGACCGACAGACCATCGGCGCGAACCGTCATGCACGCCGCCTCGGCAGCCTCTTGGTCATCGCCGATGGAGGTCATGATCGCATCCAGCGCAACACTGCCAGCCCAACCCGGGAGCAGCACCGCCTGCTAAACATGACTCCGTGTGTCGGCAGATCGAGGCCAGCGCCATATGCCAGTCTACCGACTAAACGGCGGAGCCGTTATCGTTCCGTATCGCGGGCAAAGGCGGTCCCGTCATGGCCGATACGCACCCCGTGTCATGTCCGAACGCTATTTTCAACGTAAACGTTCATTTTGGACGCTTTCGCTGCCCGGCCGGAACTGGCAATGTCGACCGTATTTTCGTCGGCGCCCGCACAAAACTGCCTGAGCGATGCGGGCGATCAACCGGATTCAATGACAGGGGTCGGGAAAACCAAATTTTACCAGCGGCTTCGGCGACGATTTCGGCATAAGGCAGCACTGTGGACGATCCTGCCACATGCTGGTTATCGCGCGTATATCCGGCTGCTTTGTTACGGCCAGGTCGGCGAGCATGGTTAGGGTGGAATTTCCGAAAGGCATGAACGCTCCTGCCAGGTCCGGATCACAGACCACCCAACAGTGATTTTGACGAGCTGATCGATGCGCAACGCTGCGGTTCTGCGACGGGTTCAACGATCGCGGGTCAAATCACGGAGCGTTTCGATGAAGTTGGCGACGGCCATCAGCGGCGTGCGCAAATCGTGGCGGGTATCGGCGACAAGATCGCGGCGCAGGTGCTTGGCATTGGCAAGTTTGGCGGTGTTGCGTAAGCTGAGCGTCAGCAGGCCGCTGGCACCGGTCGCGCGCAGATAGGCATCAAGTGGCATCGCAGCCCTTTTTTGCGCTGCAGGCAGCGAAGGACTGGCTGCAATCAGATCATGCTCCATCAAGCGGACTGCGCACATCTGGATAGTCATCGGGTTTTTATTGACTTGACTGACTGCCGGTCAAACAGCCCGTCCTGGAGATCAGGGAGAAATCCGCCCCCTCACGCGCAGCCTATCCGGGTAGTTTGACGCCATGGCGCCCGGCCAGATCGGTGATGAACTGCCACGCCACCCGGCCCGAGCGACCGCCGCGCGTGGCCTGCCATTCGATCGCCTCGGCGCGCAGGTCGTGGTCGGACATGTTGATCCCGAACGCGTCGCAATAGCCTCGCACCATCGACAGGAATCCGTCCTGATCGCACGCGTGAAATCCCAGCCAAAGGCCGAAACGATCGCTGAGAGACACCTTTTCCTCGACCGCCTCGCCAGGATTGATTGCCGATCCACGCTCGTTCTCGATCATGTCGCGGGGCATCAGGTGGCGGCGGTTCGAGGTGGCGTAAAAGATAACGTTCTCGGGCCGTCCCTCGATCCCCCCATCCAGCACGGCCTTGAGCGATTTGTAATGCTGGTCGTCATGGCTAAAGCTGAGATCGTCGCAATACAGGATGAACCGGGCATCGCTGGCCCGCAACAGGGACAGCAGGCGGGTGACGCTGGTCAGATCCTCGCGCTGAAGCTCGACGATCTTCAGCGGCAGGCCTTCGGCCAGCACGGCGGCATGCACCGCCTTGACAAGGCTCGACTTTCCCATGCCCCGCGCACCCCATAGGAGGGCGTTGTTGGCCGGCAACCCGCGCGCAAACTGGCGGGTATTCTCCAACAACGTGTCGCGCGCGCGATCAATGCCGACCAGCAGACCCATATCAACGCGTGCAACATCAGGCACGGGCTGCAGATGATCCGGCGCGACGTGCCAGACGAAAGCGTCATAAACCTGCAGATCGGGCGCCGGACGCGGAGGCGGACTGACCCGTTCAAGCGCCTCCGCGATCCGCAGGAGCGGATCGGTCATGGCCGCGGCTCCTCGTCCGACTCCTCGTCGGGGATATCCTCGGGGTGAGTGTCCTCGCCGGTCATTTCATCCTCGTCATCGAACCACAGACCTTCGGCGCGCAGCTTGGCTTCGCGCTTGCGTTCAACGCGGGCGACCAATTGGATCGATATTTCGTACAGGCCATAGACAACGACAAAGAGGATTCCTTGGGTGATGACGTCTGGCGGCGTGACCAGCGCGGCCAGCACAAGGATGCCGACGACCGCATATTTGCGCACGGCGCGCAGGCCGACGGCGCCGACCAAGCCCGCCTTGCCCATCAGGGTCAGGAGCACTGGCAACTGAAAGCATAGGCCGAAGGCGACGATGAATTTGACCGTCAGATTCAGATATTCCTGGGCCGAGCCCTGAAACACCACGCTCAGCGGTGCGGCGTTCTGAACGCCGTCGACGACTTCGCCCTCGTTGCCGAACTGCTGGAAGCCGAGGAAGAAATCATAGGCCAGCGGCGTCACCACAAAAAACGCAAAGCTGGCACCCAGAAAAAACATGAACGGCGACGCAACCAGAAAAGGCAGGAACGCGCCCTTTTCAGAGCGGTAAAGACCAGGCGCCACAAAACGCCACATCTGGTTCGCGATGAACGGAAACGCCAGCATGAAGCCGCCCAGCAGCGACACCTTGATCGCAACAAAGAAGCCCTCCTGCGGAGAGATGAAGATCAGGTCGCAGTCCTGCCCGCGATCAGCGAGGACGGAGCAGAGCGGCGCTGTGAGAAAGTTGAAAATTGGCTGTGCGACGGCAAAGCAGATAATCATCCCGCCAAGGAAATACAGCACGGAATGGATGAGCCGCGTGCGCAGCTCTGTCAGATGTTCGATCAGCGGTGCGCTGCTATCCTCGATGTCATCGCTTTGGCTCATGCCGTGCCCTCGGAGGGTTTCTTGCGTGCAGGCTGCGTGCCGGCAGCTTTGGGCGCCTTTGGTTTGGCTGCCTTGGATGCGGCCGCAGGCTTGGCGGCTGATTTCGTCTTAGCGACGGCTTTGGCCGGTTTTGCTGGGGTCGCCGTCTTGGGCGCGGTTTTTGTGGTCGGTGTCTTCTTCGCGGGTGTCTTCTTTGCCGCCGCCTTCTTTACCGGCGCCTTTTTGGGCGCAGGCTTTGCGGCATTTGCCGCGGTCGAAGACGCTGGTTTCGAGGTCTTGACGTCCGACGCCGCCTCGGCCTTCTCGCGGTCCAGACGTGCCTGCGTGGCCTTTGCTGAATGGGCGGTTATCTTGTCCTTGGCCTCTTGTCGTTCGGGGCTCAGCTTGGGCTTGCCTGCATCGCGCGTGGCTTCGGTAAAGCTCTTGGTGCTTTTGCGGACTTCGTCCATTGCCGATCCGATCGGGTTGGTCGCCTTGCGCAGGCTTTCACTGACCCCCGAGACACCGGCATCGTCAGCCGCGTCATTCATCGCCTTGGAAAATTCGCGCGCCATGCCCTTGGCCTTGCCCACAAACTGGCCGACAGTGCGGAACATGCCGGGCAGATCCTTGGGGCCGACCACGATCAGCGCGACGATGCCGATCAGCAGTAGCTCCGTCCAGCCGAGGTCGAACATGATGCCCTCAGACCTTGTCTTTGGTCTTGGAGGCTGCATCGTCCTTCGGGGTCACGTCGCGCGTGCCGTTCTCGTAGTCGATGTCAGCATCCTTGTCGGCGGTTTCGATTTCCTTGTTGCCCTCGTCGATACCCTTCTTGAAGGACGTGATCCCCTTTCCGACTTCGCCCATCAGCGACGAAATCTTGCCGCGTCCGAACAGCACCAGAACGACGACGGCGATCAGCAGAAGGCCGGGAAGGCCAATATTGTTAAGCATCTCAGTTCTCCCAAAATTCGGGACGCGTTGGCGCAGGCCCCGTGTCTGTCAGGCCTGTATCTAAACTCTGTAGCGGTTGGATAAAAGACCAATCCGAAGATGCAGACAGGATTTGCACGAAAACTAGCGGGACCGGACAGGCATCCGGCGGGTTTTCAGATATTCCCCATATGCTGCATGGTTAACTGCGGGCCGGAAACACGAAACAGCGATCACGGCGCAGCATCAGCCACAGCGCATTTCCGGGACTGGGCAGAAATACGTTTGGCACTGTCACCTTCAGAATGCTGCCATCGTGATCCATGCAGAATTCCACCAGGCTTTCGGATCCCATGAAGCGCGCACGCCGCACCACGCCGCGCGCCGGCGAGCCGTCCTGCGCAGTAGGGTTGGGACCGCGCCCACCGCGGTCAAAGTCGATCTTGATATGCTGGGGCCGGATGACGATGTCCACGGCGCTGCCATCGGGCACGCCGGGGGCGAGGAACTGGCCGAACGGCGTTTCGGTCAACGCGCCGCGCACCGTGCCGCGTATCACGTTGATATCGCTAAAGAACGCAACGGCATCCCGGTCCACGGGCGCGTTATAGACATTATAGGGTGCACCCTGTTGCACGATGCGACCGCCGCGCATCAGCGCGATATCGTCGGCCATGCGCATCGCCTCATCCGGCTCATGCGTGACCAGAAGGATGGCCGCGTCCTCCTCGCGAAGGATGTCCAGCGTCTCGTCGCGGATGCCGTCGCGCAGGCGGTTGTCCAGACCCGAGAACGGCTCGTCCATGAGCATGATGCGGGGGCGCGGCGCCAGCGCGCGGGCCAGCGCGACGCGCTGCTGCTCGCCGCCCGACAGTTCGTGCGGATAGGAATGGATGAAATGGCCCAGTCCGACCCGGTCCAGTAGCTCGGCCACGCGGGCCTCTATCTCGGGCTTGGTTCCGGTCAGGCCGAAGGCGACATTGCCGAAGACGTTCAGATGCGGGAACAGCGCAAAATCCTGAAACATGAGGCCAATATGGCGCTGCTCGGGCGGTACGCGGTCAGTGCCGTCGCAGATTACCTTGCCATCGACCAGGATCTTGCCCGAATCCTGCGTCTCGACCCCCGCGATCATCCGCAGGGTCGTGGATTTGCCGCAACCGGACGGGCCCAGCAGGCAGGTCACCTGTCCCGGCATCACTGCCAGCGATATGTCGTCGACCACCAGACGCCCGTCATAGCGGCGGCTGAGGTTCTGGATCTGCAATCTGGGCACTTGAGAGGGCATGCGCGGCCTTTTCGGCTATCCGATCAAATGTGTCGGGAACTGTCAGGCTGGCAGATAGCAACCCGCCCCGCCGCATGCAAGCAGCGGGGCGATAGGCGCTTCAGAGCGTCGCAGAGACCGCGCCGCCATCCAGCAGCAAATTCTGCCCGACGATAAAGCCCGCATGCTGCGAGCACAGGAACGCACAGGCGGCGCCGAATTCATCCGCCGTGCCGTAGCGCCCCGCGGGGATGGTGGCGTAGCGTCGCTCGCGCGCCTCTTGCATGGTGATGCCCTGCGCCTCGGTGACGCCGGTATCCAGTTGCACGGCGCGGTCGGTGGCGTGGATGCCGGGCAGCAGGTTGTTGATGGTCACGCCCTTGCCCGCCACCTGCCGCGCGGTGCCCGCAACATAGCCGGTCAACCCGGTGCGCGCCGCGTTGGACAGCCCCAGCGCCGGGATCGGCGCTTTGACCGATTGCGACGTGATGTTGACCACACGGCCCCAGCCACGCGCCATCATGCTGGGCAGCACGGCCTTCATCAAAGCGATCGGCGTCAGCATGTTTGCATCCAGCGCGTTGATGAAATCATCGCGGTCCCAATCGCTCCAGAGGCCGGGCGGCGGGCCGCCGGCGTTTGTCACGAGGATATCCAGATCGCCTGCGGCTTTCAGTACTGCCGCCTGCCCGGCTTTGGTGGTGATGTCGGCGGCGACGATCGTGACGTCCACAGCAAACTCGGCGCGGATCGTATCCGCCGCCGCCTCCAGCGCGTCCTGCCCGCGCGCGTTCATCACCAGATCGACGCCCTCGGCGGCCAACGCACGGGCGCACCCCAGCCCGAGCCCCTTTGACGATGCGCAGACGAGTGCGCGCTTGCCAGTCAGACCCATGTCCATATACAGCCTCCTTCTGTTGTTCATCCGGCGAATTTGCCGGCAATTTGACCGAAGCATGACGTAACAGCGCCACATTCGAGATCTAAATTTCATAATTAAGTCAGCGACGCAGCGACAAAAAGTTTAAAGTCCTGTAGTTTATCCAATGTTAAGGTTCGAGTGATAGCGTTATGACCGTATTACCACGACTGCAATGGGGGGCCAGAGTGACCAATGGTATCGCTCAGATCCTGCCCGTCTACATTGCCTCCGATATCACCGTCAGCAACGGTGCCAACTTGGGCGATGATCTGTCATTTGCCGATGAGCTGGATCTCGACGATGTCTATGAAGTGTCCCAGACTGCCGCCGCGCAACGGTTGATCGTTGCGCCGGGCAAGGGCAGCACACTTGCGATCGCGTCTGGCTCCCCTTTGGGACGTACGGGTCATGCTGTGCATCTGGACGCCACGCTGACCATGATGACTGCCACAGGAGACACGACCGAACTGGTTGTGATGGTCGAAGTCGACAGCGCCGGAGATGTCGAAGCGGTCTACGCCCTGCCGCTGAGCCAACTCATACCGCAAACCGAATATACGCTGATCGACATCGATCTCAGCAGCGCGCGCACCCGATTTTCCGAGGTCGCCTGCATGCCCATATCCGACGTGATGCCTGCTGCCATTGCATCGGGCCGCTCGGCGCTGGCCGCAAGCTGACCTTTGCCCCCTCAAATGCGCCGATTTGCCAATCCGTGCTTTGAAGGAATGCAGACCAACCGCGCCGCAATGTCCGTCCAACCGACATCCGTTCAATCGTGAGCCATCAATCAGCGCCTTGATCTATTGCGCGCACAGGAAGGCCGCACTATACGCGCCCCATGCTGGATATCTCCCAAAACCGCCCTGACCTGCCGTTCGAGATCGCGCGCCGCCGCACGTTCGCGATCATCTCGCACCCCGATGCGGGCAAGACGACGCTGACCGAAAAATTTCTGCTGTTTGGCGGCGCGATCCAGATGGCCGGCCAGGTCCGCGCCAAGGGTGAGGCGCGACGCACGCGATCGGATTTCATGCAGATGGAAAAGGATCGCGGCATATCGGTATCGGCCTCGGCCATGTCATTCGATTTCAGAAAATTCCGGTTCAATTTGGTGGATACACCCGGCCACTCGGATTTCTCCGAAGATACCTATCGCACCCTCACGGCGGTCGATGCGGCGGTCATGGTGATCGACGGCGCCAAGGGTGTCGAAAGCCAGACCCAGAAGCTGTTCGAGGTCTGCCGCCTGCGCGATCTGCCGATCCTGACATTTTGTAACAAGATGGACCGCGAGAGTCGCGACACCTTCGATATCATCGACGAAATTCAGGAAAATCTGGCCATAGACATCACTCCGGCCAGTTGGCCCATCGGCATGGGCCGTGATTTTGTCGGCTGCTACGACATGCTGAACGACCGGCTGGAACTGATGGACCGCGCCGACCGCAACAAGGTAGCGGCCAGTATCGAGATCAACGGCTTGGATGATCCCGCGCTGGACGCGAACCTGCCCGCCGATCTGGTCACCAAGCTGCGCGATGAGGTCGAGATGGCGCGTGAATTGCTACCCACGCTCGACCCGCAAGCGGTGTTGGAGGGACACATGAGCCCGATCTGGTTCGGCTCCGCCATCAACTCCTTCGGGGTCAAGGAGTTGATGGACGGCATCGCCACCTATGGCCCCGAGCCGCAGCCGCAACGCGCCGAGCCGCGCCAGATCGCGCCCGAGGAGGACAAGGTCGCGGGCTTTGTCTTCAAGGTGCAAGCCAACATGGACCCCAAGCACCGCGACCGCGTGGCGTTTCTGCGGATGGCGTCAGGTCACTTCAAACGCGGGATGAAGCTGACCCATGTGCGGTCGAAAAAACCGATGACAATCACCAACCCGGTGCTGTTTCTCGCCTCCGACCGCGAACTGGCGGACGAGGCATGGGCCGGCGACATCATCGGCATCCCCAACCACGGCCAGTTGCGCATCGGCGACACCCTGACCGAGGGCGAGGCGCTGCGCGTGACGGGCATCCCCAGCTTTGCGCCCGAACTGTTGCAGGTCGCCCGCGCGGGCGATCCGCTGAAATCCAAGCACTTGGAAAAGGCCCTGATGCAATTTGCCGAGGAAGGCGCGGCCAAAGTGTTCAAGCCGGTCTTTGGCTCCGGCTTTATCGTCGGTGTCGTCGGTGCACTGCAATTCGAGGTTCTGGCGTCGCGGATCGAGCTGGAATACGGCCTGCCCGTCCGGTTCGAGCAGTCGCAGTTCACGTCGGCCCGATGGGCACAGGGCGAGCGGAGCGCGCTAGAGGCATTCATCAAGGCCAATCAGGCCCACATCGCCCATGACAACGATGGCGATGTCGTCTATCTCACGCGGCTCCAGTGGGATATCGACCGCGTCGAGCGCGATTTCCCCGATATCAGCCTGACAGCGACGAAGGAAATGATGGTCTGACGACAAGTTGCTGGGCCCATTTGATCGCGTCGCCCGGCAGCGTCGTGGAAACGGGCACACGCAGGTCTATTCAGGTTCAATCGACGAATCGGAACGTGTGACAGCGCTCCACCCCCACCATTATCGGGCGATCACCAGATCCGCGCATAAACCGCCCAGCCGCTCCGATGGCCCCAGCCGCAGGCTGCCGCCATGGGCGCGCGCGATATCAATGGCGATCGACAGGCCCAGCCCGACACCGGGCCCCTTGTCCTGATTGCGCGACGGCTCCAGCCGGGAAAAGGGGCGCAACGCTTCTTCGATGCGGTCCTTCGGGATGCCAGGCCCGTCATCCTCGACCCGGATACGCAAGGAGCGTTCGGTCAGCGCGACCGACAGCTCCGCGCGGGAGCCGTATTGCACGGCGTTGCCAATCAAATTGTCGATCGCGCGCCGGATCGCCACCTTGCGCAGCGGCACCGTGCCCGCGCCGGTCACTTCATGCAACGTCACCGGCAACTGACTGCGCGTGCAATCCCCGACAATCTGGCGCACCAGTTCCACAGGATCTACAGGCTCAGCCTCGCCCTCGGCGGCGCCGCGCGCAAAATCGAGGAAGGCGTCCAGCAGCCGCTCCATATCGCGCACATCGCGCAGCATCGGATCGCGGTCCGCCTCACCGTCGAGCATCTCAAGGCTCAGCTTCAGCCGCGTCAGCGGAGTGCGCAAATCGTGGCTTACCCCCGACAGCATCAATGTGCGCTGCTCGATCTGGCGGTCGATCCGCGCGCGCATATCCAGAAACGCATTGCCGGCGGCGCGCACCTCATTCGCACCCGAAGGACGGTAGGGCACATTGCGCCCCCGCCCGAACGCCTCGGCCGCGCGCGCCAGACGCGTGATCGGCCGTAGCTGGTTGCGCAGGTAGACATAGGCAATGATCGTCATCAAAATGCCGAAAAACAGCATGTTAACGAACAGCTGATGCGGGTTGGATGCCGAGAACCGCCGCCGGTCCAGTGTCATGCGCACGGGCCCGTCCCTATACTCGAGATACAGCGTGACGAACTGTGGATGTGACAGGTCGACCGCCAGAAGAGGCGACAAACGCTCTTCCAGTGCCGAAATCAGTACGATCCCGGTCACGTCATACCAGCGGCGCTGGTTGGCTGTCGGCACGTCCTGCAGCGTCGTGGGACGCATGGCGATGGACAATGCGCTGGTCAGTGGCGCGGGGTCCTGCGCATTCAGCAAGAGTTGCACCTCGCGGGCCGCCGAAACGGTCATCTGCCGCGTGACCCCTTCGAAAAGGCGCTGCGCCGAGACAACAGACACGACCAGCAACAGCGAAATCACCGGCAACAGCAGGATCAAAAAGGCGCGCCCGTATAAACCGCGCGGCATATAGCGTTTGAGCCAGCGAAAAACCATGCGCCAGACTAGGCCGTTGCCCGATCCCTGTGCAAGCGCCTCCGGCACCCCTGCCGATGGACGCAGGCCGCCCGCAGCGTTATCGTCCCATTGCCGCAGCATTGAAGAGCCCTGCACCGATGACCCAGCCCAGCGAGGACCACAGCCTTGATGCCATCAGCGCCGCCCCGCAAGCAGGCGCCGCCGTAACGCTGGCACCCGGTCTGCGCCGTATCCTTGCACCTAATCCCTCAGCCATGACCCTTTACGGCACCAACACCTATCTGATTGGTGAAAAAGATCTGGCAGTCGTCGATCCCGGCCCCGATGATCCGGCCCATCTGGACGCCATCCTGTCCGCAACAGGCCGCAAACAGCAGATCACTCATATCCTCGTCACGCACGCCCATCTGGATCATTCCCCCCTCGCCCGCCGCCTGTCTGCGCTGACGGGCGCGCAGGTCATGGCCTACGGCGATGCAAGCGCCGGGCGCAGCCAACTGATGCGCGAACTGTCCGCGACCGCGCCGCGCTGCAGCATCATCGGTGGCGGCGAAGGCGTGGACACCGCGTTCGTCCCTGACACCTGCCTTGCCGACGGCGCTGTGCCGACGGGCGATAGTTGGCAGATCGAGGCGCTGTGGACGCCCGGCCATTTCGGTAATCACATGTGCTTTGCGTGGGGCAAAACGATCTTCTGCGGCGATCTGGTGATGGGCTGGTCCACGTCGCTGGTGTCACCACCCGACGGTGACATGTCCGACTACATGGCATCGTGCCGCCGACTGGCCGACCGGAACCCTCGGGTGCTGCTTCCTGGCCACGGCGCCCCGGTCACAGCGCCCTCAGCCCGGATCGACACGATCCTGGCCCACCGCATGGCGCGCGAGACCACGATCCTCGAGGCGCTGCGCCGCGGCCCCGCCGACGCCGCCACGCTGGCGACCTCAATTTACACAGAAACACCCGCCGCGTTGATACCCGCCGCAACACGCAGCGTTCTCGCCCATCTAATTGATCTGATGCATCAAAATAAAGTTGCGCCTCGCGACACCCTGCATGCGACAGCCATCTTCGAAGGCCTGGATGGCGAAAGCGATCTTTTCTAAAAAACCCACTGGACGCCACTAAGGGTCATTGCTATACGGCACCTCGTGTTCCGGCGTAGCTCAGCGGTAGAGCAGTTGACTGTTAATCAATTGGTCGTAGGTTCGATCCCTACCGCCGGAGCCAATTTCCCAGCAAGCCCTTGAAAACAAGGGATTTCCGAGATCCAGAATCGGAGCTCGCCCGATGAGGTGCACATTTGGGTGCACCCGGCGGTGCACACCCGTGTGCACAGGAGGGCATGTCCATGCCCCGGAATCGGAGCTTGCCGCCCCATCTCGAAATCCGCCGAGCCGGCTACTATTGGCGCAGACGCCTGCCCCGGTCCCTACGGGACCGGGGTGGCCAGCCGTCCGGCGTCCCGGAAGACGAAATCTCGACCACCTCGAAAAAAATCCTCCTGTGTTTTTCGCTTCGCACCCAAGTCCTCCGCGACGCGAAGATCCTGGCCCGCCGCCTCGGCGCCGGGAACGAAGGCGGTGAGTGGCAGGCGCGGGAAGTTGTATCCGGGCAAGAATCCTTCAGTTGCCAGATAGCGGTAGGTGAAAAAGTCCGATGAGTTCGAATCCTTGCCGCTCTTGAGCAGCTCGATTTGCCGCCGCGCACTGGTGTACGAACGATCCCCTTGTCGTCGTTCCTCGGCACTTGCCTGAGTGCTCTTCGACAACCTGTAGCCGCGATCTCTCTGGTCTTCGGCGGCGCTTAACCGGCGCCGCCATGAGTTAAAGGCCAGGTTGAAGTTCACAAATGCGTCACGCGAAGTGGCCTCGGCAAGGCCATGACCGAACGGGCGGCCAGCAATCTGGCTGAGGACGGCGACCATGCGCTCCGCCGCACGAGCGGCAAGGTCCGGAACGCGTAGAGCCGCAGCTATGTCGGCGCGGAGCGGATACTTCCCGTCACCCTGCGCGAGGTCCAGCACCTCGGCAATCGCCGGTGCGAGTTCGACGCCGGATTCCGCAAGCCAGATCGCGTGACAATGGGATACGACGAGTTCCTCATTCCCGAGATCGAGGAGAGGCGGCTGCACCGTTCCGGCAACCATCTGGGTCGGATCGGCGAAGTAGTATTGGTCGTGAGGGCTCTGGGCGGCGCAATAGGTCGTGATCAGCGCTGCCTGCCCGGCGCGCCCGGCGCGCCCGGCGCGTTGCGTATAATTTGCTGGCGTCGGCGGCACGTTGCGCAGGTGGACGTGTTCGAGCGTCGAGATATCGACTCCGAGCTCCATCGTTGGCGAGCAGACAAGCAGGGGTAGACGCCGGGATGTTTCGTTGTCGTGCGGTGCCTCTTGCATCTGCTTCCGGTCGTCTTCGCCGAACCGGAACCGGCGCTCGCGATGTTGCCGCAGATCCTTGTCTACCTGTGCTGTATGCTCCCGCGCTTCGAGGCCGCGCAATGGCGCGCGCGTGGCGCGCATGTTGTCGGCAATTCTGGCGTAGAGTTCCCGGAAATAAGGGTTAGGCGGCGCTTTTCCTGCGCTTTCGGTCACTGGTGCGGTGACCGCGCAGAGTTTCAGCGCGCCAGGATCCAGTTTCCATCCCATGGGGCCAAATGGTGTCCGCTGCGCGCGAACATAGGCATAGTCATCATGGGCGGTCGCCTGGAGAAGCGCTTCAATGACCGCGGTCACTTCGGCACGCCGCAGCCGACGACCCCAAAGGCGTTCGTCCACCAGGGCTTTGCCCAGAGCCGATTGCGCGCTGCCTCGAAGCACGATGCCTTCGTCGCGCAGCGAGATGTTGGCGCGCGACGTGCCTTCGAGCATAAGCCAGGCGGCTTCCCGTGGGCGTTCTTTTTCGTGGATGGACCAGGGAGCTTGGAGATAGCGCCTCGACTCCTCCGCAATCTCCTCGAACCGTTGCCGATCCAGTGCCTCGACGTCGATGGCGAGGCCGGTCCGCATGTGCTCGAGAAGGATGCGCAATGCCGTCAACCGGATGTCGGGCGACGCGTCGCGCAGAACTTCGGGGGCGCAGGCGAAGATGGCGTCTTCATCGGCCAATTCCGGAAGCATCGTATACTCGATCCTGACAAGGTCGAGATCCTCGAGGTTGGGGTTGGTGAACCGCCAGCCGCGGCGCTGGTCGGTCCAGACCCGGTGCGCGATGATCCGCGACAACAAAACCTCGGCGTCGGTTGCCTTGCGTCCTCGAACATCATCACGCAGCCATTCCTCGTGGCTGACCTCATTCGACCAAGCATAGCCCAGAGCGCGCCTGACGGCATCACCGAAATCCCGACCGGCCAACCCGCCTACGCCGGCTTCGCGAACGGCTGCAAGAACGGCAGACCGTAACTTGGTCACAAAGATGTAGTCATTGAAATGACCAGCCTGCAACGCTGCATCCTGACGGTTGTCAGTGAAGGTCAGCAGTTTTCCACGGCCCGAATCGGTTGCTTCCATTTCCTCAAGGGTCACCGAATTCAGGATCGTCGTCGCCGAGGAGCGACCTTCGGCGGAGAGCCCCGACAACCTGTTGCGATCACGGCCTTGCCCCGGCGGCGTGTCTCCGCACCTCAGGCAGAGCGAGAACTTGCCTCTCATGAACCACATTTCGAGGCCGGCCCCCTCGACGCCTTGAGAATCGACCGAAACTTGGAACGGGACGCGCGTGCGATAGGTCCGTTTGACGCGGGTCGAGCCGTTTGCCATTTCTTCGAGCCAGGGCGACGGAAGATCTTGGTCGCCCTCGAAGGGCAGTCCTTCTGCCCGGCAAAGAAAGCCCGTCTCATCGTCCTCGTCGAGCGGCTCCTCGTCGATCGAGCGAGGAACGTATCGCCGTCCCGAAGGATTCGGGATTGCCCGGACCGGGTGATAGTCCTGCCCGCACTTGCGGCAGAAACGAACCTCGAACAGTCGCGCCTCGGCCTCCGGGTCGGTCTTTTGCTTGTCGAAACGGATGGTCCGCCCATCCTCTGGGCCGAGGGTCGCATACAGACTGTCAGGGCCGGACAGATACTGGTGGAGTTTATATGCCAGGAATGCATGGTCGGACGGACCGCCCCGCAGGTTCTCCGGCATCGAGGCCATGGACAAAACGTGCTCGAGCGCAGCCAGGCAATCCGGCACCGGCTCGCCTGACGCGTCAGCCAGCTCCGAGGCCGCCTCACTAAGCGTGCGCGGCTCGCGACGTTTCGGTATCGGATCGTCGGTCAAGCCGATGCGTGTCTCCGCCCAGACAGTCAGTGGTTCCGTCTCAAGGCTGTCATTCGGCACTCCGGAGGGGAGCGTGCGAATGGCCTGTGCCAGATCCGCTCGATCCACCGCGCCGCGCGTGGCGCGGACCAGCGTCTCGCCAATCACGGCCTCAGGTTCGATCCGGTCGCCAAAGATCATTGTCGCGGTTTTCGCTACCACAGTTGCCGGGTCTTCCACTATCGCATCTGCGGAGGCCATGGTGGCGGAAGTCCCGATGCACTTCAGGTGGTCCGGTGAAAGACGGTCCCGCAGGCGCCGCACCAACATCGCAACGTCAGCGCCTTGGCGGCCCCGATAGGTGTGCAACTCGTCGAGAACCAGCCAGTCAAGCCCACGCGCGTTCTCCAGAACCTGGCGCCCTTTCCGGTCAGCCCGGGTGAGTAGGAGTTCCAGCATCATGAAGTTCGTGAGCAGAATGTCCGGTGGATTGGCGGCGATCCGTTCTCGGTCAGCCTCGGATTCCTGCCCGGTATATCTCTCGACAATTGGAGCATTGCTCAAACCAGATTCACGCAGGAAGCCATTGATTTCCTCGAGCTGGGAATTGGCGAGCGCGTTCATCGGATAGATGATGATGGCGCGAGTCCGGCGTTTTTCGCCGGCCGCGCGTGCGCGAATTGCAGCGTCGATCAACGGAATAAAGAAACAGAGCGACTTGCCTGACCCCGTTCCTGTTGTGACGACGAAACCTTTGCCGGACTGCGCTATACCGAGCGCCATGTCTTGATGCACGTAGAGCTCGATCGGGGTGCCGTCGCTGCGGCGAAAGACCTTCGCCGTGTCTTCGTGAATCGTTCCATCGATTGCCCGCACATCAACCGAGGCTCCGGGTCTGAATCGGGGGTTCAGGCTGATGAGCGGCTCGCGGACATATCGGCGTTCATTGTAGGCCTGATCTATTGCAGATTGGAGATCATTCGACCGGATGTTGGCGAAGGAGCGGGAGAAACTCTCGTATCGTTCGATCGACTTCTGGTTCAGTGAAAATACGTCCATTGTTCTATTTCTTGCCTTCGCCCCATCGTTTCTTAGCCCAACCGTTGCAGGCAATTGTAGCCTTTTCGTGGCCGGTCCTATTTGTCACCAAGTCTCCGCGGAGGAACCGAACGCGTTAGAACCCCTATGCCGTCGCCTCGTCACCTATGGCCACCGCGAGCTTGCCCAGATAGGCCTTGAAGCCTGCGACCGAGGTAAAGCAGCGGAAGCCGGCCGCACTTGCCAGTGAAATGAGCTCCGCGCTTTCGTCGAGCAGAACCGCGACCGGTTCAGACAGCTCGGCCTGCACGCCGTCCGGCCAGGCCAGATCGAGGATCGCCCGCTGCTCGCCCGTTTCTGAATCGACCAGGTCGAACCCGAGCACGCCGGCGGCAAAGCCCTCCCCTTCGACCCACCGCCTGAGCTCTTCCAGATCGTCATATTCCTCTTGGCTGGAGATACCCCCCAGAAGCACTGACTTGGCTTGACGCGCCGGTCGTGCCGTATCAAGAACCTGCGTGTCCTCGTGCAGAAGTTGCGCGAGGCAGGCATTGGCCGCCGAGGCGAGAAGCTCCTTCCGAGCTTCGACGAAGTCTCGGTAATTCTCGATCTTCCAGAGCACAGGGTCGTCCGGTATCCATTGCGACTTGAGCGCGCCGGGATGAGCCGCTTCGATCTCCGGAAAGTAGTCCTCGGGCCGACGATCCCGGATTGCCAGGTTGGTGTCCTTGGTCAGAAAGCAGAAATTGCCCAGGGCGTTCACTCCGGACCTGCTGTAGTCCGCTTCGTAGAGCCGCGCACGAGGGAAAATGTGATGGACTTCCAGTGCACTCATCTTGCCCAGCATGCCTCTCTTCAATGGAAGGCCGTTGCCCCAGTCCCGTGCGTCGGTCATGCGCGTCATCATGTAGAGAACGGGGTAGAACCGCGACCCGACGCTCCAGCTGTGAAAATGGCCGGGCTCGACCCGCAGACCGCCCTGCGCAAGGCGCAGCTCCGCAACCAGCTTGTCGAGGTCGCCCTGACCAGTCTCAAGGATACCGAGATCCTTGTCGATGGTGCTTTCCGTTGAGGCCGAGTATCGTCCCCACATCCCGCTCTGGACGAACCAGAACAGGAGCTTGTCCTGGGTCTTCTGGTCAAGATGTCCGCCATGCGTATCCAGAAATCGAACCATCACCGGAACCGCAAACCTGGCAAACAGCACCCGATCGTGGTCGAGGCCAAGGCGCCCGCCGATCATGTTCAAGACGGTGTCGATATGCCTGACTGCTCGCTTCAGTGCCGCAGAGATCTCGTCAGCGCCCTTGTCGTGCAAGTGTAGGAACTTGGCTTCGCCAGTCAGCACGGTGTTTACCGAACGCAGCAGCCAGTCGATCGTGAAACTGAATCCAGCGCTTCGCCAACGCTGGATGCTTTCCTTCATTGTATCCCGCGCCTCCGGCCAGTCGGCGCAGATCTTGGCCAAGGCCAAGTCGCCCTTCGATAGTTTTGTCCCGCCGCTGTTCACCCGGTTGAAGATGTCAACTACGACATCAAGCGTCTTGTCCCGACCGGTTACTTCCTCGATATGAAAGTCCTTGTCACGTATGCCCAAGAGCTGATTCAATCGCCCCATGTATTCACCGAAATGAGGTGCGAATTCCGGCTTCTGCCCCAAGACCGCAATCATCTCGCCGATCCCTGCACTGCCCTTTTTCATCAATTCCGTGACATCCACCCATAGCGGATCGTCGCGCATCTTAATCGGCTGGAAGAATTCGAATTCCTCGGAGGCAATATTGAATCTCAGGTCGGTGAACGCCTTTGCATTCCCATCGAAAAACCGTGGGGGCTCACCCCTTATGACACCGTAAAGCGACGTGATACGCTGTTGCCCGTCGAGCAGAAGTTTCACCACCCCCGGTGCGAGGCTCGCATTGCCGCGATGGGCAGCCGTCGAGGCATCTGTTGCCCATACAAGTAAGCTGCCAACAGGATGTCCGCGATACAGGGATTGGAAGAGCCCGCGAACCTGCTCACCACCCCAGACATACCCGCGTTGGAATTCAGGCAGCGCCATATGTCCGTTGTCGATATAGTCGAGAATCGCGGAAATCTGCATTGGTCTTGCTTCTCTGTAGTGGCAACACGCCCATGTGACTCATTTAGAGTCCGCGTTGCAAGCGAGCCGACGATATCGCGCGAACGATGGGGCTACGGCGTCATCCGCATTTTTGCTACCACTCTCGCCAGAAACGTCGCGCCAGCTGCCGAAGCGGCCGGCCGTCACCGCCACGGTGGGAGGATAAGAAGCTCCGGGTGATGCTTCGTAGAGCCTGCTTCCCTTCCCGATCATCGCGCCGATGTGCCGCGAACTCCTCGATCTGGCCAGGCTCTTGGGCGGTAGATCGGGGCGGATTCAGGACTTTCGCGGCGGTCGCAAGTCGCAGAGGCGGCTGCGCGAAAAGCCGACGCTCAGGAAGTCCATAGATCAGGATTAAACTCGCACCGCAGCAGGATCGTTTAGACATACTTGACTAAAATATTACGCAGTCGCGGAATGGCAGGCTCCGTGGTTGGCCAGATCTTGGCGTTTTTCTTCCACACGAAGAAGGTCGAAGGATATCGAAAAGGCAGAAAGCTTCGATCCGTTATGCTCGCCATTCTACTGAAGTTTTGTAACTCTTTCTTCGAACCAAGTGAGGGATCTCCTATAGAGCGCGAAATCTGCTGTGTCCCACTCTTTCGCATGGGCATCAGGGCGGTCATTGATAAGTTCAGCATTGCCCTCAAACGCCTTCTTGTCTCCAAAGATCTTTTCGAATACTGACCAGTTCTTCGATATTATCCCAATTAACTCAAGCCACATTAGCTTCTGAAAAAACTCTCCAGATCGTATCCAGATAAGATATTCCTTCGGCTACTTGGAAGTGCATCCTTTATATTGTCATTGAGGCTATCCAGTTTTTTGTTAATCATTGCATCCATCCTCAAAAAGTTTAATGCAATTCCTCGCAATCTTCTTTCAAGTAGGTTTCTTCTCTGGCCAAGCGCTGCCAGCTCTTCCGCCCATTCACCCAACGCTCCCTCATCTGCAATGTGAGGTTCAACTTGACCCCTAACTGGAATTGGAGGTGCCGCCATTACGGTCTTCACTGCATTCTCGAACATTTTTCCTGAAAACTCGTCTCTGGTAGTGGTGACGCCGTATTGACGAAGCGTCCTGCGTAAGTTCTCCCGAATCTCGGATGCCTCACCAGAAAGTATGTTCCGACACACATCCATCATATCTGGGTGAACTCTGAATAAATGGCTTATCGCAACTTCCGCAATTTGACACCCTTCATTCTGAACGAAGTCCTCAACGAGTGGTGATATCTCAGCTACGCTTAGTTGCTTTGGTCGATCTGAAATAGGTATCTTTCTGTGGATGTATGAACAACACTTTCTGGCCCAATATGGCATATTTCCGGTTTCAAGCGCCACCAGCTCTGCCGCTTCTTCAGAAAAGCCAAGGCCCGCGACCTTTCCGAGCCTCCTTAGCATCGCAATCGTAGCGCCCTTTGCTATGGGGCTCAAAAACTCTTCCGGGACGAATGCGAGCGCGGCGTTTTCGATTCCCTGGATCTCACCGACAGTGAACCAATGGGTGGAAACACCACCGATCAAAAGGGACATTGGCTTTCCCCTCCTGTCGCAATCTTGGTATACGGCCCGCAAATTTCGCCAGAATACATTGAACTCTCTGCGCCATTCTGGCGACGTCGGGCTTCCCGGTGTGATGTAGTCAACTTCATCAAAAACAATTAAGACAACATGCTCACACGAGATCACTGCGCTTTCTAATTTGCGCCTTGCTTCTGCGATAGAGATATCACTTTGCCTTGGTGTAATCGTTGCATAGTCCGCATTAGTCGATGATATCTCTTCCAAGGTTGAGGCAATCGAAGACAAAAGATTTGAAGCGTTCATCTCGAAAACGTCGTCTTTTGAGCAGTCAATCATGATGACCGCGCAGTCAAATAGATTGGGAACCTCTTTCAAAACCCTGTTGATTATCGAAGTCTTTCCAACTTTCCTTATTCCAAGGCAAGAACGAATCTGGCCCGTTTGTAGCTTCCTGGCGAGATCGATTGCCTCATCGCGCCTTCCGAAAAAATTGCTTTCTCCAGAAACCGGGCCTGTCACATCAAAGGGATCATGCGAAAATAGTTGATTTGCGAGCTTTCTTTCTATGTCCCGAGCGTCACTAAATCCATTTTCTGCATTGATCGGAAGGACAGATATGCCCAGGTCACGCCCCCAATTTCTAAGTTTTACGTTTCCCGAGGGATCTAAGTGAATTGCAATTGCGACTGTAGGCTCCAGTCGTCCTTTTGAATCCGAGATTTCAGCTTGGATGAACTTAATGATGCGCTGCTGCTGGTCGGAGAAGGTAGAGACGACAAGGAGAACCTCTCTGTCTGCGGCCATCGCTTGACGCAATCGCTTGGAAGGAGTCAGGTAGGCACACAAATATCTACCGCCTTCAAAATCTTTAATGTAGTCCTGATTATTTCGAAATAGATCGCTCGCCGCTTGGAGGAAATTAGAGAACAATTCATCCAATTTTACTTCGAATTCAGTTCTACTGGTCTGCTCAATTGGTGACACGTTCTATCCTATTGAAAGTATGCGACTTCAGTCAATGTTTGCCTGAGTGGATCGTGGCATGCAAGCTCCCAATGTTAGATTCATTGGTGGGATACCCATCTTGGCATGTCGTGGCGGATGTTTGATGCTCGACCTGGCCATTTTTGCTTTGGAAACTGCGGAGGTTTTCTTCCCACTTGCCTCCCGGGCGGTTCGCGCAAGCGCGGAGTGTATTACGCAGGTTCTCCCAAGATCCGCACTGCTGTCAGCCGCCGCTCCGGAATGCTGCACTATGCATGAACGGCTGGTCTGGTGAAGCTGCGGCGCGGCATCGGCGTGGTGGGTGGATGACGGCTTTGGGCCGACCGTGATCGGTCGGCCCCTTTATTCACATTTCGACTGCCTCCGCGATAGCGAGGGCATCTGACGGGCGGTGTGTCACCCTACGGGCATGTGCACCTGTTGACTACGTGCACGGGGTACGGCACATCTGGTGTCACACCGCCGGACTCGATCTGGAATCGATGGAAATCTTCCTTTGTTTTCAAAGGTGTTTGCTGGCCGGCACCCGCCCCTACCGCCGGAGCCAAAATCCCAGCAAGCCCCTGATATAAAAGGGTTTCCGAGATCCGGAATCAGAACTCGCCCGATAAGGTGCACAAATCGGTGCACCCGGCGGTGCACAACCTGTGCACGGGAGGGCGATCTCATGCCCCGGAATCGCAGCTTTCCGCCCCATCTCGAAATCCGCCGCGCCGGCTACTACTGGCGCCGACGCCAGCCCCGGTCCCTACGGGACTAGGGTGGCCAGTCGTCCGTCGCCCCGGGAGACGAAATCTCGCCCACCTCAAGAAAAATCCTCCTGTGTTTCTCGCTTCGCACCCAAGTCCTCCGCGACGCGAAGATCCTGGCTCGCCGCCTCACCGAGATGAGCGACCTGGTCTTCGCCACAGATGCGGAGATGACGATGGCAATTACGCCCGAAACACAGGCCTTGATGCTGGAAAGCCTCGCTCGCTTCGAGATCGGTGCCTTCGAGCGTGGGCGCTCGCGCGGTGGCCCCCGCAGCCCTGAGTTCGCCGCCCACGAACTGCGACGCGAGGAGGCTATGCAGACCACCTTGCGGCACGCGATCTATCTCGGCGATCGGGAGGTGGCGCGCGACCCGCTGCGCCATGTCGCAGTCCAGCTCGGGATCAAGCTCGACGAAAGCTATGTGGATTGGACCGCGCTGGCCTATCAGGCAACTAGGGTCCTGCTCGATGTGAGCCAGGAGCGCGCGCGGCGCCAGCAGGGTCTCCACGAACAACCGGCTGTATTTTTCGCCGCGCACCCAACACCGCAGAGTCGGCTGCGATGACGCACCGGCCGGTGGCGACAGACATCATGATCACCCCGGCGGCACTCGCAACCACCGAGGCCATCTCAGCGCCCACAGCACCTGCTCCGGCGCTGTTCGCAACGGACATGTATGCTGCCACTCCGGAAATGGCCTCCACAGCTGCCAAACCTACTGAACCCGCGAAGCAACGGGGCGCGCCCATCCCTGAGGAGCCCGCGGAGCTCTCTGCTTGCGTGTCGTCGCTTCATACCTCGACGGCCCTGACACAGGCGATCGTGCCGGCCGGATTCGAGCTTCCCAAACGGCCGACGGAGGGGTCATACTTCATGCCGCGAAGAGATCAAAGAGCTCACGCTGAACGACATCGCACCCCGGATGCTCCTCGGCAATCGCGACGAGAAGATCCGAGAGCCGGTCGGCCTCAAAGCAAATTTCCTCCAAGCGGGGATCTCGGATGTCGAGCGCCATGAAACGCGCGGTTTCTTCGCGCTCCAGATCGCCGACAAAACCGAGCATCACGAGCCGATGGAGCCAAACAAGCTCATGCTTGAGGGCATTCGTCAGCACAGCAATCTTGGTAACATCTGCGACAAGCCGCAGGCAGCGGCGATGCGCTGCAGGTCCGCCGAGTATCGCAGCAGCGCTGAACATTGCTTCATCGTGTTCATGGAAAAAATCTGTGGTGAGTTCGAGCGCGCGGTCACCGCCCGCAGTGCGGAACAGAACTGATTGAATTGACGTCGGAAGACTAGGAGATTGGTCGGCACGTCGACCACGTCATCGAAGTCTATCTTGCAGTCGGCGCGAAAATCGCATCTGACCAGACATCGTGATCCAAACCAGCAACCGCACCGCGATGATCCCAGGCGATCATCATGAGACAGTCAGCCCGCCGAGGCCGGAATACGTAAATCGCACCGTCAAAGGGATCGAGATCAAAATGCGCGGCGACATATCCCGCAAGACCATCCATCCCCTTGCGGAAATCGACCGGCTCGGCAGCCAGAAAGACCCGGAAGTTTCCAGAAGGGTTAATCATTGCGCTGCCCTCACTGCGCGCAGGAGCTCGGCCAGCTATGATGTCGGATATCCAGGACGAACGGTTAGCCGGACATCACCGAGATGAATATCGCAGGATGCCGCGCTTGATCCCGACATAGCTTCCGGCCCGACGCCATCCAGCGCGATGATTTCGACGAAGCTGCCCGGGCCCTCGGTGGTCCCGATGCTCCTCTTGTGATCAGACACCCATTTTGCCACCAGAGATTGGTTGGCGCCGATCTCCATTGCGATGGCGACGCCCTTATCTCCACCAAGGATGCGTTCCACAGCTTTAGCCTTGATCGCATCCGGCCACCGATACCGACCACTGGCATGGCGCGGAACGAGGATCCCCCAGACCATATGGTCTGCATTCTGCTCTTCGTCGGACACGATCATCTCCTCACTATGAACATGTCAGTTATCGCGTAACCCTTATTTTACTGAAACATGGGGTCTGTGCACCGCTTACAATATAAAACCAATCGGCTCATCCAGCCGCCTTCACAAAGCGCCATCCAGTCCCAGCGCCGGACGATCCCCCTTGACGCCGCGTGCCATCACGTCCAAATCGCCCCTATGACACAAGTAGCCCTGATCACCGGCGCGTCGCGCGGCCTTGGTGCCGCCCTCGCCGAGGAACTCGCCGCCGCCTATCACGTGGTCGCCGTCGCGCGCACCACCGGCGCGCTGGAGGAGTTGGACGACCGTATCCAAGCCGCCGGCCATTCGGCCACACTGGCGCCGATGGATATCACCAATCCCGAAGCGATGGCGCAACTGTGCCGCGGCATCCATGATCGCTGGGGCGGGATTGCGATCTGGGCGCATACCGCCGTTCACGCCGCTCCGCTTAGCCCCGCGATGACGATGGACGCGCGTGATTGGGAAAAATCGGTTGCCACCAACGTGACCGCGACGGGCCATCTGATCCCCTATATTGCGCCGCTTCTGGGCGAGGCGGGTCAGGCGATGTTCTTTGAGGATTTCAAGGCAGGCGAAAAATTCGCGGGGGCCTACGGCGCCACCAAGGCCGCGCAGATCGCGCTGGCCCGCTCGTGGCAGGCCGAAAGCGCGCGCCACGGCCCCAAGGTGCATATCGTCAGCCCCGGCCCGATGGCTACGGCCACCCGCGCGCGTTTCCATCCCGGCGAGGACCGCGATGCTTTGGCCAGCCCGCGCGATGCGGCACGCAGGCTGTTGCAACTGATCGGCTAGAAACCACGCAGCAGACAGCCGAACGGCCCTGCCGACCGGGCGCCGCAGTCACGCCCAGCGGATCAATCCGACAACCGCGGATGTTGCATAGAACCCTTGCAGCAGCAGGAAAGTCCAGCGCGCATCTATCACCGCCCACCCGGCGAAGAGGCCGGAGGACAACAGCAAAAGGCTGAAACCCAAGACCTCATTTCCGGTATTCGAGGCAATGAGAAGCGCGTAGGCCATCGCCAGCACGGAACCCGAGATTTCAAATGTGGTCGTCAGCCTGCGACTCGTCATGTTGCACTCCGCGCGGATTCTTTGCCGCATCATTGATGATTTCCCTCAAATATCAAGTGCGATTCCGGGTGATATAAGGGTGTGACGCTTGCCCGTCCCTGCTGCGCCGGATACAGGTACTGACAAGCGAAAAAGCAGGGACGCGAATGCGCATACTCATCACCAATGACGACGGCATCAATGCGCCGGGGCTGGAGGTCTTGCAAGGCATTGCGGACGCGCTGGCAGGCCCGAGTGGCGAGGTGTGGTGCGTCGCGCCCGCGTTCGAACAGTCAGGCGTGGGTCATGCGATCTCCTACACCCAGCCGATGATGGTCAGCGAACTGGCTCCGCGCCGTTTCGCCGTGCAGGGCAGCCCCGCCGATTGCGTATTGGCCGGGCTGTACGACATCCTCAAGGGCAAAGCCCCCGATCTGGTGCTGTCGGGCGTCAATCGGGGCAACAATGCTGCAGAAAACGCCGTCTATTCCGGCACGCTGGGCGCCGCGATGGAGGCGGCGTTGCAAGGCATCCCCGCCATCGCGCTCAGCCAGTTCTACGGACCGGCAAACCGCGATCTGGACGATGCGTTCGACGCATCGCGCGTGCATGGCCTCGATACCGTGCAGCGCTTGCTGGAAAAAGGTGTCTGGACGCGGGACGATTACGGTATCTTCTACAACGTAAATTTTCCACCTGTTCCCGGCAGTGACGTCAAGGGGCTGCGCGCCGCGCGGCAGGGATTTCGCCGCGACATGGGCTTTGGCGTGCAGCCGCATGTCTCGCCCTCGGGCCGCCGGTTTCTCTGGGTCACGGGCGCAGGCCAGCAGCAGCCGACCAGCCCCGGCTCGGATGCGGCGGTCAACCTTGACGGCTACATCTCGGTCACGCCGATGCGCGCGGACCTGACGGCCCATGACATGCTGGAGCCGCTGAAAGCGATCGAATGACAGACGAAGACCCCGACATCGCCGAACGCAAGATGCAGTTCCTTTATGCCCTGCGCTCCAAGGGGATCACGGATAACCGCGTGCTGGCCGCGATGGAGAAGATCGACCGCGGTCCGTTCATCCGCGGCTATTTCTCGGACCGCGCGTATGAGGACATGCCGCTGCCCATCGCCTGCGGCCAGACGATCAGCCAGCCCTCGGTCGTGGGGCTGATGACGCAGGCTCTGAAGCTCAGCCCGCGCGACAAGGTGCTGGAGGTGGGCACCGGCTCGGGCTACCAGGCCGCGATCCTCAGCCTGCTGGTGCGAAGGGTCTATACGGTCGACCGCCACAGACGGCTGGTGCAGGAGGCCAGCGCGATCTTTCAGACGCTGAACCTGACAAACATCACCGCGCTGACGGCCGATGGCAGCTTTGGTCTGCCCGATCAGGCGCCATTCGACCGCATCCTTGTGACGGCAGCCGCCGAAGATCCGCCCGGACCGCTCTTGGCGCAGCTGAAAATCGGCGGTATCATGGTGGTTCCCGTTGGCCAATCGGATACGGTGCAGCGGCTGATACGGGTGACGCGCACCGACGCGGGCTTTGACTATGACGAATTGCGTCCGGTACGCTTCGTGCCGCTGGTCGAGGGGCTGGGACGCGATACCGCCTGACGGCACAGGACATTTCTGACCAACCCCGAAACATACGGGGCCGAGCATGAGGACGACAACCGACATGAGCAGTATCCAGCGCCCATCGATGCACCGCCACCCGCGCCCCCGTATCAGGATCCTGCTGGCGGGCAGTTGCGCCTTTGCCCTTGCCGCCTGCGGGGACAATCCGGATTTCGACCTGCGCGGCCCCATTGGCGGCGGGCTTGATACTGCCGGCGCCGCACGTGCCGCTACGGCCGACCGGCCCAAACCCGACGCACGCGGGATTATTTCCTACCCCGGCTATCAGGTCGCGGTCGCGCAGCGCGGCGATACTCTGGCCAGCCTTGCCACACGCATCGGCGTCGATGCGAACCAGCTGGCCCGCTATAACGGCATCCAGCCCGGCGATACGCTGCGTTCGGGCGAGGTGATCGCCCTGCCCGGCCGCGTGGCCGAGCCCGCAGGCCGCGATATCACCGACATCGCCGGCGCCGCCATCGACAGCGCAGGCCCCAGCCAGGTCGAGACCAGCATTCTGGCCCCCGCCTCCCCTCAGACCGGCGCCGAGCCGGTGCGCCACCAGGTGCAACGCGGCGAGACGGCCTATACCATCGCGCGACTTTACAACGTGCCGATCCGCAGCCTTGCCGACTGGAACGGCCTCGGCACCGACTTTGCGGTGCGCGAGGGGCAGTTCCTGATCATCCCGGTCACCCTGCCGGGGCAACAAACGGCGGCGCGCGCCCCCGCAACCACGACAGAGCTGCCCGGCACCGGATCGCCCACGCCGGAGCCTCCCAGCGCGGCCAAGCCGCTGCCGCCCGAGGATACCGTGCCTGCCGCCAAGGCCGAAAAGCCCAAGGATGCGCCCGATCTGGGCAAGCAGCAAACCACGACCGCGTCCAAAGCCAGAATGAGCTATCCTGTCCGCGGCGACATCGTGCGCCCCTACTCCAAGGGAAAAAATGACGGCATCGACATCGCTGCCAGTGCCGGAACCGCTGTAAAAGCCGCCGATTCCGGCACCGTTGCCGCGATCACAAAAGACACGAAAGGTACGCCGATCATCGTGGTCAAGCATCCCAACAATCTGCTGACGGTCTACTCCAACGTGGCAAATGTCGCGGTCAAGACCGGCGACAGCGTGTCGCGCGGGCAGACACTGGCCAAGATCCCGACCACCGGCGCCGCGGCTGTCCATTTTGAGGTGCGCAATGGTTTCGACAGCCTCGATCCCGTGCCCTACCTTACCGAGTAGGCGCAAAAACGGGGGCGCGCCGCCATTGGCCTTGCGCGCGCCCCACCTTTCAATGTTCCAAAAATACTCAAATCACGCCGCCCGCATGCGGCGCAGCCTTAACCGCTTTGTCGCAGCCGTTTGAACAGGCTGGACGTATCCCAGCGTCCGCCACCCATCTTCTGCACGTCCTTGTAGAACTGGTCTACCAGCGCCGTCACCGGCAGGGACGCGCCGTTCTCGTCCGCCGTCTTCAGGCAGATCCCCAGATCCTTGCGCATCCAGTCCACGGCAAAGCCATGCTCGAAATGATCGTCCAGCATCGTCTCGTACCGGTTCGCCATCTGCCAACTGCCGGCGGCGCCCTGGCTGATCACCTCGACCACCGCACGCCCGTCCAACCCGGACTTTTCGGCGAAATGCAGGGCCTCGCTGAGGCCCTGCACCAGCCCGGCAATGGCGATTTGATTGCACATCTTGGTCATCTGACCCGCGCCAGACGCACCGATCCGGCGGCACAGCTTGGCATATACCGTCATCAACGGCTCCGCCGCGTCATAGGCAGGCGCGTCGCCGCCGCACATGATGGAAAGCTGGCCGTTTTCCGCCCCCGCCTGACCGCCGGATACCGGCGCATCGACAAAATTGAGCCCGGCTTCGCCCGCCGCCGCGTACAGTTCCGCCGTCACGGCAGCTGATACAGTGGTGTGGTCAACGAACGTCGCGCCCGCCGCCATTCCGGCGAATGCGCCATCCTTGCCAAGGCATACGCTGCGCAAATCGTCGTCATTGCCGACGCAGGCCATGACAAAATCAGCGCCCGCCGCCGCCTCGTGCGGGGTGGGCGCAGCGGCACCACCATGTTCGGCCACCCATTTTTCCGCCTTGGCAGCGGTGCGGTTATAAACCGTCACGTCATGGCCGGCCGCACTCAGATGCCCCGCCATCGGATAGCCCATTACGCCCAGTCCCAAAAATGCCAGTTTCGCCATGCTTGATCTCCCCGTTCACATTACCGCCGGGGCCATTGTCTCGGGCCCCGTTTCTGACTATCCCCTGCGCAGGCGAAAACGCAAGGCGGGGCGGCATGGCGCAGGTGTTCAAATGGCTGATGCGGATCGCGGGCGCGCTGATTGCGCTGTCCGTGCTGGCGCTACTGGGCCTCTATTTTCTGCTGGCCCGATCCCTGCCCGATTATGACAAGACGCTGGCGATCGCCGGCCTCGGCGGTCCAGTCGAAATCGTGCGCGACAATGCCGATGTGCCGCATATCTTCGGCCAATCCGAGGCGGATGTATTTCAGGCACTTGGATACGCCCATGCGCAGGACCGCCTCTGGCAGATGACTATTTTGCGCCGAACCGCCCAGGGGCGGCTGTCAGAGGTGTTCGGCCCCCGTAGTCTCGCCATTGACAAGCTGATGCGGCGGTTCGACATCTACGGCGCCGCCCGTGCGTCCGTCCGCTGGCAGGATCCCGCCACACGCGCCGCGCTTGAGGCCTATGCACGCGGCGTCAACGCCCGCCTGACGGAAATAAACGACAGCGCTCTGGGGCGCGGCGCGCCGGAAATGTTCCTGTTCAACGCGCCCATCTCCCCTTGGGGGCCCGCCGATTCAATCGCTATCATCAAGCTGATGGCGGTGCAGACGTCCGGCCACATGCAAAACGAAGTGCTGCGCGCCCGCACGTCGCTGATGCTGGACGATCCCGCGCGCCTTGCCGATATCCTGCCGGACGCGCCGGGCAGCGGGATTGCGGCATTGGCAAAATATGCCAGCTATTTCGCACCGGACGCGCTACCGCGCTTTGCCAAGGCGGCGCAGACGGCGCTGGATCCGTTATCACCCATCCGCCCCCCCGCGTTGTCGGGGGCATCCAATGCCTTTGCCGCCGCGCCGTCACGCTCGGCTGCGGGCGGCACGCTGCTCGCGAACGATCCGCATCTGGGACTGACTGCCCCGTCGATCTGGTATCTGGCCCGGCTGGAGCTATCCACAGGCGGCGTTATCGGCGCCACCATTCCCGGCGTACCCCTGGTGCTGAGCGGGCGCAGCGACACGCTGGGTTGGGGTATTACGACGGCCTATCTGGACGATCAGGACGTCCATATCGAGCAGCTGAATCCGGATAATCCCGAAGAATACCGCACGCCGGACGGATACGCGAAATTCACCACGCGCGGCTCGATCATCCGGGTCAAGGGCGCGCAGCCTGTCACGCTGACGCTGCGCAGCACGGAAAACGGGCCGGTACTGCCTGGCTCGCAATATGATCTGGCGTCGATCACGCCACCCGGCCACGTCGCCTCGCTGGCGTGGACCGCGCTTAGCCCGCGCGACACCACCATGACCGCAGGCATCGATCTGATGCGCGCGGACAGCATTGAGCAGGCCTTGGCGGCGGGCGAGAAGTTCGTTGCACCGGCGCAGGTCCTGACAGTGGTCGACGCAGGCCGGATCGCGATGAAGATGGTCGGCGCCATGCCGCGCCGCCACGCCAAGCACGACACGCTGGGCCGCCTGCCCAGCCGCGGCTGGATCGCGCATAATCGCTGGCAAGGCCGGTCGCCCTATTCGGCCAATCCCGAATTCATCGACCCGCCCGGCGGCATTCTGGGCAATACCAACAACAAGATCGTCGACCGCCCGTTTCCCCTGCATGTCAGTTATTATTGGGGCGACACACAGCGCATCCATCGCTGGCAAAAGCTGATGCAGGGGCGCGAGGTGCATACCCGCGACAGCTTTGTCGAGGCGCAGCTGGACACCGTCAGCTTCACCGCCCGGTCGCTTCTGCCGCTGATCGCTGCCGATCTGTGGTTCACCGGCGAGAGCGCGCCAGATGGCACGCAACTGCGCCTGCGCCAGCGCGCGCTGGAGCTGCTGGCCAGCTGGAACGGCGAGATGAACGAACATCGCCCCGAGCCGCTGATCTACGCCGCTTGGTTGCGCGCCCTCGGCCAGCGTCTGGCGCAGGACGAACTGGGGCCGCTGGCCGAGGAATTCACCCATACCGACCCGGTGTTCATCGAGCGCGTTTTCCGCGACATCGACGGCGCGTCGGCATGGTGCGACGTTAAGCAATCCTCGCCGATCGAGAGCTGCACGGAAATTTCTCGCCTTGCGCTGGACGACGCGCTGGTGTGGATCAGCGAGCGTTACGGCACGGCACTGGAATCGCTGCGCTGGGGCGACGCGCATCAGGCGGTTCAGGACCACCCGGTGCTGGGGACCGTCCCAGGCCTGCGCTATTTCGTGAACATCCGCCAATCGACTAGCGGCGGTGATCACACCCTGCAACGCGGGCGCACCAGTGGCACGGGGCCGAATCCCTTTCAGAACGTGCATGCTGCGGGGTATCGCGGGGTCTATGATTTTGCCGATCCGGGCAGCAGCGTCTTCATCATATCGACAGGGCAGTCGGGCCATTTTCTAAGCCGCTACTATGACGACCTGGCGCAGCTGTGGCGGCGGGGCGAATACATTCCGATGTCGCTGGACCCGGAACTGGCCCGCGCGGGTGCCGTAGGTGTGACGGTGCTGACTCCGGCTCCGGACATTGAAGGCGCCGATTAAAGCGCGTCGAACTCGGCCCGCTGGCGCGGCGTCCAGCGGACATTCAGCAGATAGCCATCCTCGCCCTGCGTCTCGTCCTCGATCAGGCCGTGTTGGTGCAGCCACGCCCGCTGACGCCCGGCCGAGAATGGCAACAACACTTCGTCGCGGCGGGCGCCGCCGGTCAGTTTCTGCGCAATGCGATCGACCAGCGCCTGCATCCCCTCGCCGGTAACGGCACTGATGACCTGAACATCGTCTGTCCGCTCGGCGCGGGTGACGAGCGCTGCATGCTCGGCCTCGCCCACCAGATCGACCTTGTTCCAAACCTCGATGCGCGGGGTATCGGCCTTAACGTTGAGGCTGGTCAGGATTTCCTCGACATCTGCCTTCTGGGTCTCTGTCTCGGGATGGGCGATGTCGCGCACATGCAAGATCAGATCGGCACTCAGCACCTCTTCCAAAGTGGCGCGGAAGGCGGCGACAAGCTCGGTCGGCAGGTCCGAAATGAAGCCGACCGTGTCGCTCATAATCACCTCGGGTCCGCCGCCGGGCAGCGCGATGCGCCGCATCGTCGGGTCCAGCGTGGCAAACAGCATATCCTTGGCCATCACATCGGCGCCGGTCAGGTAATTGAACAGGGTGGATTTTCCCGCGTTGGTGTAGCCCACAAGTGCGACGATTGGAAACGGCACCTTGGCGCGCGCGGCGCGGTGAAGCGTGCGCGTCTTGGCGACCTTGTCGAGCTGGCGACGCAGGCGCACGATATGATCGTCGATGGCGCGGCGGTCCGCCTCGATCTGCGTCTCGCCGGGGCCGCCGACAAACCCCAGGCCGCCGCGCTGCCGCTCAAGGTGGGTCCAGGCCCGTACCAGCCGCGTGCGCTGATAGCTGAGCGCAGCCATTTCCACCTGCAACACACCCTCGCGGGTGGCCGCGCGGTCGCTGAAAATTTCAAGGATCAGGCCGGTGCGATCCAGGATCTTGACGCCCCAGTCCTTTTCCAGATTGCGCTGCTGCACGGGGCTGACGGGGCCGTCGATCAGCACAAGCTCGATCCCGGCATCCTCGAACTGCAGTTTCAGCTCGGCGATCTTGCCCTTGCCGAACAGCTTGCCGGGGTGGATCTTGGGCAGGCGGACGACCGTGCCGCCCAGCACCTCGAGCCCCGGCAGGGCATAGCCAAGCGCCATCGCCTCTTCCAGTGCCAGCGCCGGTTTGCGGGCGTTACCGCCGGTCCTGTAGATGTCGGGGTGCAGAACCCAGGCACGGGTATCGCGGGCACGGGTATCATTGCTGTGGGCGTCATGCGGGCGCGGCCAGTCTGCATCGCCGTCTTCGCCGTCGTCGGTGACGTCACTGTTCATCGATCAAACCTTGCCGTATGGCGGTGATCAGGCCGCATCATCACCGTCATACAGACTGATCGGCTGGGACGGCATGATCGTGGAAACCGCATGTTTGTAGACCAGTTGCGATTGCCCGTCGCGCCGCAGCAGAATGCAGAAGTTGTCGAACCAGGTAATGACACCCTGCAATTTCACGCCATTGATCAGGAATACCGTCACGGGCGTCTTGGTCTTGCGCACTTGGTTCAGAAATGCGTCCTGAAGGTTTTGCCGGTCAGATGCCATGGTTGGTCCCCAAATCCATTATTCTTGCAAGTGCCGCGGATCGGCATCGAATGATTACGTTCGCCCCAATATGATGCGGTGTGCAATGAGTTTCCAGCCCTAAAATTGAGCGGTTGCACATGGTTGCCACATATGAGCATATCGTCGCCGCGATTGCATTCCTGCGCTGTGCGTCAGTCGCGCCACAGGTTGGGAGTGATCAGAGCGATGATTGCCAGCGTTTCGAGCCGCCCCAGTACCATCGCGGCACAGATCACCAATTTGGCCGTCGGGCCCATGACGTTCAGCACGATGGGCACTTCGCCCGCAACCTGGGTCAGCGGCCCGGTCGTGGACAATGCCGCGATGGCCAAGATGATCGACTGCTCGAAGGTCATGCCCAGCAAGGACAAGATGACGGTTATCAGCGCAAGTGACATCGCGAACAGCATGAAGAATATCCATGCCACGAACGCACCCTGCCGCCGCATCCGGCGGCTGCGCGCACCGGCCCGGCCCACCGAAGAGGGGTGCACAAGCCGCTCCATCTCGCGCTGGCCATTGAGGTAGAGCGCATAGACGCGAAGCAGTTTGACCCCGCCCGCAGTGGTGGCGACACCCCCGCCCATCAGCCCCGCCCCCAGCAGGATCAGGCCGGGCGTGCCCAGACCTGACCAGTTGCGCGCCTGATCCCAATGCACGCTTTCAAAGCCGGTGGTTGAAAGAAACGACAGAACATTGAACATGCCGCCCCAGAGAGCGCTCAGCGCCGACGGCAGATCCTCGACCTGTTCGGCATCAAGGGCGCCCAGCCAATGGCGCGAGAACAGCAGCAATGGAACTCCCAGCACAATTAGCATACCCAGCCGGAATTCGGGGTCATTGTGCAGACCGGGCCGCACTGACGTGACCGTGTCCGAGGAGAACGTCAGCCGCGACAGCGCGAACATCATGAAGAAAAAGATGACGACTTCGCCGCCAATGCCGGACCCGGCATTCGCGACACCGCCAATGGGCGAAATGCCACTGGTGGCCATGGTCGACATCGCATGCACCAACGACACCAGCGGGCGGTCGCCGCCGATCGCCAGAAACAGCCACAGCGCACCTGTCAGCCCGATATAGATCGGCGCCAGCGCGCCGGTCACTTCGGCCACGCGGCGTCCGGATCCCGCGCGCTGAAAACGGCCCTGCGCGTCATCGGCCTGCCCCGGCTCGGCCGTGGCCGTCACCTCGAATCCGCCCAGATTCAGCGGCGCCAGCACAGCCGAGGCCGCGATCCACATCAGCAGCCCTCCCATCCAGCCGACCATGCCGCGCCACAGATGCAAGCTGTCCACCAGCCGCCCCGGTTTCTCGAACAGCGTTGCGCCAGTGGTGGTAAACGATGACACCATCTCGAAATAGGCATTGAGAAAACTGGTCGTGTGCAGCCCCTCGTAGAACGGGATCGCCAGAAAAATCGGCAGCGCCGCAAAAGCGAGGCAGAGCGACATGAGATTGTCCAGATCGCTGGCCTCGCGCCGTGCATTGCCGCCCATCGCCAGGCCGACCAGACCGATCGTCACCAGCCCAAGCGCGCCGGAATAGGCAAAACTGCGCGACACCGTATGCTCGTCCATCATCAGCGCATGAAGGGCCGGCACGAACATGGACAGCGACGCAATCCCGGCCAGCACCAGAATCAGCGGCAGGCGGACCAATGGTGCGGACAGAATTATCTGGGGGCGTACGGTCATGGCTAGAAAAAATCGATCGAGACCTGAAGCAACTGTTCCACCCGCTCCACGTCCGATGCCATGGCAAAGATCACGACCACATCGCCCTCGTCGATGCGCAGCGAGCCGGTTGGCTTGAGGATCTTTTCACCTTTCTGCACGGCGCCGACCAGCACGCCCTCGGGGAAGTCGATATCGCGGATCATGCTGCCCGCGATCGAGGAGGTCGACATGACTTGCGCCTCGATCACCTCGGCCTCGGCGTCGCCGATGGAATAGACGCCGCGCACCCGCCCGTGCCGGATATGACGCAGGATGCTGCTGACGGTGGTGGCACGCGGGTTGATATAGGCGTCGACGCCGATCGGCTCCAGCAGCGGGATCAGGGTGGGATCGTTGATCAGCGCAATGGCAAAAGGACACCCCTCGGATTTGGCACGCACGGCGGCCAGCAGGTTCGTCTTGTCGTCGTCGGTGACGGCCAGCACCGCGTCGGCGCGCGGGATGCCCGCCTCGTGCAGAATAGTGCGATCCAGCGCGTCACCATTCAGCACGATCGTGCGTTCCAGCGCATCGGCGGCCCGCTCGGCAGTGCGGCGGTCCCGCTCGATCACCTTGGCACGGATGCCGCGGCCCTTGGATTCAAGCGCCTTGGCGACCGCCAGACCGACATTGCCGCCGCCGAGGACCACGACCCGTTCCTGTTTGTGTACCTTTTTGCCGAATACCTCCAGCGTGCGGGGAATATCTTCGTTCGGGGCAAAGACGTAGCATTCGTCGCCAACAAACAGTTGATCGGCAGCTTCAGGCGCGAACAGATGACCGTCGCGGCGCACCGCCAGGACGACCACCCGCAACGTCGAGAACAGATCCGACAACTGGCGCAAAGGCGTGTTGACGACCGGGCAATCCTCCTGAAGCCGCAGGCCCATCAATTGGGCCTTGCCGCCCATGAATGTTTCTGTATCGAAGGCGGCAGGCACGGCCAGACGCTGCAGCGCGGCCTCGGCCACCTCCTTTTCGGGGCTGATCACGACGTCGATGGGCATATGATCCCGCCGGTAGAGATCGGAATAGATCGCATCCAGATAGGACTGGCTGCGCAGGCGCGCGATCTTTCGGTTGATGGCGAACACCGAATGCGCGACCTGGCAGGTGACCATGTTCACCTCGTCCGAATGGGTCGCGGCGATTATCATATCGGCATCGCGCGCGCCCGCCCGCTCCAGAATGTCGGGATAGCTGGCAAAGCCGTGCAGGCCCTGCACGTCCAGCGTATCGGTGGCGCGCCGCACCAGATCGGCGTTGTTGTCCACGACCGTCACATCGTTGTTTTCGCCAGACAGGTGGCGCGCGATCTGCCAGCCGACTTGCCCCGCGCCGCAAATGATGACCTTCATGCCATGCCTTTCAAAGCTGCAGGCCTGATGTGCCTGACAAATGCGGGGCGGTCAAATGGTCTGAGACGCCCACGCGCGCGAATCACGCCCCTGTCTTTCCGCGCCTGTCCGCCATTCATTGAGCAATGCCGCACCGACGAGCAGCACAATCAGCGCGATGGACCGCTCCGGCCCCATGGTCCACTCGACAAGGGCCAAAGCAAGCGCTTGAAGCGCGAGAATCGCCGCGATAACGCCGATGATCAAACATAGTCAGACAACCGTGTGCCAACCCGTGCCGGGCTGCGGCGGATATAAATCGCTCGCCGACGAAACAGGCACCGAATGCGGCCGCGGCAATACCGGCGGACAAAAGAGTTACGCCCAGCACAACGCTGAATTCCGATTCCACTGATCCTGCGCGCGCTTGGAAAACAGGCGCATCATTCCGCCCGGGCAGGCGCCTTGCCCGACGAGACCACGCCCAGAGATTTCAGCTTGCGATGCAGCGCGCTGCGCTCCATCCCGACGAATTCGGCGGTGCGGCTGATATTGCCGCCGTAGCGGTTGATCTGGGTCAGCAGATATTCGCGCTCGAACGCCTCGCGGGCCTCGCGCAGGGGCATCGTGGCCAGCGATCCCGACAGCACCACGCGCCCGTCGCCCTGGGCATTGTCGGTTTCGCCGGGCAACTCGCGCGCCTCGATCTCGCCCGCGCCGTCGCCGAGGATCAGCACCCGCTCGATCATGTTGCGCAACTGGCGCACATTGCCCGGCCATGACATCGTCTGAAGCAGAGCCCGCGCATCATTGCCAATGGCGCGTTGCGGCAGACCTTGGGTCTTGTTCAGCATGTCGATGAAATACTCCGCCAGCAGGGGAATGTCGTCGCGCCGCTCCTCAAGCGAGGGCACGATGATCGGCACCACATTCAGCCGGTGATATAACTCACGGCGGAAACGGCCTTCGGTGATCTCCTCCTCCAGATCGCGCGCGGTCGAGGATATGACGCGCAGATCCACCTGCACCTTGGTCGATCCGCCGACGCGCAGGAACTGCTGATCGACCAACACGCGCAGGATCTTGCCTTGGGTGCCCTGCGGCATGTCCGCGACCTCGTCGAAATAGATCACGCCGCCATTGGCCTCTTCCAGCAAGCCTGGCTCCACGCCCTTCTCCTCGCTTTCGCGGCCGAACAACACCTCTTCCATCCGCTCGGCTTCGATTGAGGCGCAGCCGACGGTGACAAACGGCGCTGCGGCGCGATTCGAATTGACGTGAATATAGCGCGCGGCCAGCTCCTTGCCGCTGCCGGCGGGGCCTGACAGCATCACCCGCCCGTTCGAGCGTGTCACCTTGTCCAGTTGCCCCACCAGCGCACGGAACAGCGCGCTTTCGCCCAGCATGTCGGCCGGCGTCGTCTCGCGCCGCTTGAGGCTGGTGTTTTCGCGGCGCAGACGGCTGGCCTCCATTCCCCGGCGGATGACCACCATCAGCTGGTCGATATTGAAGGGCTTTTCAATGAAATCATATGCGCCCTGCTTGATCGCCGCGACCGCGATTTCGATGTTGCCATGTCCGGAAATAATGACGACCGGCACCTCGGGATAGTTGCGCTTGACGGCCTTGAGGATGTCGATGCCATCCATGTTGCTGTCTTTCAGCCAGATATCCAGTATCAGCAGCGCCGGAGGGTCCGAGGTAATTGCGGCCATGGCGTCGTCGGAATTGCCTGCCAGCCGGGTTTCAAACCCCTCGTCACCCAGAATATCCGAGATCAGTTCGCGAATGTCGCGCTCGTCGTCCACAATCAGAATATCGCTCATACCTGTGCTCCCGTCGCCTTGTCGGCGCCTTCTTGATCAATGGTTAGGTTGGTCAGATCCATCCGGATCACGGCCATCGCGCCCACATGCGCGCCCTCTTCAAAGGGCTCGGCAGGGGTCAGCGCCAATGTCCCGCCATGCTCTTCGATGATTTTCTTGACGATCGGCAGGCCCAGCCCGGTGCCCTTGTCACGCGTGGTCACATACGGCTCGAACAAACGCGAGCGGTCCTCGGGCAGGCCAATGCCGTTATCGGCAATGCGCAGCTCGGCGCGGCCATCGACGCTGGTGCTGGTCACACGGATAACAGGCTGAAAACCGTCGGGCGCAAGGCCTTTTTCCCGCAGAGTTTCAGTCGCTTCGCCTGCATTCTTGATCAGGTTTGTCAGTGCCTGAGAAATCATCGTCGCGTCGACATCGGCCCAGAGCGGGGCCGCGTCCAGATCGGTTTCGATCCGCACGTCTGGCTGTCCGGCCTCCTGCAGCAGCACCGCCTCGCGCACGAGCCGCGTCAGGCTTTCGGGCTTGCGCTGCGGTTCGGGCATGCGCGCAAATTTCGAGAACTCATCGACGATGCGGCGCAGATCATTGGTTTGCCTCACGATCACATCGGTCAACTGCGTCAGATCGGCCGCGTCCTTTTCGTTCAGCAGCCTGGAGAACTTGCGCTGCGTGCGCTCGGCTGACAGCTTGATCGGGGTCAGCGGGTTCTTGATCTCATGCGCGATACGCTGTGCGACGTCGCCCCATGCCGCCATGCGCTGCGCCGCGACCAGATCGGTTACATCGTCGAAGGCGACAACATATCCCTCGCGGCGGCCAGCGTCGGTGCGCCGGGTCGACATCCGCACCAGCAGGCTTTCCTGATCGCCGCCGCGCGTTACGCGGATCTCGTCCTGCACGAAGCCGCCGGCGCTTTTGCGCAGGCGCTTGAACAACTCGGCAAATTCAGGAACGGCCACGGTCAGATCGACCGACTGGCGATCCTCCTGCCAGTCCAGCAGCTTTTCTGCGGCGCGGTTGACGAAGGCAATGCGCCCCTTGGCATCCAACCCGACGACACCGGACGATACAGAGCCCAGCACAGAATCGAACAGACGGCGGCGGCGCTCGATCTGTTCGGTGTTCGACAGAAGCGCGGCGCGCTGCGCTTTCAACTGGCGGGTCATCTGGTTGAAAAACGTGCTGAGTTGGGCGATCTCGTCGTCGCCCTCCTCCTCGCGGACCTGCACGTCCAGGTCGCCCCCGCCAACGCGCTGCGCGGCGCTGGTCAGTCGGCCCACGGGGCGCGCCAGCCGTTCGGCAAACCACAGGCCCAGCCAGACGGCGGCAAGGATGAGGATGACGGCAAAGCCCAGATAGAGCAGTCCGAACTCGAACAGAACGCGGCCCCGCTCGCTTTCGCGTTGCTGGTAGAAATTGGCGGTTTCCTTGGTATCGTCCAGCAGCGCCAGAATATCCCCATCGACGTTGCGCGTCACATACAGCAGCCGGTCGGCAAAGCCCTGCAGCGGGATCAGCGCGCGAAATTCGTTGTTGTCCCAGTCCTGAATGATCAGCAGACCATCCTCGCGCGCGGCGGCAATCTGGTCGGCGGTGGGCTGCTCATAGTCGAAAAGGTACGAGCTTTCGCCGCGGGCGCGGATTGCGCCGCTGCTGTCGATCACGAATGCCTCGCGCAGGCCGCGCTGGATTTCGCGCTGGCCCTCGGACAGGACCTGGCGGATGTCGCCGTCATCCAGAAACACGCTGCGCTGTTTGACCGTCTCCAGAAACTGAGCCACCGCCCGGGCGTCGATCACCAGATCGCGGCGGTGCTCTTCCTCATAGGCCTCGGCGGCGGCGACCGAATTGCTGACGACGCGGCCCACGCGGTCGGAAAACCATGCCTCCAGCCCCATGTTGACCGAAAGGGTTGCGAAAACCGCGACGGTGATCGTCGGCAAAAGCGCCATGATCGCGAAAACGCCCGTCAGCCGCAAATGAAGTCGCGAACCGGCAGACCGCGATCTGCGCGCCGAGATCATCTGAACCACACGCTGAAGCACCAGCGCGGCAACGGCGATGATATAGACCAGATCGCACAGCAGGACGAGCCGCAGCACATTCGTCTGCGCCCCCTGATCCAGCGGACCCATGACAAGGAACGTCACCAGCGCCAGAACCGGACCCAGCACGACCAGACCCAGAGTCGCGAAATTCTGGAACCGCTTTGCGCGGCGCAGCCGCAGGATGCGATCCCAGCCCGGTGTGCGTGTCCTTGCGGCCACTAGTGTCCCCCAACCTCTTGGCGCGATTCATGACGCACCCACAATATCCAGCGTGACGTTCAGGGTATTACCCGGAAACACCACAGGCCTGTTGCGCTTTTACATCATCTTGCTGCGGCGTGTCACCTGAATATCCAGCGTGGTCAATTTTTTGCGCAAGGTATTCCGGTTGATCCCCAGAAGACCGGCACAGCGCGCCTGATTGCCGCCGACCGACTCAAGGGCGATGCGCAGCAGCGGCGCCTCGAATTCGCTGAGCAGCCGGTGATACAGCCCATCGGGCGGCAGATCCTGCCCGTGCAGGTCGAAGTAGCGCTGCACATGCTGCGCCACCGCCTCGGGCAGGGTCGCGGACGTGGGTTGGCCGAGCGCCGGACCGGTCTGCAGCGCAGCGGCCGCTTCGGCGGCGGAAACCAGCGGCGCGCGCCCGGCCCACGCCATCCGCTCGACGGTGTGCCGCAACTCGCGCAGATTGCCGGGCCAGTCGTGCGCGCGCAGGATCTCCAGTGCCTCCGGGCTCAGACGCCGCGGCGGCGCGCCCGCCTCCTCGGCCAGATAGAGGAAATGCGTCGCCAGCAGCGCTACATCCTCGGCCCGCGTGCGCAGGGGCGGCACGTCGATCACCGCGCCCGCCAGACGATAGTACAGATCGGCGCGTGTTTCATGCGCGCCCTGCCCCGGCTGCGCGGCGGCGATCAGGCGCGGGCCGGCGCGGGCCGGCTGCGCCGCGCAGGCGTCCGCAAGGTAGAGCGCGCACGCCTGCGCGGCCGGGTCCATGTCGTGCACGCCGTCCAGCAGGATCGTGCCCGACCCCGCCTGCGCGACGATCGCCGTAGCCGCACCGTCGGACGCCAAATCGCCCGGAGCCACGATCACGAAAGGCCGCGCGCGGCGCGGCGACAGATCGTGTATCGCCCGTG
>JBLWYG010000017.1:0-48870 GCA_048267045.1 Roseovarius sp. | reverse complement strand
ACTGCTCCACCCCACCGGTTTCGGCGCGAGCGGTGGGCTTGATGCCGGATGCGATCACCCGCTCCTCGATGTCGGGGGCCACCCCCTTGAGCGCGGCGCGCAGCATCTTGCGCCGCTGGTTGAAGGCCATGGCGACCGTCCGCTCCAGCAGCTTTTGCTGCGCTGGATAGCGCGGTTCGGGCAGAGCGGTCAGGTGGACCACCGCGCTGGAGACTTTCGGCGGCGGTGAAAATGCCTCGGGCGGCAGGTGCATTACAATGCGGGCATCGGTGCGCCATTGGGCCAGCAGGGCAAGGCGGCCGTAGGCTTTGGAGCCGGGCGCCGCCACGATCCGCTCGGCCACCTCGCGCTGGAACATCAGCGTCAGCGATTGCCAGAAGGGTGGCCAAGTGTCCGGCGTCAGCCAGCGCACAAGCAGTTCGGTGCCGACATTGTAGGGCAGGTTCGCGGCGACGCGGATCGGCGGCGTCAGGTGCTGGAGCGGATCGATTTTCAGCGCGTCGCCCTCGATGATCATCAGCCTGCCGGGATAGGCGTCGGCGATCTCGGCCAGCGCGGGCATGCAGCGGGGGTCCTTCTCGATCGCCAGAACGCGGCGCGCGCCTTCGGCCAGCAGGCCGCGTGTCAGTCCGCCGGGGCCGGGGCCGATTTCCAGAACGTCGCACTCTGTCAGGTCACCGGCCTGACGGGCGATCTTGGCCGTCAGGTTCAGATCCAGCAGAAAATTCTGGCCCAGGGATTTGCGCGCGCTCAGCTCATGCGTGGCGATCACCGTGCGCAAAGGGGGAAGCGTGTCGATGCTCATGCGTGCCGCGCCGCGCCCATGCGTGCCGCCATTTTCAGCGCCTCGATCAGCGATGTGGGATTCGCCGTTCCGCGCCCGGCGATGTCCAGCGCGGTGCCATGGTCGGGCGAGGTGCGCACGATGGGCATACCCAGCGTGACATTGACGCCCCGGTCGAAATCCAGCGTCTTGATCGGGATCAGCGCCTGATCGTGGTACATTGCCACAGCCGCGTCATAGCCCGCGCGGGCGGCGGCGTGAAACATCGTGTCAGCCGAGAGCGGCCCGATCAGGTTCATCCCCTCGACGCGCAGCGTGTCCAGAACGGGGGTGATCAGGTCCAGCTCCTCGCGCCCCATCTTGCCGCCCTCGCCGGCATGGGGGTTGAGGCCGGCCACGGCGATGCGGGGCGCGGCAATGCCGAAATCGCGGATCAGGCCGGCATGGGTGATGCGGATCGTCTCGGTCAGCAGCTCCGGCGTCAGGGCGCGCGGCACATCGCGCAGGGGCAGGTGGATGGTGGTCGGCACCACGCGCAGCTGGTCGCTGGCCAGCATCATCACCACGCGTCTTGTGCCGGTCAGCGCGGCCAGATATTCGGTATGGCCGGGATACGCGAAGCCCGCGCCGTCCTGCAGCGCTTTTTTGTGAACGGGCGCTGTGCAGAGCGCGCCCGCCGCGCCCGACATCGCCAGATCGACACCGCGCGCGATGGCGTCGATGACGCCTTGGGCATGGGTGGGGTTCGGCGTGCCGGGTGTCAGGGTGCCTGGCATGAGATGGAGCAGGACGGGCAGGCCATCGGTGCAAATGGCCTGATCGGGCGTGTCGATCACTGTCACCGGGCACCCGGCGGGCAGATGCGCCGGATCGCCGATCCAGAAGAAGGGCAGCGCCGCGCCCAGAGCCTCCCAGGCCTTTTGCGCCAGTTCGGGGCCTATGCCCGACGGCTCCCCGCAGCTGAGCGCGATGGGGGGCAGGGCGGCCTGCATCAGTATTCGATAATCCGCGCCTCGGACCTCAACTGCTCCAGATAGCCGTTGGCGAAGGATTCCAGCCGTCGGCTGGCGATCTGCTGCGACAATTGCGCCGTCTCGTTGGGGGCTGCCTCCTCGCCCTCGGCGGCTGGGGCGGGGGCCTCGGCGGTGACCGTCTGGCTGCGCCCGCACATCATCAACAGGACCAGCGTCTGACCATTGGACCGCGTCACGTCATAGGACACTTCGCCCGGATCAAGGCGCGACAGCGAAATCGCGATATCGTCGGGGATCTCGCCGGGCGCCTTGGTGCCGCGCTCCAGCACTGTGATCGGCTGGCCCTTGGCAACGCCGTAGAGGTCATCGCAGGTGTCGGTCATCGCATCAATCTGCGCCGCGCGGTTGATCGCATCGGCACTGCGTCCGCCGGGGATGTAATAGGCGGCGTATTCAATACCCGTATAGGCGGGATCGGGCGTGCCGGTTTCCTGAATGTCGCGCATCTGGAACAGCGCCACAGCACCGTCCAGCGGCAGGGGGGCTGTCACTTCGCCGGGGGCAAGTCCCAGCACCAGCGGGCGCAGGACGGGCGGCAGTTGCGTGATGGGCTGCCAGGGAAGCTGCCCGCCGGCATCGCGTGTTTTTGTCGCGGAGAATTGCCGTGCCTGCGCCGAAAACGCCCCGGTCGAGGTCAGTTCCGAGATCTGGCGCGCCTTGTCCATCACCTGTGCCTGATTGTCGGCCGTATATGGAATGATGATCTCGGACAGCAGCACGCGCACGCCCGTGCCGTCGGATACGGCTGCCCGTGCGCGTTCCAGATCTTCCTCACCGACGGAAATGCGCGGGCCGAACTTGGCCTGTGTCACCTCGCGCCAGAGCAATCCGGAGCGGACGAATTCGCGGAATGTCTCCTCGGCCACGCCGCCACGCGCCAGCAGGGCGATCATCTGCTCGACCGACAGGCTGCCTTGACTTGCAAACTGCTCCATCCCGGCGCGCACCTGCGCGTCATCCAGGGTAACACCGGCAGCACGGGCCGCCTCGGCCTTGAGCCGGTCCTCGATCAGTTGCTCACGGGCCAGTTTTGCCGGATCGGCGGGGGCGCGCAGCAGTTTCAGCAGCTTGGTACGCTGGTCCAGCTCGTAACGGGTGACGGCGGCGCCGTTGACCTTTACCACCGGATCGAACAGGCCTTGCGCCGCCGCCACTTGCGGCAAGGCCGCAGGCGTTGCCGCCAATGGCAGCAGCAGGGCAAGTGCGATACCCTTCAGGGTGATTTTGGAATTGGTCATCAAGGTCATTTTTTGCATTCCCGAACGTAACTTTTGTCCTCGGCGCGGGCACTGAAGCCGCGCAGTCCGACGGTGAGAGAGATATCCGTCGACGGCTCGAGGATAGTGGAAGAGGTAAAGCGGCGCGAGGCCGAAAGCGCGATTTCGACACATTCGTTTGTATAGGTCACACCCAAGCCGGCCCGGACGCTGCGATCACTGGCTGCGTTATAGCGCCATTCGGCGTCGCCTGTCCAATGCCGCGAAATCCGGTAGGATCCGTCGATAGTCCATTCCGACACCGTCCCGGCCCGGTCCTCCTGCGGATCGGCGGGCAGCCAGATATAGGTGGCGCCCAGATCGACCGCCGCATTTTGCCAACTGGCCCGCGCCTCGGCCTTGGTGGTGTCGAATGCGCCGTCCAGCAGCCCGCGGGCGGTCAGGGTCAGGCCATTTGCAGTGGCGATCTGGCCGGCGATCAGGACGTCCGACGTGGTGCCGCGTAAACCCGACGTGCGCGAGAAGGTCAGCCCGCCCGTGGCCTCGCGTTGCGCACGGTCACGGACGATCTGTCCGACGGTCAATGTGCTGCGGAGCCCGCCGGGCGCGAAACGCGTCCAGTTGAGCCCGTAAGACGCGCTGGCGCCCCGTTCGCGCCGGTCGGCGGCGGCAAAGCGCGACAGCGACAGAAGGTTGCCTTCGTCGAATTCGGTGCGCGTGCTTTCGTCATTGGCGATAAAGGGCGTGTCGCCGCCGACCCAGGCCAACTGGACCATCGGTTCGATCAGGTGAGTGACGCCGCGCGCATTCGTCTTGGACAGCGGATAGCGCAGGGTCAGCGCGGCGTTTGGCGTGGCTTCGGTGATGGCGCTGCGCGAGGTGGTACCTGCGTTGTTGACGCGGATATGATCCACCGCGACGCCCGTCTGTGCCATGGCGCGCAGCCCGCCGAACAGCGTCCAACTGCGCCGCCAGTCGGCGCTGGTCATGACGCGCGTCACGTCGCGCCCGTCTGCGAAAAGATCCGTATCAGGCCCGTCGGTGGACAGGGACGACCAGCGGTAATGGCTGTGCGCCTCGGCAGCCAGGCGCAACTCACCGCCGACGCGGGTGGGGAAGTACCGCTTTTCGTAGTCGAAATTGGCAACGCTGGTCGGCAGGGTCGAGCTGTTCTCGCCCGCGCGCAGCGTGTGGTAGTAGGTCAGCGCCACGCGGCGCCATTCGTCCCGGCGCACCCGCTCGACCGAGATTTCGCTGTCTAGGCGGTCCTTGTCGCTATAGTCGTAATCGACCAGGTAGGCGTCATCCGTGACTGCCTCGATATCGAACCGCAGCACGTAGTCCTGCGGCAGCGCAAAGACGCCGCGCCCGAACAGATAGGCCCGGTTGTCGCGTCGCACCAGATCGTCGCGGCTGAACGCGCCCTCGAATTCGATCCCGCCGGACGCCCACGCCTGGCGATACCGGAATTCCAGCGTGCGCGTCTGAGTCGTGATATAGGGCGTGAGCGTCAGATCCTTGCTGTCGCCGATGCGGATGAAATACGGCACTTTGATGCCGAACCCCAGCAGTGACGAATTATAAAGCGACGGGGTCAGGAACCCGGTCGCGCGTGTGACCGTCGGATCGGGCAGGCGCAGGCGCGGAAAATACGCGATGGGCAAGGTCCCGATACGGAATTGTGCGCCTTCCAGGTACAGTTGCCGGGTTTCCGCATCGTGGATGACGCGGCGCGCCCGGATCTGCCACAGCGGCGTGCCGCCTTCGGCGCAGATCTGACACGAGGTGACGGTCGCCTTGTAGAGTTGCGAATACCTGCCATCCTTGCGGTTGATCTGGTTCGCGGCCAGTTGCAACTGATCGTCCATGACGATCCGCGCGCCTGTCAGGATGCCATTCTTCAGGTCGCGGTCCAGTTGTCCCGCATCGGCCAGAACGGTCGTATAATCGCCATCGAACAGCGTGATGGGGCCATCGATCGTCAGCTTGTCCGCAACCTTGTCATAGATGATGCGCCGGGCTTTCAGTCGTCGGCCATCATAGACCGCCTCGACATTGCCGGTGGCGACCAGCGTGCCGCCGCCCTCCAGCAGGACCTCATCGGCGATCAGCAGCGCGGCGCGGGTCGGCGCGCCGCCATCCTGCGCCAGCGCGGCGCCGGGCAGGAGTGCAAGCAATACGATGAGAATGCGTAGTGGGCGGATCATCCGTCCTCCATATGCAGCAAAATGCCAAAGGCAAGCATCAATGATGCAACGGGCGGCGCCCAGGCCGCGAGCAGGACGGGAATTTGGCCGTTCTCGCCCAGCACCTGCGCGAAGTTGCGGATATAGTGCAATGAAAACCCCAGCATGATCGCGATCAGGACCGAAATACCGGTATTGGTCGTGCGGGTGTGGCGCATCGTGAACGCGCCCGCAACCAATACCAGCGCCATCAGGAACATCGGCCGCGAAAGCTCCATCTGGAACCAGACCGCATAGCGGCGGGCCGAGAATCCGGCTTGTTCCAACTGGTCGATGAAGGCGGGCAGGTCCCATATGGCGATGTATTCGGGCTTGCCAAAGCTGTCGACGATGCCGTCGCGGGTCAGCGCCGAGCTGACCCTCATCCGGTCCATGCGGCGGGCGCTTGCCTCGGGGTTTGTGCCGCCCGACAGATCCCACAGCTTGACATCCTCCAGCAGCCATTCACCGGCGCCAAGCGTTGCCCGCCGCGCCAAGATCCGGCGCAGAGGGTCGCCCTTTGGCGAGAAGGCGATAAAGGTTGCGTCATTCAGCACGCTGACATCCGGGCTGGCCGATGTGGCGTGGATCACCGTCTGTCCCTGTGCGCTGCCCTGACGCAGCCAAAGCCCCTCGGATGACAGCGCCATGATGCTGGTGCCGCCGCCTTGATAGCTGGCCACCAGATTGTGATAGCGTTTGGCGGACGCGGCGACGACCGGGTTGATGACGGTGATCGACACCAGCCCGATCAGCGCGGCCATGATCAGCGGTGCCAGCATTCCGCGAAACCCCGACAGCCCCGAGGCGCGCACGACGACCATTTCGGACGACCGCGCCAGCCGCACGAACAGCGCAACCGACGCAAGGATCATCACCAGCGGCAGGATCTCGTAATTGGCATGGGGCAGGTTCAGCAGCACCACCTCTGCGACTTCCCAGACGGCCAGTTCGGGAAAATCCTGCAATTCATCGACCATGTCGATGAGACCGAGGATGATCACAAAGATGGCCGTGAGCCCCAGATAGGTCCACAGGAATTTGCGCGCGAAGTAATAGTGCAGTGTCACGACGTTGCCTCCGCCCTTGGGCGTCTGCGCAGGCGTCGCAACAGGCCGGGATTGGCCGCCGAATGCAGCAGTAATCCCGACAGGGCCAGCCCCGCAGCACTGGGCAGGTACAAAAGCGGCCACATCGACGGCGCGCTCAGAACCGGGCCCGCGACAGCGCCCTCGATCAGCTTGACCCCGATCAGCAACAGGAACGCGGTAACGATCTGTCGCCAGACGCCAAACCGGCTGAACCCGCCCTGAAGAAGCGTGGCAAACCCCACCAGCGCCGCAATGACACACAGGAACGCCTGCGCGAAACGGCTGTGCAGCGCGGTGACAGCAACGCCCAGCCTGACCTTTGTGCGCTCGGCCACTGCCGCCGGATCGCGGATCAGATCCAGCGTCGAAGCAAAGTCGATCCGGTCAAGGTTCAGCGCGTTTTGCGCCACGAGCCGACTGATATCATAGGAGAAATCATCAAAATGCGTGGTAAACAGCCGCTGGCCGTCCTCCGCCACATTCTGTGCCAGCCCGTTGACCATCACCAGCTTGGTGCCGCCGCCCTCCCGCACGAGATAGGCGCGAGAGGAGGTGTAGGTCGTCGGCGCATCCGCGCGGCGGCGGTCCGACAGGAACACGTTGCGCAGCTCGCCCTCGGGCGTGATTTCACGAATGTAGAAGGTGACGCCCGAGGCCGGGTGCAGGAATTCGCCCTCGGTCAGCAGCTTGGCCGTGACGTTGCCCGACACCTCGGCGCGGCGCGTCTCTAGCTGTTTCAGGCTGAGCGGGATCAGAAGGTGCAGCAGCAGCGACATCATCAGCGCCACGATCAGCCCGAAATACAGCACCGGCCGCGCCAGTCTCCATGGGGAAAATCCGGTGGCCTGCATCACCGTCAGTTCGCTTTCGGTGCTGAGCCGGTTGGTGACATAAACCGCCCCCGCGAAGGCTGCAATCGGCAGCACCACACCGATGACACCCGGCAGGGTGAGCACGGTGAATTCGATGAAAACCCAGGCCGATTGGCCGTCGCTGATCAGGCGGTCGAACATGCGCACCGCCTTGTTGATCCAGAAGATCGATACCAGCACCAGCGCGAAAAATCCGAACAGCACCATGAATTGCGACAGCATATATCTGTCGAATCTGGCCACTCCATTCCCCCCGAGACGCAATATCTGGCCGCAAGCTAAACCAAATCCATCGGCAGTAAAACTGTTAATCCCTGCCGCGTGCGGCGGGGCGCCATTGCACTCTGGCGCAAAATGCGCAGAGTCCGCCGCAGACATGCAATCCAATGCAGGACCGTACAGGAGCCGCCCCATGACCACGCCCGTCAAGACCACCGTCATCGAAACCGATCTGGACAGCATTGCCGAGGTTCCGGGCCGCATCGCTGTGCTGATCGGCAAGGATGGCAAACTGAACGCAGGCGCCAAGCGCGTGAACAAGCTGACCCGCGGTGCGCTGGCGCGCATGGTCGAGGGTGGTGCGCTGGAGGATATGAAATCCGGCGACGTCAAATCGCTGGCATGGCCTGCCGGGCTGAAGGCCGAGGCGGTGGATGTGCTGTGCGTCGAGTCGCGCGCCGACGCCATCGAGGCGCGCAAGGCCGGCGCGGCGCTGGGCAAGCTGTTGGGTAAAAAGGGCATGACGGTGCTGGCCGCGTCGCAGACCCGCCCGATTGATCTGATGCAGGGCATCGCACTGCGCGCCTACGAGTTCACCGCGCGCAAGACCGGCGACAAGAAAACGCTGGGCGACGTGACGGTGATGGTCAAGGATGCGGGCGGCGCCGAAGGCCCGGCAGACGCCGCGCGGGCCGTGATCGAGGGCGCGTTCTTCACTCGCGATCTGGTCAGCGAGCCTGCAAACCATCTGACGACCACCGAATTTGCCAATCGGATCAAGGATATGGAAAGCCTTGGCCTAAAAATCACAATTCTGGAAGAGGACAAGCTGCAGGCGCTCGGCATGGGCTGCCTGCTGAGCGTGGGGCAGGGTAGCGCAAGCCCGACCAAAGTGGCGATCATGGAATGGGCAGGCGGCAAGAAGGGCGACGCGCCGCTGGCGCTGGTCGGCAAGGGTGTCGTGTTCGACACCGGCGGGATCAGCCTGAAACCCGCTTCCGGCATGGAAGACATGACGATGGACATGGGCGGCGCGGGCGTTGTCGCGGGCGTCATGCGCGCGCTGGCGCTGCGCAAGGCCAAGGCGAACGTCGTCGGCCTTGTCGGTCTGGTCGAAAACATGCCGTCGGACCGCGCTACCCGCCCCGGCGACGTGGTGACCTCCATGAAGGGCGACACCGTCGAGGTGATCAATACCGACGCCGAAGGTCGCCTCGTTCTGGCGGATGTGATGTGGTACGCGCAGGAAACCTACAAACCGCGCGCGATGATTGATCTGGCCACGCTGACGGGTGCCATCATCGTAGGGCTGGGCCATGAAAACGCCGGCGTTTTCTCCAACGACGACGCGCTGTGCAGTGCCTTCCTGAAAGCCGCCGAGGCCGAGGGCGAGGGCGCATGGCGCCTGCCGATGGGGCAGGCCTATGACGACGAGTTGAAAAGCCAGATTGCGGATATGAAGAATGTCGGTGGACGTCCTGCCGGCAGCATCACGGCCGCGCAGTTCCTCAGGCGGTTCGTGCAGGAGGACATGGCGTGGATTCACCTCGATATCGCCGGGGTCGCGTCGGTCAAATCGGATACCGCCTATGCCCCCAAGGGCGCGACGGGCTGGGGTGTCATGGCGCTGAACCGGCTGGTTGCGGACATGGTCGAGGAGGCCTGATGGGCGCCGCCTACTTCTATCATCTGACACATACGCCGCTGGAGCAGACCTTGCCCGCGCTGCTGGAGAAGGCGCGCGGCGCGGGCTGGCGCGTCGCCGTCCGTGGCCGCGACGCCGCGCAACTGGACAAGCTGGACGAGGCGTTGTGGCTGGCAGGGGGCGACGACGGATTTCTGCCCCATGGCCGCGCGGGCCAGCCGCATGAGGCCGATCAGCCGATTCTGCTGACGACCGGGGTCGATGTGCCCAACGGTGCGACCTGCCTGATGGCAGTCGATGGCGCGGATGTGTCGGCGGATGAGGTGACGCGGCTTGACCGGGTGTGCGTGCTGTTTGACGGCAACGATGACGCCGCCGTCGCTCATGCGCGGGTCCAGTGGAAAACGCTGACCGATGCGGGCTGCGCCGCACAATACTGGTCCGAAGCGTCGGGCAGGTGGCAGAAGAAGGCCGAGAAAGAGCCTGCGTCTCCCTGATGCGCCCGGCGCGGACGGATCTATTCGCTGCGCAGCGGGATCTTGTCCTTGTTCATGTCGTACCCCCAAGGCAGACCGCTGTTTTTCCAGCCATTTTTCAGCCTCCATGGTCCGCGCGGATCGTCTTTGAGCGTGCTGCCCTCGAACCCGTCAACGACCACATAGACCTGCGTCAGGCCTAGCGGTCTTAGCGCATGGGCAGAGGGCGCGCCGCGTGTGCCGCCGGAACGGCACATGACGATGACCGGTGCATCCTTGCCCAGCCCGCGTGCCTCCATCGCGGCGGCGACACCGGCGGCGAAGTTCGGATTTTCGCGCATTTGCAGCGCGGGCTTGTCGGGGTTCCACGTCGTCGGGTCGACCAGCAGGTAGGGCACATTCACGTCCACCACATCGGTAGAGCCGGTGAACATCATCTCGACCGGCTCGCGCACGTCGACAAAGAGCACCTTGTCGCCCTCGGCCTGCTTCATGTCATGGGCCTCTTTGGCGGTCAGGTAGAGGCCCCATTCGGTCTGGTGTTTCGGGTTTTCCGGCGCGTCGGCGGCTGTGCCGGGCCCGGCGAGGCCCGCCGCGACCAGCGCGGCGGCGAGTGTCTGGCGTATCAAGGGCAACATCTCCTTCTGAGGGATCAAAACGACAGGACGCGGGTTTGCGGTGCCATCAGGCGCGCGGCCATGGCATCGGGGGCGGCAGCCGTGATGCCGTCGAGCAGCGCGCTGGCATCCGCGCCCTTGCCGGGCAGGTAGATCGCGCAAACCTCGACAGTGCCGCCCGCTTCCATGATTTTCTGCATCAGGCCCTGTGGACTCATGCCCATGGGGGGCTGGCCTGCTGTCGCGGATTCAGGCGCGTCCTTCAGCGCCAGATCACCGCCGGGTCCGCACAAAAGCATGTGTGCGCTCGCGCCCGCTTTGATCGACTGCATGGTCAGCACCATGCCCATCAGTTGCGTCTGGGCGTTTTCGCTGGTGATGACCGTTACCAGATCGCTCGGGCCTTGCTGTTTGTTCTGCTTTTGCTGCGCGGCGGCAGGCAGGGCGACGGCGGCGGCACAGACGGCGAGAATGGGTAGAATACGCATGGAAAACTCCTTGGAAACGGGATGTCTCAAGGGCATGCTAGTGAGGTGCGCTGCGCTGGCATTGATACCGATCAATGGCACCTGCGGCAGGGTGTCGCGTGCGCGACGGGCTGTGCTAACTCACCGCTCCAGCACCAGTTTGCCATCCGCGATCTGTACGGTCGAAAACCGTTGCAGATAGCGCATGCCTAAAAGCGATCCTTGCAGATCGCCGTCATTCACCACCGCGCGCAGGTCCTGGTCGGTGATGGCGCCGACCACGAAACTGTCCAGCCGCACCGGCGCTGTGCGCACCAGTCCGTTCGCGGTATTGGCCTGCCCGGTAAAGGCCAGCCCGTCCGGATGCAGCCCCACCCGGATTGCATCGGCGCGGCTCAGAACGATGTCGCTGGCGCCGGTGTCCACGACAAAGCGCACCGGCGCGCCGTTCACCTGCGCATCAAGATAATAGTGGCTGTCGGGCGCGCGGGGCAGTTCGATCCTTGTGCCATCGCGGCTGACCGATTGGGCCGGGGCGACGGTGGCGCGGATATCATCCCACAGGCCGATCGCGGCGATGACCCCGATGAAAATCAGCCCCCAGACCGCCGCTTGCTGCAGGTTCTTGCCCATCGAGTGGCGGTTGGCGGCAAAGAACCACATCATCACCGCGCAGCCCAGCACGACGAGGTAGACAAGGTTTGCTGAATCGAAATCGGTCACGTGGTCTCCCTTTGCCCGACCTAGATAGGGGCGCGCGCCGCGCAGTGCCAGATCATGCCGTGCGGGAATATGCAGCCCAGATCAGCCCGCCAGACCAAAGCCGCTTAGACCGTCCAGCACGAACTGCACCGCCAAGGCCGCCAGCAGCATGCCCAGAACGCGGGTGACGACGCTGATCCCGGTCTTGCCCAATGCCCGCTCCAATAGACCGGCGCTGAGGAATGACACGAAAACAAGGCACATCACGAACAGCATCGTGCCCAGCACCCATGACAGCCCGGTAAGCCCCTCATGTTCACCGGTCAGCAGGATCACGGTGGCGATGGCGCCGGGCCCGGCAATCAGCGGGATGCCCAGGGGGAAGATCGACGGATCCTCGTGATCGTCATGCTCGACCTGATCCTCGCGCCGTTTTGTGCGCCGCTCGAACAGCATGTCGAGCGCGGTCAGGAACAGCAGGATGCCGCCTGCGATGCGGAATGCGGGCATCGAGATACCGATAAAGCCCAGCACCGCCTCGCCAAAAGCGCCAAAGACGATCAACAGCGCCGTGCCCATCAGGCAGGCTCTGATGGCGACCGAGCGGCGCATGGCCGGGCTCATCCCGCGCGTCAGGGCCAGAAACAGCGGCGCCAATGCAAAGGGGTCGAGCACGATGAAAAGCGTGACGAAAGTGGTGATGAGCGCGGTGCTGTCCATGTTTATCCTTGGCGCACGGGGGCGCGGGGTGTCAATCGCTGCGGGGCTAGGCCTCGGCGCGCTCCAGTTTTTCCAGGGCGCGCATCCACAGCGTTTCGGCGCGGGCCTGCGCGTCCATCACTTCGGAATATTTCTTCTGCCAGACGGTCGCTTCGTCCTTGTTGTCTTCGTCATACATCGCGGGATCGGCCAGCTTCTTGGCCAGCTTGTCGGCCATTGTATTCAGCTTTTCAACGCGCTCCTCGCATTTTTTTACGTCCTGCCTGATGGCCGTGATCGCATCGCGCGACGGGCGTTTCGGCTTTTGCTCCTTGACCTTCGGCGCAGGTTTGTCGCCGGCCAGCAGCATGGTGCGGTAGCTTTCCAGATCGCCCTCATAGGGGGCGACGCGCCCGTCCTTGACCAGCCATAGCCGGTCGGCGACCAAACTGAGCAGGTGCATGTCGTGGCTGACGAGGATCACGGCGCCGGTGTAGGCGGTCAGCGCCTCGACCAGTGCCTCGCGCGATTCGATATCAAGGTGGTTGGTCGGCTCGTCCAGGATCAGCAGATGGGGCGCGTCGATGGTGGCCAGCATCAGCGACAACCGCGCCTTTTGCCCGCCCGACAGCTTGCCCACCAGCGTTTCGGCCTGCTCGGACCCGATGCCAAAACCTCCAAGGCGGGCGCGCAGGCGCGAGGGTGTCTCGGTCGGGCGCAGGCGGCGGATATGGTCGATGGGGGTCTCATCGACATGCAACTCCTCGACCTGATGCTGGGCGAAAAATCCAACGCGCAGCTTGGACGAGGTCGTCATCTTGCCGCCCATCAGATCAAGTTTGCTTGCTAATAGCTTGGAAAGAGTAGACTTTCCTTCGCCATTCTTGCCCAGCAGCGCGATGCGGTCATCCTGATCAATGCGCAGGTCCAGCCGCTGTAGGACCGCCTTGCCGTCATAGCCGACCGAGCCGCCCTCGATATGGATGATGGGCGGCGACAATTCCTCGGGCGAGGGGAAGGTGAAGCGTTTCAGCGCCGCCTCTTGCGGTGTCGTGATCGGCTTCATCTTGGCGATCATTTTCAGCCGCGATTGCGCCTGCACGGCCTTGGATGCCTTGGCGCGGAAGCGGTCGACAAAGCTTTGCAGATGGGCGCGGCGGGCGTCCTGCTTCTTCGCCTCCGATTCCAGCGCGGCCAGCCGCGCGGCGCGGGTTTCTGCGAAGGTGTCGTAGGCACCCTGATAGAGCGTCAGTTTCTTGTCTTCGAGATGCAGGATCGAATTAACCGCCCGGTTCAGCAGGCCCCGGTCGTGGCTGACGATCAGCACGGTATGAGGATAGCGGGCGAGATAAGTCTCCAGCCACAGCGCGCCTTCGAGGTCCAGATAGTTCGTCGGCTCGTCCAGCAGCAAGAGGTCGGGCTGCGCGAACAGCACGGCGGCCAAAGCGACGCGCATCCGCCAGCCGCCCGAGAAGGCCGAGCAGGGCTGGCGCTGCGCGTCGTCGTCAAACCCAAGGCCCTTGAGGATCGACGCCGCGCGCGCCTCGGCGCCCCAGGCGTCGATATCCGACAGGCGCGTCTGCACTTCGGCTATGCGGGCGGGATCGGTTGCCGTTTCGGCTTCGGCCAGCAGGCTGGCGCGCTCGGTATCGGCGGCCAACACCGTGTCGATCAGCGATACCTCGTTGCCGGGCACCTCCTGGCTGACGCCGCCGATGCGGGCGCGCTGGGGCAGGGTGATCGCGCCTCCCTCCAGCGCCAACTCGCCCCGGATCAGGCGGAACAGCGTGGTTTTGCCCGTGCCATTGCGGCCCACGATACCCACCTTGTGGCCATCGGGGATACTTGCCGAAGCGTTTTCGATCAGCGGGCGGCCCGCGACGGAATAGGATATGTCATCAATGCGTAGCATGGGCGGAGCGATGCCCCGACGCTCCGCCCTTGTCAACTGTCGGACTTACCGAAGTAGGGCAGTCAGCCCGTCCGCCGGATAGGATTTGAACCCAGCGAACAGGTTTTCCCCGTCATCACTGAAGGCAAAGACGTGGATTTCGTCATGCCGCAGGGTTGCGCGGCAGAACACGTTTTCCTGTGCCAGAGCGGCTGGGCAGGTCTCCAGGTCTATATGCGGTACGGCGGCCTCGAACTGCTCATAGGTCAGCGGCACTGCTGTATCTGCAAGCGCGGGATAGGCGGCGAGGCTCAGCGCGGCGATGGCGCAGGTGGATTTGGTTGGCATCGTTGGTTCCTGATTTGATGTGAGTCGGTAACACACTTAATCTGACTAAAAACATCAGAATTGAAATCCCGCATGTCATACCATGTTGTCGCACCCCGAATAGGTCTTTATCCCTTTGGACGCGCGTGATACCGCAGCCGCCATATCAACATTCACTGAAACAGAGGCTGACATGGCAACCGAACGCACACTGAGCATCATCAAACCCGACGCAACCAAGCGCAACCTGACCGGCAAGATCAACGCCAAGTTCGAGGATGCGGGCCTGCGCATCGTCGCGCAAAAGCGTATCCACCTGACACCGGCGCAGGCCGGCAAGTTCTATGAGGTCCACGCCGAGCGCCCGTTCTACGGCGAGCTGTGCGAGTTCATGGCCTCCGGCCCGGTTGTTGTGCAAGTGCTGGAAGGGGAAGGCGCCATCGCCAAGAACCGCGAAGTGATGGGCGCGACCAACCCCAAGGATGCGGCTCCCGGTACAGTGCGCGCCGATTTCGCCGAAAGCGTCGGCGAAAATTCAGTCCATGGCTCGGATGCGCCCGAGACGGCGAAAGAAGAGATCGCGTATTTCTTCGCAGGTCTTGAACTGGTCGGCTAATCCCGGCGCGCCGCATACCTGTAGAGGCAACGGCAAAGGGAGCATCCGATCGGAGGCGGCCTTTTTATTTCAGCGATGACCCAATTGCGATCAAATGCTGGCGAAGTCGCTAAATATCAGGCGCGGGGTCGCCGACGGCTTGGTCTTGACGTTGACGTTGACCTTGCGGGGGGCGCTGTGCTGGCTCTGCGGCGCGGGAGAAGCGGCTGTTTTGGGTGATTGCGCCTTTTTGGGCGTGGGTCGTGAAATGGGCATCGGTGTGCTCCTTCAAAAGAGGTCACGCGCGCCGGATGTCGATCCAGCTGGCAGCCGGTGACACATCAAATGATGCCAGTAAACCGGGGCGTGAATGCGGAGCAATTGGGACAAAATCAAGGCAAAGGCAATATGGCATGGGAGCTTGGGCGGAACTTGGCATGGTTCCGCCCAAATCACTGTCAGGAAAGCATTTTTTCCACTGTCTCGCCGAAAGTTGACGGCGTGGGAACGATTGTCACGCCTGCGCCGGAAAGAATCTCGACCTTTTCTTGCGCCGACTCGCCGAAGGCCGACACGATCGCGCCCGCATGGCCCATGCGCCGACCCTTGGGGGCCGAGAGGCCCGCGATATAGGCCGCGACGGGTTTTTTCATGTGATCGCGGATGTACGCCGCAGCCTCGGCCTCCTGCGGGCCGCCGATTTCGCCGACCATGACGACGGCATCCGTCTCGGGATCATTCTCGAACAACTCCAGAATATCACGGAAGGACGAGCCGTTGATCGGATCGCCGCCGATCCCGATCGAGCTGGACACACCGATCCCGCGCGACTTCATCTGGCTGGCGGCCTCATAGCCCAGCGTGCCGGACCGGCCCACGATGCCGACACGTCCCGGCAGGTAGATTGCGGGCGGCATCAGACCGGCAAAGGCCTGACCCGGCGTGATGATCCCGGCGCAGTTCGGCCCGATCAGGCGCATGCGCTTTTCTTCCTTGTAGCGGCGCATGTAGCGTTTGACGCGGATCATGTCTTGCGTGGGGATACCGTCGGCGATGCAGACGCAAGTCCTGATGCCCGCGTCGGCCGCTTCCATGATGCTGTCGGCGGCAAAGGGGGGCGGCACGAAGGCGATGACCAGATCGGCGCCGGTTTCGGCAACGGCGCCCTTGACGGTGTTGAACACCGGCAGGCCGTTATGCGTGGTGCCGCCCTTGCCGGGGGTCACGCCGCCGACGACGTTGGTGCCGTAATCACGCATTTCCTGCGCATGAAAGCTGCCAATGCGGCCGGTCAGGCCGGTCACGAGCACCTTGGAGTTTTTGTCGATCAGGATGGCCATCAGATTGCCTCCGCATTCTTGGTTGATGCTGTCTTCCAGGCCGCGACGACCTTTTCCGCCGCTTCTGCCAGCGTTTCGGCGGTGGTGATGTTCAGCCCGCTTTCATTCAGCAGTTTGCGGCCCTCTTCCACGTTGGTGCCTGACAGGCGCACGACCAAGGGCATGGTCAGCTTCAGCTCCTGCACGGCGCGCACAACGCCCTCGGCGATCCAGTCACAGCGATTGATCCCGGCAAAGATGTTGACCAGAATCGCCTCGACATTTGGATCGTTCAGGACAGCCTTGAACGACATCAGCACGCGCTCGGGGCTGGCCCCGCCGCCGACGTCGAGGAAGTTGGCAGGCTCGCCGCCCGACATCTTGATCATGTCCAGCGTCGCCATGGCCAGGCCCGCACCGTTGACGATGCAGCCGATTTCGCCCTCGAGACCGATATAGCTGAGGCCGCGATCCTCGGCATAGGTTTCGCGCGAATCCTCCTGGCTCTTGTCGCGCAGCTCGGAAATGTCGGGATGGCGGAACAGGGCGTTGTCGTCAAAGCTGAGCTTGGCGTCGAGCGCCACGATCTCGCCACCGCCGGTCACGACCAGCGGGTTGATCTCCAGCATGGAGGCGTCCAGTTCGTCCATCGCCTTGTAGCAGCCGGTGATCTGCTTGACCGCCTGGGGGATCAGTGCCGCATCCAGCCCCAGCTGAAACGCGATTTCGCGCGCCTGAAAGGCCTGCATGCCGACGGCAGGATCGACGACCGAGCGGATGATGCTGTCCGGCTCGTCCTCGGAGATATCTTCGATCTCCATCCCGCCTTGGGCGGAGGCGACGACGACGACGCGCTCCTCAGTCCGGTCCATGACAAAGCCCAGGTAGATTTCCTGTGCGATGTCAGTGGCTTCCTCGATATAGAGGCGGCCGACCAGTTTGCCCTGCGGGCCGGTCTGGTGCGTGACCAGTTTGCGGCCCAGCATCCAAGCGGCGGCATCGGCGATCTCATCGTCGGTGCTGCAGATCCGCACGCCGCCGGCCTTGCCGCGGGCGCCGGAATGGATCTGCGCCTTGACGACGCATTTCTCGCCCGACAGTTCCTGTGCGCGATAGACCGCCTGTTCCGGGCTATAGGCGATGCCGCCGCGCGGCACGTTGACGCCGAATTTCTTCAGCAGTTCCTTGGCTTGATACTCGTGGATATCCATCTGATTTCCCTCAGCCTTTGGCTGCGATGGCATCGGCCACCGCCAGCACGTTCTGCGCCATGCGCTCGGAGGCGGCGTCGATCAGACGGCCATCGAGGTTTGCGGCACCCTTGCCCTGCTTTTCCGCCTCGCGCAGCGCTTCGATGATGCGGCGCGCACGAGTCACTTCCTCCTCGGGGGGCGAGAACATTTCATTGGCCAGCTTGATCTGGCTAGGGTGGATGGCCCACTTGCCTTCGATGCCAAGGGCTGCGGCCCGTTTTGCGGATGCGACGTAGGCGTCAGGATCGCTGAAATCACCGAACGGGCCGTCGATGGCGCGCAGGCCGTAGGCACGGCAGGCGCCGTTCATGCGGGAGATGGCGTAATGCCACTGATCGCCGGGGTAATCGGGGTTCAGGCCACCGATGACAACGGTACGCGCGCGGGTGAAGGCCGCGTAGTCGCCCACGCCGAAATGCATCGCCTCAAGGCGGCCTGGCGCGGCGGCGATCGCCTCGACGTTGGCCATGCCGAGGGCTGTTTCGATCAAGGCCTCAAGGCCGATCTGATGCTTGAAACCCTTGGCCACTTCGATCTGGCTCAGCATCGTCTCAACGCAGTAAAGATCGCCGGGAACGCCGACCTTGGGCACGAGAATCGTGTGGATGTGCTGGCCGGCCTGTTCGACGATATCGACGACGTCTCGGTACATGTAATGCGTGTCAAGTCCGTTGATACGGATCGACATGGTCTTGCCCTTCCAGTCGATGTCGTTCAGCGCCTGGATGATGTTCTTGCGTGCCTGCTCCTTGTCGGCGGGGGACACGGCATCCTCGAGATCGAGGAAGATGTAATCGACGTCGCTGTTCGCAGCCTTCTCGAACATCTCGGTGTTCGAGCCTGGCACGGCCAGTTCGGACCGCTGAAGACGCTGCTTTTTCAGCGGATGCAAAGTATAGCTCATGGTGGTTTCCTCCCTTGGAACACGTTGTCCCCGGAAAGGTGCCCCATTGCCTGCAGGCCAGACACTTTCGCATGGGTAGCAATCCAGGGCCGGGGTTGGGCATGGGCCGCAAACGGGTAGGGTGCACTACCCGGTGCGGGTGCGTCGGTATGCGGCAGAGTGCGGAGCGCGTACGGTAAAGCCCGTCAAGCGGTCCTTCATTGGCTGGACGCCACGGGGGCGTTCAGAACGCAACATGCCCCGGCGGGCGCCGGGGCATGTTGAACATTTTGTCGAACCGGGTTTCAGACGATTCTATCCGGCGGCGTGTCGCCCTTCAGGAACGCCTGCAGATTATCAATGGCGCGGTTGCCCATGGCGGCGCGGGTGCCGTCCGTCGCGCTGCCCAGATGGGGGGCCAGCACCAGGTTTTCATGGTTCAGAAAACGCGGGTCCAGCTGCGGCTCGCCCTGATAGACGTCAAGGCCGGCACCGCCCAGATGCCCTGTGTTGAGCGCCGCAAACAGCGCGTCCTCATCCACCACGTCGCCGCGCGCAGTGTTGATCAGGATCGCGCCGGGCTTCATCGCGGCAAAGATGTCCGCGTCGATCAGATGCCGCGTGTCAGCGCCACCGGGGCAGTGCAGCGACAGGAAATCGCTGGTCTCGGCCACCTCGGCGACGCTGGCCAGCTGCGTGGGGCCATAGCGCGCGGCGAGCTCGCGCGCGACGCGGCTGCGATTCTGGAACACGACCTTCATGCCAAAGCCATGATGCGCCCGCTGCGCCATCGCCTGACCGATCCGGCCGAAACCGATGATGCCCAGCGTGGCGCCGGCCACCTTGTGCCCGATCATGTGCGTGGGGCGCCAGCCGGCCCAGCGGCCCGCGCGCAGTTCGCGCTCGCCTTCGCCCAGGCGGCGGGCGGCGGCCAGCAGCAGACCCATCGCCAGATCGGCGGTGCAGTCCGTCAGCACGCCGGGGGTATTGGTGACGGTGATGCCCGCTGCCTTGGCGGCGTCCACGTCGATATGGTTGTAGCCGACGCCGTAATTGGCCAGCAGGCGGACCTTTCCCTTGGCCGCGTCGTAAAATCCGGCGGGAATACTGTCGGATACGGTGGGCAGGATGATGTCATACTTCGTGGCGGCCTCTATCCACTCGGCATCGGTCATCGCGGTATCGGGATCGCGGAACGTCGCCTCGCACAGCTGTGCGAGGCGGCTTTCGGTTTCCTTGGGCCAGGCGCGGGTGACGAGGGCGCGCATCCGCTCAGCCCTCGACGCCGCGATAATGCGCCTGCGCCGCAGCCACGCCCGAGCCCAGCTCGATCTTGGCGCCCGAATCGACCAGCGCCATTTCGGCGGCGGAGATCGCACCCAGCAGCATCACCGGATTGAGCGAGCCCAGATGACCGATGCGGAACGCCTTGCCCGCCAGCTTGTTCAGGCCGGTGCCCAGCGACGTCTGGTATTTGGAATACGCATGCGCGATTACGTCGCGCGCGTCTACGCCGTCGGGGGTGTAGATCGCGGAAACGGTGTCTGATTCCCATTCCGGCCCGCGTGCCACCAGTTCGCAGCCATCCCATGCCGCGACCGCGCGGCGCACACCCTCGGCGTGGAACGTGTGACGCTTCCAGATCGTCTCCATCCCGGCCTCGAGGATCATGTCCAGCGACGTCCGCAAACCGCGCAGCAGCTGCGTGGCGGGCGTATAGGGGTAATAGCCGGTATCGTTCAGCTTGATCATGTCTTCCCAGCTGAAATAGCAACGATTCATCTTGTTCGTGTTCGATGCGTTGGCGGCCAGCGCCTTGTCCGAAGCGGCCAGAAATCCAAGCCCGGCGGGCAGCATGAAGCCCTTTTGCGAGCCGGACACCGCCAGATCGACGCCCCATTTCTCCATCTCGAATTCGATTGAGCCGATCGAGCTGACGCCGTCGACAAACAGCAGCGCAGGGTGATTGGCCTCATCCAGAGCCTTGCGAACGCCCGCGATGTCCGAGCTGACGCCCGTCGCCGTTTCGTTCTGGGTGGCAAAGACGGCCTTGATCTTGTGATCGGTGTCCGCCTTCAGCCGCTTGGCATATTCCTCGACCGGCACGCCCTTGCCCCATTCGACCTCGCACAGGTCCACGTTCAGGCCCAGCCGCTCGGCCATGTCGACCCAGAGCAGCGAAAACTGGCCAAAGCGCGACATCAGCACGGTGTCGCCCTCGCTCAGCGTGTTGGTGATGGCCGATTCCCAGGCGCCGGTGCCGGAGGACGGGAAAATGAAGACCCGGCCTTTCTCCAGACGGTATGCCTTTTTCAGATCGGCAAGCAGGCCGAAGGTCAGATCGGCGAAATCGGGCGCGCGCATATCCTCCATCGGGATATTCATGGCGCGACGCACCTCTTCGGGGACGTTTGTGGGACCGGGGATGAATAGATGGGACGTGCCGCGCATGATGTCTCTCCTGTTGCTTGCCTCCTTGTATGAAAGCTGTCTGCCATGCGCGACATCCCCGAGAGTATGGGCTTGCCCGCCATGTGTCGCCGCCGGGCACCGAACGGGTAGGGCGGCGCTACCCGGTGGGGTAAGTCTGGCGCTGCATACCGATGCACACCGAAAAATCCTGCTAATTCAGCTAGTTCGGCGGGTGTATTGCATTATACTGCGTGACAAGCGCGCCGGTATGTGCAGCAATCGGCGCATGAGTAAGCTTGACCCACCCGTATCCCGGATCATTGTCGCAGACCGGCAGTTGATCGTCTGTCAGGGCATCGGATCGCTTGTCGGTCAGATACCGGACACCGAGCTGGGCGAGTTCGCGACCGATCTGGAAGGGTTGCGCCGACTGCTTGCGGCCGAGACGGGGCGCGTGATCGTGATTCTCGGCGTGCGCCTGGCCGATTGCGATTTGGCAAGCGCGCTGGATATGCTGCGGCGCGAATTTCCCGCGGCATTGGTGGTCGTGGTGGCGGATGATACTGAATTTGCGTTTATCCGCGCGGCGATCAAATCGGGTGCCAATTCGGTCTGCATGATGGGCCAGATCCTGATCAGCCTGCCCAAGATTCTCGGCAAGCTGGTCGAGGGCCATTCCATCGTGCCGACCGATATCATGCGGCGTCTGACCTCCGAGACGACGCATACGCTGTCGCGCCGCGAGCATGAAATATTGGGCCTGTTGGTGAACGGGCTGACAAATTTCCAGATATCGGCCCGGCTGGGCCTGTCAGAAAATACGGTCAAATATTACCTCAAGGCGATCTACCAGAAGCTGGACGTGAATTCACGCGGCGGCGCCATCGCCAAATATGTTGCGGGGAACTACTGAGGCATTGCCCGGTGCATGCCTGCGCTGCGAACGGTCCTACCCCCGCCGTCTGCGCCGCCGTCCGCCATCGTCGCCACCGCCCGACCCTGCGTTGAAGTTGGGGCTGGGCAGGGTGGTGATCTTGGTCAGTTCGGGGAACGGATCGGTCTTGTGCGGGATCGCGTTGGCGGCGACGAAATGCTCTTGGAATTTCGGCTCGATCGCGGTTTCGACCTTGTGGATCTCGCGCACCATACGCTCGATCTCGGCGCGGGCGCCAATGTTGCACAGCGCGATGCGCGCGCCGGTGCCGGCGGCGTTGCCGGCCGATGTCACCTTGCTCAGATGTGCGTCGGGGATCATGCCCAGCACCATCGCGTGCAGGTTCGATATATGGGCACCGAATGCGCCGGCCAGCACCACGCGGTCCACCTTGTCGACGCCGCGCGCGTCCATCAGCAGGCGCGCGCCGGCATAGAGCGCCGATTTCGCCAGTTGGATCGCGCGAATGTCGCCTTGGGTTACGGTGATGCGGGGACCGCCGTCATCGGTTGAATCGTGGACCAGATAGCTGTGCGTGCGCCCCTCTGGCACCATGCGTGCGGTGCCTGTCGCCTCGGCCGAGCCCATCAGGCCGTTCTCGTCCAGCAGCCCGGCCATACGCAGCTCCGCCACAGCCTCGATAATGCCCGACCCGCAGATACCGGTGATGCCGGACGCGCCGACGGCCTCGTTAAAGCCCGGCTCATCCGACCAAAGATCACTGCCGATGACGCGAAAGCGCGGCTCTTTTGTGACCGGATCGATGCGGATTGCCTCGATCGCGCCGGGCGCGGCGCGCTGCCCCGAGGAGATTTGCGCGCCCTCAAACGCAGGCCCGGTGGGCGAGGAACAGGCCAGAACGCCCTGTTTGTCACCCAGGAGGATCTCGGCATTGGTGCCGACGTCGATGACCAGCACCAGATCCTCCGATTTGCCCGGCTGTTCGGCCAGCGCCACTGCGGCGGAATCCGCGCCGACATGGCCCGCAATGCAGGGCAGAATGTAGATGCGGGCGCGGTCATTGATCGCGGTGATGTCCATCTGGCGCGCGTCGATGGAAATGCTGTTCGACGTGGCCAGTGCAAAGGGTGCCTGACCCAGTTCGACCGGGTCGATGCCCAGCAGCAGGTGGTGCATGACCGGATTGCAGACGATAACCGTCTCGACGATCAACTCGGGGGCAATCTCGGCCTCCTTGGCGATTTCCTCGGCCAGCGTATTGATCGCCTCGCGCACGGCGCGGGTCATTTCCGTGTCGCCGCCGGGGTTCATCATGGAATAGCTGACGCGGCTCATCAGATCCTCGCCAAAGCGGATCTGCGGGTTCATGATGCCCGAGGACGCAATGACGGCGCCGGTATGCAGGTCGGTCAGATGTGCCGCGATGGTGGTCGAGCCGAGGTCGATGGCCAATCCGTAAAGGCCGCTCTCGTGCAGGCCCGGCCAGATTTCCAGTACGCGGGCGACGTCATCGTCATGCGCCTTGTTCAGGGCGACCGTCACCTGCCATTTGCCCTTGCGCAGCACCGGTTGCAGCTTGGCCAGCAGGGACAGATCGGCGCGGATGGCGGGAATGTCCCATTGCTGTTTCAACGCGCGGGCCAGACGCTCCAGATCGCCGGTCGGCTCGTGCATGTCGGGCTCGTCGACCTGCACCATGTAGAGGCGCGTGGCCGGGTCCATTTCGATGACGCGGGTGGATGCGGCCTTGCGCACGATCTGCCGGTGAAGCTGGGATTCGGGGGGCACGTCGATCACGACGTCGCCCTGCACGGTGGCCTGGCAGCCAAGGCGGCGGCCCGCCTTCAGTCCGCGTTTGTCATCATAGCGCTGTTCGACCGCATTCCATTCCGACAGCGCATCTGCGGCGACGGTCACGCCATGCTTGGCAAATTCGCCATAGCTGGGCGTGATCTGGCATTTTGAGCATATGCCGCGCCCACCGCAGACCGAATCCAGATCGACACCCAATTGCCGCGCGGCGGTCAGAACGGGCGTACCTACCGGAAAGCGGCCACGTTTGCCGGACGGGGTAAAGACGACGAGGGGATCAGTGCTCATTACAGGTATCCAACTTTTGCACAGGGCGTTGGTCGGGACATTAGGGGATTAATCACAAAGGGAAAGGCCATCAGCGCCGCAAACGTGCCCAAGCGCGTCATGGGGCCGTGCTATCGGGTTGCAGAAGGCTTTTGCCGCCCTCGTCGGTCACTTCACCTGACCGCGCCCGGCCCGCAGCGGCGTGCCGTCGGGCAGGCTGATATCTGCCACCTGCTCGGAAATCGAATCATTGGTCATCGGATGCACCTGCGCCTCGTAGGCTTCGGGATCGCGCATCGGCTCCCACTTGTTGCCGACATATAGTTGGATACCCGAAAACCCGGCCTTGTAGCCCATCTTGGCGCTGCCGGGCACCCAATAGCCCAGATAGACATGCGGCAGACCCGCCTCGCGGGCGATGTCGATGTGATCGAGGATGATATAGGTGCCCAGGGAGTCGCGATCGCGATCAGGATCGAAAAACGAATAGACCATGCTGACCCCGTCATCCAGCACGTCGGTCAGGCACACGGCCACCAACGCGCCCGTATCTTTATCGACATATTCGACAACGCGCGTGCGGATCGGTGTTTCCTCGACCATCGAGGCAAATTCGAAGGCGTCCATATCCGCCATCCCGCCTGTGGCGTGGCGGCTTTCCAGGTAGCGGCGGAAGAGGGTGTATTGATCTTCGGTCGCCCAAGGCGATGTGGCGCGCCGCTCCAGCCCCGCATTGCGGCGGAGCACGCGCCGCTGACTTCTGGACGGGCTGAAATCCTCAACATTGATGCGCGCCGAAAGGCACGCGGCGCAATCGGTGCAAGAAGGCCGGTAAAGCACGTTCTGCGACCGGCGAAAGCCTTGCTTGGACAGCCCGTCATTCAGCCGCTGCGCGCCCTCGCCCTGAAGTGCGGTGAACAGTTTCCGCTCCATCCGGCCCTCAAGATAGGGGCAGGGCTGCGGCGCAGTCACATAGAACTGCGGAGCTATGGTATTGGTATGTCGCATCCACGGCCATGTTGATCTGTGATGTCTCAAACTTAAATGGATTCCAGATTAGTTTGCAACATGCGTTGGGTGTGAACTGGACAGGGACGCCCCGAAACCGTCAGACACGCCGATTGATTGCAACCGTGCCCAGAACGTGATCGGTCAGTCCCTGCGCCCGCGCGCTGATCAGCATCATCAGCACGGATATCACCTGCGGCACGAAAAATGCGACCGACATCGTATATCCCAGCGTGTGCAGCATGGCGGTCAGCCAGTCCAGCCGTGCGCCGTCATGGCGGCGTATCTCCATCGCCATCAGCGCCATGCCCCACGTGGCCGAGCCGCGCGCCAGCGTCGACGTGCGGTAGACAAAGCCGACGACCAGAACGAGCGGCGGCAGAAAGAACATCGCAATGCCCAGCGTCAGGATCAGAACGGCAATGCAAAATGCGATGATCAGCGCCGAATCGATGATCCAGGCGACAAGACGCTTGGTCGGGATCGAGTCGTAAAATTCGGGGTTTGCGTCAGGATCCGGCAAAGACGTCGCTTGGAAATAGGTGGTCATGTCTGCCTTTCGGTAAGTTGGCTTGGCTGGGGGCAGCCTCTATCAGGGTGTTGCCGGTTGGATAGTCAAGTGCAGACTGGCTGCCGCGACATCCGCATGTCCGGCGCCGGGGTAGTACTGGACGGCGCCCGCTTCGTTCCGGAGGGGCGCCGCAGTATCAGCGTGCCTTCAGGTTTCAGTCGAGGCGCGGTCGTTCTGCGCACGCTCTTCCTGGGCGGTTTTCGCGCGGTCCTGCATGAACTGGTCGAACTCCGCCTTGTCCTTGGCTTGGCGCAACCGGTCAAGGAAGCTCTCGAAGCTGGCCTGCTCGTCCTGCAGACGTTTCAGTGTTTCGTCGCGGTAGGCGTCAAAGGCGCTGTTGCCGCTGCTGCGGGTCATGGAAGGGGCCGCGGTGCGGCGTTTGCTGCAGTTTCCGAACATGCGTTTGCTCCAGATCATATAGGCAAGGATGGCCAGGCCGACAGGCCAGACCAGGATGAAACCGAGTACCACGGCGGCAATCCAGGCGAATTTGCCACGCGCATCCAGCCACTGCGCGGCGCGCTCGAGCCAGCGCAACGGTCCGCCGGCGGCAATGGAGGTCTGTGCATATGTCGTCATGTGAATTCCTTTATCGGGTTGGACAGCGAAAGGTATGTGAATGGGCTTCACATTGAAATAGATTGGTATGCGGCGGCCGGGTTGCAAGGGGTATGTAAGAGAAATTAACATCAAGCCCCTCGCTCGTCGGCAGGCCCGGCTTTCGCGCTTGGTGCGCCGCACTGCGCCGTCGGCGGCGTCGATGCTGCCTGCACCATTGACCCGGACCGCGCCGTGGGTATCACTGGGGCTATGGATTTCGCCAGCCGCATCACTCGCCTGCCGCGCGCCTATCAGGCAGACCATGCCGAGGAGGCGCAGGCGCGGTTCCCCGGTCTGGTCGGCGATCTGGCCGAACTGATCGGCAATGCGGCGGCGTGCAGCCCCTATCTGCGCCACCTGATGCAGTCGGAGGCGGACTGGCTGCCAGGCGGCCTGGACGCGCCAGAGGATGCGCTGGCGGCAGTGATGGCGGATTTGCGCAGCATCGAAGGCGATCCATCGGGGCCGCTGCGGCAGGGCAAGCGGCGCATCGCGCTGCTGGCGGGGCTGGCCGATCTGGCGGGCGTCTGGCCGCTGGAGGTGGTGACGCAGACGCTGACAGATCTGGCCGATCTGGCCTGCGCCGCCGCCCTGCGCCACAGCATCGGTCACGAGCTAAGTCGCGGCAAGCTGCCCGGCATGACAGAGGACAATCTGGAGGATGCCGGCGGCATGGTCGTGCTGGCCATGGGCAAGATGGGCGCGGGCGAGTTGAACTACAGCTCGGACATCGACCTGATCTGCCTTTATGATGAGACGCGCTTTGATGCGGATGCCAGTCACGAGGCGCGCGCCTCCTTTGTGCGTGCTACCCGCCGCATGACCGCGATTCTGGCCGAGAATACCGCCGAAGGCTATGTCTTTCGGACCGATCTGCGCCTGCGCCCCGATCCGGGCGTGACGCCGGTGTGCATGTCGATGGCGGCCGCTGAACGTTACTACGAAAGTCTCGGGCGAACCTGGGAGCGCGCGGCCTATATCAAGGCGCGCCCCTGCGCCGGGGATTTCGCTGCGGGTCACAAGTTTCTGGATACGCTGGTCCCGTTTGTGTGGCGCCGACATCTGGATTTCGCAGCGATCGAGGACGCGCACAACATGCGGCTGCGCATCCGCGCGCACAAGGGGCTGGGCGCCGATCTGGGCGGTCCGCTGGACCTGATGGGCCACAACATGAAACTGGGGCGCGGCGGCATCCGCGAAATCGAATTCTTCACCCAGACCCGTCAGTTGATTGCCGGGGGCCGCGATCCGTCGTTGCGGATGCGCGGCACCATCGAGGGGCTGGAAGGGCTGGCGGCCAAGGAGTGGATCCCGGCCGACGTCGCAACAGATCTGGCCGGGCACTACCGGTTCCACCGCGAAGTCGAACATCGCTTGCAGATGCTGCGCGATCAGCAGACGCATGATCTGCCCGAAACCGACGAGGGGATGCACCGGCTGGCCGCCTTCATGGGGCGTGATACGGTTGGTCTGAAGGATGAACTGCTGTCGCGCCTGACCGACGTTGATGGGGTGATCGAGCGATTTTTCAAGCCGGAGGGCGCGCCGGACAGCGCAGAGGAGGCCGAGCAGGGCACCTGGCTGGACGCCAAGGTGATCGCGCGCTGGCCCACCTATCCGGCGCTGCGCTCGGACCGCGCAGTGCAGATATTCCGGCGCCTCAGGCCCGATATTCTGGCGCGGCTGTCGCGCACGTCCCATCCTGAAGAGGCGCTGCTGGCCTTCGACGGCTTCCTTGCGGGGCTACCCGCGGGCGTGCAGGTCTTTTCGCTGTTCGAGGCCAATCCGCAGCTGTTGGACCTGCTGGTCGATATTGCCGGCACCGCGCCCGCGCTTGCGCGCTATCTGTCGCGCAATGCCGCCGTGCTGGATGCGGTGATCGCCGGGGATTTCTTTGCCGCATGGCCAGGTCTTGCCGCCCTGCGCGCCGACCTTGCCGCGCGGCTGATGCGGGAAGGCGACTATGAGGCGCGGCTGATCGCCGCCCGGCACTGGCGCCGCGAATGGCATTTCCGCATCGGTGTGCATCACTTGCGCGGTCTGGTCGATGCCGCCACGTCGGCGCGCCACTACGCCGATCTGGCCGAGGCGGTCCTGTCGGCGCTCTGGCCCGAGGTGCTGCGCGAATTTGCCGCCAAGCATGGCCCGCCGCCGGGGCGCGGCGCTTGCCTGCTGGGCATGGGGTCGCTGGGCGTGCGCGCACTGAATGCGACGTCCGACCTGGACCTGATCGTGATCTATGACGCGGACGGCGTCGAGGCGTCCGAGGGGCGCCGCCCGCTGGCATCGGGCGCCTATTACGCACGGCTGACGCAGGCGATGATCTCGGCGCTGACGGTGCAGATGGCGGGCGGGCGGGTCTACGAGGTGGACATGCGCCTGCGCCCCTCTGGCAATCAGGGGCCTGTGGCGACGTCGCTGGCCGCCTTTCGCGACTACCAGCAGACCCGCGCCTGGGGGTGGGAGCATCTGGCGCTGACCCGCGCGCGCAGCGTCGCGGGCGAGGCGGATCTGGGCGCAGAAATCGAAATGTTCCGCGCATCACTGATCGGTGGGATCGCCGCACGTGAGGGCGCTGCGGCGCGGCTGGTCACTGCCGTCTCGCAGATGCGAGCGCGCATCGCGGACGCCAAACCGCCCGACGGACCGCTCGACGCCAAGATGGGACCGGGGCGGCTGCAGGATGTGCAACTGGTCGCGCAGGCCGCAACGCTGGTCGCGGGCCGCGCGCGGCAGGGCACTCAAGCGGGGCTGAGTGCCGGCACCGCGCTGGGCTGGTGGAACGCGCAGGAGGCGCGCAGCCTGTCGCAGGCCGTGTCGCTCTGCCGCGAGGTGCATATGGCGGCGCGGCTTCTGGGCGACGGTGCGCTGGACGCGGACGATCTGGGCGCAGGCGCGCGCGCCTTCGTCCTGCGCGAGACTGGTCTGCCGGACATCCCGTCGCTGGTTGCGGCGCTGGATGAAAAATCCCAGGTGGCGGCGGCAATCATCGACAGTGCGATAGCCGGCGCGCTAACATCACGGCCGGCAGATGCCGAGACAACGCAGGACAACACGCCATGAAAACACGCGATGATCCGCTGGACCGCAAGGCCTTGATTTACGAGGCGTACCGCATCAACGGCATCACCGCCGACGAATGCCGCTCTATCTTTCTGGACTGGGCATTATCGCTGCCCGAAGGTCAGGACACGCAGGATGCGATTGCGCATTATCTGGCGCGCTATCAAGCAGATAACCCCGATCACCCGATGACCCAGGTGCTGTGCCAGGGCCAGCAGGAGGCTGATGCCCCCCGGCGCCGTGGCGGCTGGAAATCGCGACCGCGGGACTGACAGGCGGGGTTGGCCGCCTTGGCGACAGATGCGTGCGCGCCGTAAGAAACGACGTGCCTTGACCCAGATCCTGCCCTAGAAGGACCATATCAGTGCCCCGTTCGCCGCAGTATGGTGCCGCTCGCGCGCCACTCGTCGTGACAGCGATGCGGCGCCGCCCCGACACATTTTTGGCCTCTCGCGCCAAAGGAGGACAGACATGATCGCATTCCCCAGACCGACCCGGATCCTTGTTGCACTGGCCATTGCCGCGGTCCTGTCCGCATGCGGCGCAGGCCCGAACGACACGGCCACCACGCCCGAGGCTCTGGATCAGGTGCCCACCACCCTGAATATCGTATCGATCGACATCACCGTGCCGCGCACGTTGAAGGTGTCCGAGAAGAACCGCTATTATCCGGGCGGCGATATCGTTTGGCGTGGTGACCCCCCAGGCGACCGATATGCGCAGGTCGAGGCCATTTTTCAGGATGCCATGGCACGCGGAACCCAAGGCATGACCAGTGGCACTCCCGCCATCCTGGGTATCGAGGTCGCGCGGTTTCACGGACTCACCGAAAAGGCGCGCTATAGCACCGGGGGCGTGCATGCGATCACGTTCATCCTGACGCTGTACGATCCCGAGACCGGACAGGCCCTGACCACGCCGCGCCAGATCAAGGCCGATCTCAGGGCGTATGGCGGTGACGACGCCGTCGCCGCCGATCAGCGCGGCGAAACGCAAAAGGTGCGCATCACAGCGCATCTGGCGTATGTCATCTACACCGAGCTGTCCAACCCCGGCAGCTTTCATGCCGAAGGGTTGGGTCTCATGGGCGTGCTGAACACGCTTTGAGCTTTTCGCATTGCGGAAAACCATCTAAGGGGGCTGCATGACGCAGCCTCCATATCCCGTGATCCGCCTCAAACCGAAAACCTCACCCACCGGGGTGCGCCGCGGCGTGCCTTGGGTCTATGACAATGAGTTGGTTACGGACCGGCGCAGCAAGGCGCTGGTGCCCGGCACCATCGCGCTGCTGGAAGATGCTGAGCGCGCGCCGCTGGCTCTGGTCGCGGTAAACCCGGCGTCGCGTATCATGGCGAGGGTGCTGGATCTGGACACCTCGCAAACCATTGACCGTGCCTGGCTGGTCGCGCGTCTGCGCCGCGCGTTGGCGTTGCGCGAACGGCTTTTCGACGCCCCCTATTACCGCCTGGTCCATGCCGAGGCCGACGGGCTGCCCGGCGTCGTTATCGACCGGTTCGGCGATACTTGCGTGATCCAGCCGAACGCAGCCTGGGCCGATGCAGCGCTGGACGATCTGGCCGCCGCTCTGGTCGAGGTGACAGGCGCCGCCAACGTCCTGAAAAACGCCGCCGGGCGTGCCCGATCGCTGGAGGGGCTTGATGATGCGCCCGGCGTGCTGATCGGCGCCGCGCCGGACGCGGCCGTGCCGGTGCCGATGAATGGCGCAATCTACATGGCCGACCTCACCCACGGGCAAAAAACCGGCCTGTTTTTCGACCAGCGCCCGAACCATGCCTTTGCCGCTCGGCTGAGCCGCGACGCGCGTGTGCTGGATGTGTTCAGCCATGTCGGGGGTTTCTCGCTGGCCGCGCTGGCGCAGGGCGCCACATCCGCGCTGGCCGTCGACGGCTCGGACCCGGCGCTGGACCTTGCGCGCGGCGGGGCCGAGGCAATGGGCATGGCCGAGCGGTTCGAGACGCGCAAGGGCGATGCGTTCGACGTTCTGGCGGCGCTGGGCGAGGAGGGCGCGCGCTTTGACGTGGTGATCTGCGACCCGCCCGCCTTTGCGCCGTCCAAGAAATCGCTGGAGGCCGGCCTGCGCGCCTATGAGCGCATCGCGCGCCTTGCTGCGCCGCTGGTGGCGGATGGCGGCTATCTGGTCCTCTGCTCGTGCAGCCATGCCGCCGACATGGAGGCGTTTCGCCGCGCCAGCCTGCGCGGTATCGGGCGCGGCCTGCATGGCGCCGGACGCGGCACCGGACCGGCGCCGCAGCTGGTCCATACGGGCGGGGCAGGACCGGACCATCCGATGCACACGCATCTGGCGGAGTCGGGCTACCTCAAGGCGCTGTTCTTCCGGCTGTGAAGGCGCTGCTGGATACCTGCGTGATATACCCCACGGTGATGCGGCAGATGCTGCTGGGAGCGGCGCGCGCCGGTGCCTTCACCCCGCTTTGGTCCGCGCGCATTATCGAAGAATGGCAGCGCGCGGTGGTCAAGCTGGGTCCCGATGGCATCGCCCAGGCGGGCGCCGAGGCGGCCCTTATGGGCGCAGCCTGGCCGGGCGCCGAAGTGACTTGGCCCCCCTCGCTTGAGGCGCGGCTGTGGCTGCCGGATCCCGCAGACACGCATGTGCTGGCTGCGGCGATTGCCGGGTCGGCTGACATCATCGTCACGCTGAACGCCAAGGATTTTCCGCGCCAGATACTGGCCGAAGAAGGGTTGTCGCGCACGGATCCCGATGCGCTGCTGCACGGCATCTGGCAGGCGCAGCCCGACATGATGGCGCAGGTCGGCGCGGGGGTGCTGGACGAGGCCCGCCGCCTGAGCGAGGGGGACTGGATGATGCGGCCCTTGCTGAAGAAGGCACGCCTGCCGCGTCTGGCCAAGGCGCTGGGATAGGCAGTCAGCCCTTGCTCCAGCGCGCCTCGTTCTTCTCAATCGCGGCGATGCGTTCGGCAGTCTTGGGGTGGCTCATCAGCCAGGCGGGCGCGGCGCCGGAATTGGACCGGGTCAGCGCCTCCAGCTTCTGAAACAGGGATTTCTGCGGGCCGGTCCCGATCCCGGCCTTCACCAGCAGGGCCGAAGCATATGCGTCCGCCTCGTATTCGTCCCCGCGCGACAGACGCGCAGCCAGCAGCGACGTCAACGCACCAGCGATCATCACGCCGATCCCCGGCAGGAACCGTGACAGCACCATCGCCAGCGCCGTGCGCAGCGCGTTCTGGCCGGAAAAGTCGATCATCCGCCGTCGGGAATGACCCAGGGCCACATGGCCCAGCTCATGCGCGATGACCGACGCCATCTCTTCACCCGTCACCTCGCCTGACTGGAATTTGGCATAAAAGCCGCGCGTGATGAAAATACGCCCGTCCGGCGCGGCAAGACCATTCACCGGATCGATTTCGTAGATGTGGACGCGGACGCGTGCCAGATCGAGGGCCTGCGCCAGCCGGTCGGTCAGCCTTTTCAACTGCGGATCGGCAAGCTCGGTGGAGCGCGCGCTCAGATCCTGCGACGTGCGCCAGACCGAGAACCGGTACATGACGAAGGCGTAAATGATAGCCAGAAGTATAGGAGTGAATTTCAACATGTTATGAATATGGGGTCATGCCGCACGGGCGGCAAGCGGCCCTGCACACGAGCGCGCCATCAGGAAACTGCACGCATGACGACGGGTCGCTAAGAGGATCCATTCCAGAAAATCTCACCTTTCTGGCCCCAATTCCACCATATTGTCCCGGCAGTATTGCATCCTTAATCTGCACAATCCCTTGCCATGACGATTACTGGACGGAAAATGAACATACAAATGCCTCTTACCGCCGCTGATCAGGATAGGAACAGCTATCTTTCGGCGCGTGACAGCAGCCATAAGGACCTGCTCGTCTATGCTGCCCGGGAAAGCGGGCGTTCGGTGCTGCAGATACAGCGCGAATTCAGAAAAATTGCGAAGTCGCACAGCCGTTTAAACATGGTCGAATACATCCGCCATGGCTTGTTCCGCCATGATAATTTCACCGATGCACAACGCGCTGCTTACATCTCGAACGACTTGCATTGGGACTTTACCCACAGATGCAATAACCGCAATTGGGGCGGGGTATCCGAAGACAAGGCGCTGGCCACCATGGTGTTGTCGGCCGGGGATATTCCGGTACCGCCGATTGTTGGGATTATTGATAGGACCGCGCGCATCTATCCCGGCTTGGCAAAAATTGTCACACCGGGTCAACTGCGCGATTTGGTCATGGCCAATCGAGAGAGTGGCTTGTTCGGCAAGATTATCGACGGGATGGTCAGCTTTGGCGCGTTCCGGATCGAGCATGCCGACGCCACTCACGTGACCTGTACTGGCCACGCGCCCATGACTTACGACGCATTTCTGTCCGGTTTCGTTGGCGACAACGCCTATATCCTACAAAATACACTCGCCAACCATCCTGAAATTGCGCGTTATGCGTCTGCTCTTGCCACGGTTCGCATGATGAACATGGTCACGGATGAAGGCGTTTTTAGTCCGTTGGCGATCATCAAACTCCCGCAAGGCAACAATATTGCCGATGCGTTCTGGCGGTCTGGCAATTTGGCGTGCGAGGCTGATGTCGACACCGGTGAGATCCGCACAATTGCCGAGCGTGCCGGGCCCGAGGTCAAATTTCATGACGATCACCCGGTCACGGCCGGTTTGAAAGGGATGAAGCTGCCTCATTGGGATCGGCTTCTTGAGATCAACGAACGCGCCGCACAGTTGTTTGCACCTATCCGGTATCAGTCGACCGATATTGCCATCACGGAGGCGGGCCCGGTCATCGTTGAGCTCAATTATGGTGGTGGATTCGATCTGCCTCAATACGCCAGCGGTCGCGGCCTGCTGACGCCTCGGGTGCGCGCTTTTTTTGAGCGATACGGCTGCAACTTTGAGGGACCAAGCAAACAGAAACGATCTTTCTTCGGGCGCGGCAAGGTCAGGGCGTAGCGCTGGTTCGGGGCGTGAGAGCAGCATATGCGATCTGCTCGCAAGGAAAACCCAGGCTGCGGGATCCGAGCTCTCTGCGGCGCTTCAATCAAGCCGAGCAGCTGGCGCCGCCCAGAACGCAGAATTTGGCGCAATGGGGGTGGTTGAGCGAGACATCGCGCTCGGCCTCTTGCAGGGTGTTGCCCAGCTCGAATTCGGGTGCGTAGGGCAGCAGAGTGCAGGCCAGAACGGCCGGACGGTCGGCGCCCTTGCGCTTGACCACCATACGCGAGGAGGCGCACATCACGTCTGTCGGCGATTTGCCCAGAATACCCCAGCACGCGGTGGTGATTTCGGGCACTTCGATGGTTTCGTCCATTTCGGGAAACAGGACCGTGGCGCCCGGATCCAGCGCGTCGATATCAAAGCGATGCTGGGCATATAGCGCGGCATAGCCGGCGCGGCCATCTGCCTCGCTCTCGTTCCAGACCGTGCGCCCGGCGACGGCCATGCGGACGCCCGCATCGCGCAGCCATTTCATGCCCTCAATCGTGCGCGCAAAGGCACCACTGCCGCGCTCGACGTCGTGCAGTGCCTCGGACCAGTGATCGACCGAAATGCGTAGTGTCATTCGGCCGGGAAAATCATGCTCGAGCGCACAAAGTCCGTCTTGCATGTTCGGGCGCATCATCGGGCGCATGGCGTTGGTCAGGATCAGCACCTTGTATCCGCGTGCCAGCGCCGCGCGGGCCAGGGCGATCATCTGCGGGTTCATGAACGGCTCGCCACCGGTAAAGGCGATCTCGTCCACCGGCCAGTCGCGCGCAGCGATCTGGTCCAGATAGTCGCGGACCTCCTCTTCGCTGATGTAGACCAACGCATCGTTGGTAGGGGACGAGGCGATGTAGCAGTTGGCGCATTCGATGTTGCACAGCGTGCCGGTGTTGAACCACAGCGTTTTGGGCCGCGTCAGCGCGACATGGGCGCGTGGCTCGCCCGTGGCGGTGCGCTGCGGATCCTGAAATTTGCCGCTGTTGGCCGCTGCGCTGTCTTTCATGCTTTTCCTGCCTTTGATGATGCCATCATGCCTAGCGCGGGGAGGATGCGGATGAAACCCGCACAGCGGCCCCTGACACAGTTGTGAACGTCGCGCAGCCTGCTAAGATGCGCGCATTGCAAGGAGTTTGCCAATGGTATCGCGCGTCATCCCCGTTCAGCCGTTCGATCTGGTGATCTTCGGCGGCACTGGTGATCTGGCCCGGCGCAAGATCCTTCCGGCGTTGTTCCGGCGGTTCTGCGCGGGTCAGATGGGCGAGGACGCGCGCGTTATCGGCGCCGCGCGCGGCGATATGGACGGCGCGGGCTATCGCGCCTTCGCGCGCGACGCGATCACCGAATTCGACGGCGATATCGCCATGATGGAGACGCATCTGGCCGGGTTTCTGGAGCAGGTCGATTATGTCACGCTTGATGCCGCGGGCGAGGAAGGTTGGGACGCACTGGGTGCCATGCTGCCCGATCCGGGACGCATCCGCGCATTCTATTTCTCGGTAGGCCCGGCGCTGTTCGGTCCGTTGGCGACGCGGCTGCATGCCCATGGCCTTGCCTCGCCCGACTGCCGTATCGTGGTCGAAAAGCCGTTTGGGCGCGATCTGGATTCGGCGCGCCAGCTGAACGCGGTGTTGGCCGAGCATTTCGATGAGACGCAGATTTACCGGATCGATCACTATCTGGGCAAGGAAACCGTGCAGAACCTGATGGCGATCCGCTTTGCCAACACCTTGTTCGAGCCGCTCTGGAACAGCCAGTATGTCGATCACATCCAGATCACCGTGGCCGAATCCGGCGGTGTCGGCACGCGGGGCGGCTATTACGACAAATCCGGCGCAATGCGGGATATGGTGCAGAACCACATCATGCAGCTTTTGTGCCTGACCGCGATGGAGCCGCCTGCCAAATACGATCCCGATTCCGTGCGCGACGAAAAGCTGAAAGTGATCCGTGCGCTCGATCCTGTCGAGCCGGGTGATGTGGTGCGCGGCCAGTACGAGAGCACCGATACCCTGCCGGGCTATCGCAACGAGGTGGAAAATCGCGATACCAACACCGAAAGTTTCGTCGCGCTCAAGGCGCGGATCGGTAACTGGCGCTGGGCCGGGACGCCTTTCTACCTGCGCACCGGCAAGCGCCTGCGCGCCCGCGCCAGCGAAATTGCGGTCGTGTTCAAGGACGCGCCGCATTCGATCTTCGGTGCCGATGCGGGGCGGCACCGCAACATCCTGACGATCCGCCTGCAACCCAACGAAGGCATCGAAATGGGCGTCACCATCAAGGAGCCGGGGCCGGGCGGCATGCGTCTGGTCGACGTGCCGCTGGACATGACCTTTTCCGAGGCATTGGGACCGCAGAGCGAGGACGTCCCCGACGCCTACGAGCGCCTCATCATGGATGTCATTCGCGGCGATCAGACCCTGTTCATGCGCGGCGACGAGGTCGAGGCAGCGTGGGCCTGGACCGATCCCATAATCGAAGGCTGGGAGGCGGCCGGAATTCAGCCCGAGCTATACAGCACAGGCAGTTCCGGGCCGGACGATGCGCTGGCCCTCATCCATCGCGACGGGCGCCGCTGGCGGGAGATAAAACCATGAATTTTCAGGAATACCCCGACGCCGAATTCATGGCGATGGGACTGGCCGACGTGATCTCGGGCCAGCTCAGCGCGGCCTTGCGGCAGCGTGACCGCGCGCTATTGGTGGTGCCGGGCGGCACGACGCCGGCGCCGATCTTCGACACGCTCTGCGGCGCGCGGCTGGAATGGAACCGGGTCGATGTGCTGCCCAGCGACGAACGGTGGCGGCCGCAGGCCCATATCCGTTCGAACGCTGGCCTGATTGCCAAGCACCTGATATGCGAGCGCGCGGCGGCGGCGACGCTGCTGCCGCTTTATGTCGAGGGCGCCTCGCCCGAGGAGGCGGCGCCGCGACTGGCCGAGGATCTGGCCCTCCGGCTGCCCATCGACGTGGCGCTGGTCGGCATGGGCGCGGATATGCACACCGCGTCGCTGTTTCCGCACGCGCCGGGGCTGGAGGCGGCGCTGGCGCATGATGCGCCGCTGGTCCTGCCGATGCGCATCGAGGGCGAGCCCGAGCCGCGCATCACCCTTGCTGCGCATGTGCTGAAATCGGCGATGCATCTGCATATCGTCATCACCGGCGCGGCCAAGCGCGACGCGCTGGAGCGTGCGCGCGGGCAGGATGCGCTGATTGCACCGGTTACCGCGCTGCTGGACGATGCCACCGTGCATTGGGCGCCCTGACATGTGGCGCGATCTGAGGGTGATGGCGGAAAAGGCTCGTGCGCGCGGCATTGCGCCGCTGTTCGGTGCCGGACGCGCAGTTGATTTTTCGGTGCGGGCAGATGGCCTTCTGCTGGACTATTCCAAGACCTCGATCGACGCCGTGGCGCGCGCGGCGCTGATTGCGTTGTTCGACGCGCGCGGGGTTGCCGCGCGGCGCGAGGCCATGTTCGCTGGTGCGCCGATAAACGAGACGGAAGACCGGCCCGCGCTGCATACCGCGCTGCGCAATCTGTCCGGGCGGCCTGTTCTGGTGGAGGGCACCGATGCGATGCCGGGCGTCAAGGATACACTGGCGCGGATGAAATCCTTTGCAGGGTCTGTGCGCAGCGGCGCCTATCAGGGGGCAGGCGGGTCATTCACCGACATCGTCAATATCGGCATCGGCGGATCGTATCTGGGTCCCGAAATGGCGGTGCGGGCGCTTTCGCCATTTACGGACGGCCCGCGCTGTCATTTCGTCTCGAACGTGGACGGCGCAGATATCTCGGACACGCTGGCGGGGCTGGACCCGTCGCGCACGTTGGTCCTTGTTGCGTCCAAGACGTTTACCACGACCGAGACGATGACCAACGCTGCCACCGCCCGCAAGTGGATGGAGGCCGCGGTGGATGATCCCGGCGCGCAGTTCGTCGCGCTGTCATCGAACGTTGGCAAGGCCGCGGACTGGGGCATCGACGCTGCCCGCGTCTTTGGCTTCGAAGATTGGGTCGGGGGGCGCTATTCCATCTGGGGGCCGATCGGCCTGTCCCTGATGATAGCCATCGGGTCTGACGATTTCACCGATTTCCTGCGCGGCGGCGAGGCGATGGATGACCATTTTCGCAGCGCGCCGCCGACTGAAAACTTGCCGGTCATGCTGGCGCTGGTCGGTCTGTGGCATACCCACGCCTGCGGCTATGGCACGCGCGCCGTGCTGCCCTATGACCAGCGGCTGGGACGTCTGCCTGCCTATCTGCAACAGCTTGAGATGGAATCGAACGGCAAGGGCGTTGCCATGGACGGGCGCAGCCTGAGCTATCCGTCGGGTCCGATCATCTGGGGCGAGCCGGGCACAAACGGGCAGCATGCTTTCTACCAGTTGATCCATCAGGGCACCGCCATTATCCCTTGCGAGTTTCTGGTCGCCGCGCGTGGCCACGAGCCTGATCTGGCGCATCATCATGCGCTGCTGGTGGCCAATTGCCTGGCGCAGTCCGAAGCATTGATGCGCGGCCGCGATCTGGAGACCGCGCGCGCCCTGATGCAGGACGCCGGATATCGCGGCGCCGAGCTTGAGCGTCAGGCCCGCCACAGGGTGTTTCCCGGCGGGCGCCCGTCGACGACGTTGATGTACGACCAGCTGACGCCCTACCGGCTGGGGCAGATCATTGCGCTCTATGAACACCGGGTGTTCGTGGAAGGAGTCATTCTGGATATCAATTCCTTCGATCAATGGGGGGTCGAGTTGGGCAAGGAACTGGCCAAGGCCATCCAGCCCATGCTGGATGGCACGGCGCCCGTGGACGGGCAGGACGGATCGACCCGGCAACTGATAAAATTCGTGCAATCGAACCGTGGGTGATCCGCCCTTCACCGCAGCCATCCTTTCGCGGCAGACTGCGGCGCCCGCTGCCGCCCGATCGCGGGCGACATGACGTCATTCACGCAGCCTGCACCGGCGAAGTTTCGCCCAAGCGGCAGGTATTTTTTCGTTTCGGTAAGACAGTGCCCAAAAATGTGGAACCAATGCGCGGGTGCAGCGTTCTGCCCACAGCGCCCTTCAACGGGCGGTTCCTTGATGGAGCGGCCAGAGTGCGGCGACAGTGAAATTATGATCAGGAGATCAACATGAAAACTTGGATATCTGCGATTGCATGTACAGCGATGCTGGGCCTTGGCGCCTGCGACAACCTGACGTCGAACCAGCGCACCGTTGCCGGTGTTGCAGGCGGCGCTGCTGCCGGCCTGTTGACGGCCAAGGCGCTGGGCGCCGACAGTGACTGGCAGTTGATCTCTGCGCTGGGCGGTGCCGCGGCAGGCACGGTTGTTGCGCAGAACCAGAATCGCAGAGTTTGTGCCTATTCGCGTGGTGATGGCACCTATTATGAGGCGCCTTGCCCGTAATATCGGCGGCTCGCACTGGCACAGCCAGAAAAGGGAAAGGCGCGGCATCTCTGCCGCGCCTTTTTCGTTTCGATAATGCGGAGGCCCCGACCTTGTGGCTGGGGTGGCGCGCTATCGGCGCAGGATGCTTTGCCCGGCGTATTCCGCCGTTTCGCCCAGCATCTCCTCGATCCGGATCAGTTGATTGTACTTCGCCAGACGATCCGAACGCGCCAGCGATCCGGTCTTGATCTGACCGCAATTCGTGGCGACGGCCAGATCCGCGATCGTGGCGTCCTCCGTCTCGCCCGAGCGGTGCGACATCACGTTGGTGTAGCCCGCGCGGTGGGCCATATCGACGGCGCGCAGCGTTTCCGTGAGCGTGCCGATCTGGTTCACCTTCACCAACATCGAATTGGCGCAGCCGCGCGCGATTCCGTCGGCCAGGCGGTCGGGGTTTGTCACGAACAGATCGTCGCCGACCAACTGGACCTTGCCGCCCAGCATGTCGGTCAGCGCCTTCCAGCCGTCCCAATCATCCTCGGCCATGCCGTCCTCGATCGAGATGATGGGATAATCCGCGACGAGGGCGGCCAGATACTCGGCATTTTCCTGGCTGGACAGCGATTTGCCTTCACCGGTCATCTCGTACTTGCCGTCCCGGAAGTATTCCGTCGCGGCGCAGTCGAGCGCAAGATGGATGTCTTCGCCCGGCTTGTATCCGGCTTTTTCGATGCTCTTCAGGATGAAATCCAGCGCCTCGCGCGCGCTGGCGATGTTGGGGGCAAAGCCACCCTCGTCGCCGATGCCGGTGCTGAGGCCCGCCGTCGACAGCTCACCCTTGAGGGTATGGAACACTTCGGCGCCCATGCGGATGGCTTCGCTGATGTTCTCGGCCGCCACCGGCATGATCATGAATTCCTGAATGTCGATCGGGTTGTCCGCATGCTCGCCGCCATTGATGATGTTCATCATCGGCACCGGCAGAACGCGGGCGGATGTGCCGCCGACATAACGAAAGAGCGGCTGGCCGGTGTAGTCCGCCGCCGCCTTGGCTGCGGCAAGCGACACCCCGAGGATTGCATTGGCACCAAGGCGCGACTTGTTGTCGGTGCCGTCCATTTCGATCATCGCCATGTCCAGCGCGACCTGCTCGGTCGCGTCGAACCCTTCCAGCGCGTCGGCAATTTCGCCGTTCACGGCATCGACCGCGTCCAGCACACCCTTGCCCAGATAACGGGCCTTGTCGCCATCGCGCCGCTCGACCGCCTCATGCGCGCCTGTGGACGCGCCCGACGGCACGGAGGCGCGGCCCATGGTGCCGTCCTCGAGAATGACGTCGACCTCGACCGTCGGGTTGCCCCGGCTGTCGAGGATTTCGCGCGCGTGGATGTCGATGATGCTGCTCATGTGGAGAACCCTTTGATGAAATGCATTGGTGCTGCTTTAGCAAAGCGGCGCGGCAAATGGAATTGCAACGGTCACAGCGGCCCTACAGGTCTGGCGCGCCGGTACGCGCGCGCCAGACGTTGCTCGCGGATCAATGTATACAGCCCCGAGGCGATGATGATCGCCGCGCCGATCAGCGTCCACATATCGGGCCGCTCGCCCAGCAGCGTCATGCCGAGGATCAGCGCAAAGATCAGTCGCGCATAGCGAAACGGCGTGACGGCTGCGACTTCGCCGACGCGCATCGCGCCGACGATGAAATAATATGCCACGACCCCAAATACCATCGCGCCGAAAAGGTAGGCCCAGTTGATCGGCTCAAGTGGTGCCAGATCGCCTTGAAAGAGCAGCATCACCGCGCCCGTCGGCACCATCGTGCCGAACGCGTAGCAGGACAGCTGAATGGATGACACCGACGGCGGAATCGCCCGCGTTGCGAGATCGCGTATAGCAAGCCCCACGACGGAAACGATGGCAAAGATCGACGACGCATCGAAGGCCTCCATGCCCGGGCGTACGATCATCAGCACACCCGCCATGCCGACCAGAATCGCCGACCAGCGCCGCCACCCCACCTGCGCGCCCATGAACAGAGCCGCGCCAATCGTCACGGCCAGCGGGGTGGCCTGAAGGATGGCTGACACGGTCGACAGATCGGCCAGCGCCAGCGCGGTGACATAGCAGACGGCGGCGATGATCTCGCCCAGATTGCGCAGCATCACGGCGCGGGTCAGCAGAACACGGGTAAAGAGCTTGCCGCGCCCCATCTTTGTAAAGACGGCAAAGACCAAGCAGCCGGACGTGCCCAGCATCATCAGGATCTGCCCGACGGGCAACTGCACCGACAGCAGCTTGACGAAATAGTCCTCCAGCGCGAATCCGGCCATCGCCAGAACCATCAGCGCGCTGCCGCGCAGGTTATCCATGGGCTTGCCCTTTCCGCGGGATGTCAGGCGCGCAGGCGCACCCAGATGGGGACATGATCGGACGGTTTCTCGCGCCCGCGAATCTCGGCGTCGATCTGGCAGTCCTCCAGCAGATCGGCACATTCAGGGCTGAGCAGGAAATGGTCAATGCGGATACCGTCATTGCGATTCCATGCGCCGGCCTGATAGTCCCAGAAGGTATAGTGGCCCGGCCCGTTTTGCCGCGCGCGAAACGCCTCGGTAAAGCCCATGTTGAGGATCCGGCGATAGGCCGCGCGGCTCTCGGGGCGAGCCAGTGCATCCTCCTGCCATGCCTCGGGGCGCTTGGCATCCTCGTCCTGCGGGATGATGTTGTAATCGCCAGCCATCAGGAACGGCTCTTCCAGCGCCAGCAATTCGGCGGCGCGGGCCTGCATCCGCTCCATCCAAGCCAGCTTGTAGTCGTATTTCGGACCGGGCGCCGGATTGCCATTCGGCAGGTAGAGGCCGCACACGCGCACCGGCGTATCATCTCCGATGACTGTGGCCTCGATCCAGCGGGCCTGTTCGTCGGCCTCGTTACCGGGCAGGCTGCGCGTCAAATCCTCCAGTGGCAGCTTGGACAGGATCGCGACGCCGTTGAAGCCCTTCTGCCCGTGCGTTTCGACCGCGTAGCCGCGATCTTCGAAAATCTCGCGCGGAAATGCCTCGTCCACCGATTTGATTTCTTGCAGCAGCACGACATCGGGCTGCGCCTCGTCCAGCCAGTCGGGCAGGGCGGCAATGCGGGCCTTGATACCGTTGATGTTGAATGACGCGATCTTCATGTGCGGTCCTCGCTGCGGCAGGGGATACCCCTCTATCGCCCAGCGATGCGCCGGGGGCAAGCGGCCGGTGGGCCGACGGCCGATTACTGACGTGGTCGGCATGTCTCAACCTGAGGTGAGTCGTAGGGTGCGATTCTAGAAAACACCCTGAAGTTGCATATTGAACAGTCGTTTCTAGATCGGAAACAACAGAAAAAAACGTGCAAAATCAATCTGTGGATAACTTTTTTAGAGATTGAAATTCAGATTTAGTCCGATTGGCTTACGCGGCGAAGTTGATCTACTCACACTGCTCAAACTCATCCTTAGGTTGAAAAATGTCTTGGCATATCGCGGAACTGCTGCAAGCCTTGAGGGGCATGAAACACCAATCTGGGAAACCTGAAAAATGACAGCACAACGCAAAGTCGAAACCGCATTCGCACCCGCCACCGGCCTGACCGCAGGCGCCATGAGCCTGCACGATGGCGCAGTCACCGGCGCGTTCACCTCGTCGCTCGGCCCCGTCGCCAGCGCGGATGCGGGCCTCGGCGAAGGTCTGGAAATGTTCACCTCGTCGCTCAGCCCGTCGGTAACGGCCGATACCGCTGCGGGCGACGCCGTGCAGATGTTCACCTCGTCCTTGGCGCCGCGCGTGACATCGGGCGACGCGGTTGGCGCATTCACTTCGTCGTTGGTCCGGGCTGACGAGGCGCGTGAGGGCGACGCTGTCGAAATGTTTACCTCCAGCCTTTAAGCACCAAACGCGAACGGGGCCTTGGGCTCGGACTGATCAATGGAGATCACTCGACATGACAACCATCGTGCAGCTCAAAGTCCCGTTCCGGCAACACAGCAAGGCCGCTCGTCAGGCGGCCCTGCTCAAGACCTTCGCAATTGGACGGCGCACGCAGGAGGATGTTTTCTGGCTCAAGGAAAACGCCGAGATGCTCAATATCCTGGAATCGACCGGCGCTGATCTGCCGCCCGGCGCGCTTGACGTCTACGCCGCGTTTTACGCCGATATCGAACAGCGAATGGAATTCTTTCCGCAATATTACAGATTTCTGTTGTCGCTCTGCCTTGATCTCGAGGATCTGGGAATGCCCGGCAGCAAGGGCGCATCCTTGGCGGAATGGGTCGCGCAGCAAGGCCTGTCCGAGGCTGAGCTGTCGGATTTGCAACGCGCCGAGGCCCGGAGGCTGTGCGCGCGGCGCGGGGTCGATCCGCTGCCCGCGGATGACGGACTCGACGCGCGCCTACGTCGTTTTGCCGCCCGGTCGCAGACCTTCGCCATGCCGAACAAGAAAGCAGCGTACGAGCTGACCCATATCGTCTTCTACCTGTCCGAATACGGCCGCAGGGATCCCGCGATCTGCGCCGCCACCACAACCAGCCTGATGTTTGCCGGCATGCTGGCATTTCTTGATTTCAACGCCGACCTGCTGGCCGAGATCTGTCTTGCCCTGCGGTTCGCCGGGCATGCGCCGCCTGAAGTGTGGGAGATCTGGCTGATGCAGCAGATCCGCACCTTTACGCTGGAAGATTGCGAGGGGCTGCAGGACGACTACCACGAATACCTCATGCTGAACTGGTTCATGTCGCGTGCGGGGCAGGGCGGTTTCGGCGATCACGTTCCCGAGGGACGACTGACCTTTGCCCGTACGCGCCCCGCGTCCGCACCGCTGCGCGAACTGTCGCACTGCATGTATTCCATGGGAAAGGGGCGCTCCGCCGATTGGGCGGCCATGCGGGACGAACTTTGCGGCCAATTGTCCGACGAGGCGCAGGCGGCACTGATCGCCGCAGAAGCATCCACCGATCAGTTTGGCGCCTTTTTCGAGGGCTTCGCGCGTGTCGGATTGCGTCCAGCAACGGAGTTGCGACCATGATCGCCATGCGCGCCGCGATTCTGGTGGGGGTTGGCCTGACAGTCGGCTACACGGCGCTGATATCCGGCGCCGACGCGATTACCAAGATGTTCGCGGCCAGCTATGCCGCGCCGCAGCTCTTTGCCCTGTCGGGCGGTATTGTCGCACTGCTGGCGATGCTGGTGGGCCGCGCCGGGGCTGCGCCGCGCGGCCTGCGCACCGCCTGTCCACGCGTCATGGCAGTCCGGAGCGTCGCCACGGTGCTGGGCGCAGCGGCGTTCTTTTACGCGTTCCGCCTGTTGCCATTTGCCGATGTATTCCTGTTTATCGCGATGATCCCGCTTTTTACGGCGCTTTTGTCCGGCCCTGTGCTGGGTGAGGCGGTGCGCCCGCAGGCATGGGGCGCGTTGATGCTGGGGCTGGTCGGTCTTTTATGCCTTGCGCCGACCGGAATGGGCGGTCTTGGCGTCGGTCATTTCGTGGCGCTGGCGGCCGTGGTGCTGGGGACGGTGTCGATGATCGCGTCGCGCTATATCGGGGTCCGTGACGGCAATCTGCTGCCGCAGGTGTTCTGGCCAAATCTTGCGCTTGCAGCGGTCATGGCCTGCGCGTTGCCCTTTGTCTGGGTCCCGATGGGGCTGGTCGATCTGGGCTGGGCCTGCGCTTATGCGGGGCTGCTCTTCATCGCGCGCTGGGTGCTGGTAGGCGCGTTGCGGGCGCTGCCCGCCTATGTGGTCACACCCTTGATGAACCTGCAGTTCATCTGGATGGTCGTCATCGGCGCAACCCTTTTCGGTGAGGTGCCGGCCGCGGCGCTGTATATCGGCGCGGCGCTTGTGATCACAGCCGGAGCGTGGTTGATCTACGATCAGGCGTCGCCCGCAGCTGCGATGCGCAGGGTCGTGCCAGCCGAGTGATGTCGTAGTTTAAGGTAGTCACGCAAGTGTCGGAATTACATTGAAAATGATGTTCCGCAGCCACAGCTGCTGCTGGCGTTCGGGTTTTCAATGACAAAGCGTGCACCGATCAGTTCTTCGCTGAAATCAATGACGGCGCCGGTCAGGAACGGCAACGAGACGGCGTCGATCACCACTTTTTGGCCGTGACCTTCCAGTATCAGATCGTCACCGGCAGGGTTGTCCAGCTTGATCTCGTACTGGAAGCCTGAACATCCACCACCCTCCACGGCGACGCGCAGGGCCTGACCCTGATCGCTGGCGCCGATTTCGCTCAGACGCTCGAACGCGCGGTCGGTGACTTTGGGCGGCAGGTTCATCGCGGATCTCCCTCGTTTGGCGCGGAAGTGTTTCGCGCCGGTTTCAAATGCAATATATGAGCCTCATGTCCACCCGGCAAGGAGCCCGCCCATGACTGCGCCCTTTGGGCCCGCGCCATCGCGCATCGCCGCACAACCGGGCCAGTCGCGCGGGCGGCTGGTGGCGGAGGAGGAAAGCGCCTTTCGTTCGTGTTTTCAACGTGATCGCGACCGGATCATCCATTCCAGCGCCTTTCGCAGGTTGAAACACAAAACGCAGGTTTTTGTCGCACACGAGGGCGATTATTTTCGCACGCGCCTGTCACATTCCATCGAGGTGGCACAGGTCGCGCGAACGATATCCGGCGCTCTGGGTCTGAATGGCGAATTGACCGAGGCGGTCGCGCTGGCGCATGATCTGGGGCACACGCCTTTTGGACATACCGGCGAGGATGCGCTGCACCGGCTGATGAAGCCTTACGGTGGCTTTGACCACAACGCGCAGGCGATACGCATCGTCACCGCGCTGGAGCGGCATTATGCGGAGTTCGACGGGCTGAACCTGACTTGGGAGACGCTGGAGGGGCTGGCCAAACACAATGGGCCTGTGACCGGCGATCTGCCCTATGCACTGGCCGAATACGCCGACCGCCACGATCTGGAATTGCACACCCATGCCAGCGCCGAGGCGCAAGTGGCCGCGCTTTCCGACGATATCGCCTATAATAACCACGATCTGCATGACGGACTGCGCGCCGGGCTGTTCACCGAGGATGAGGTCGCCGCGCTGCCCATCGTCGGCCCATGCTATGCCGAGGTTGACCGGCTCTATCCCGGCCTTGATGCGTACCGGCGCCGTCACGAGGCGCTGCGGCGGGTGTTCGGGGTCATGGTAGGCGACGTGATCGACACGTCTCGTGGCCTTGTTGCTGCTGCCGATCCGGCTGATGCAAGCGCGGTGCGCCATCTTGGCCGCCCGATCATCCGGTTTTCGCCGGAGTTGTGGCAGGATTTGCAGGGCGTTCGCCGCTTTCTCTTTACGCGGATGTACCGCGCGCCCATGGTCATGGTGCAACGCGCGCGGGCAACGGCAGTCGTAGAGGGATTGTTTCCGTTTTACATGGCGCAGCCGGGCCATTTGCCGCGCCGCTGGCAGCACGATGTGCGCGCTGCGGAAACGACGACGGAACTTGCACGGCTTGTCGGTGATTATATCGCTGGAATGACGGACCGGTTTGCACTGGCTCAGCATGCACTGCATCTGGGTGGACGCGGCGGGGCCGGATCCTGGCCCGAAGAAACAGAAGGATAGCCGATGGCTTTAGAGACCGCGGGCGCGATGTCGCCGGTAATGGCGTTCGCGCTGGTTGGCGGCATCGGCGTCGGGGCCCAATGGGTCGCATGGAAGCTGCGCCTGCCGGCCATCGTGCTGATGCTGCTGGCCGGTCTGGCCATCGGGCCGGGCTTGGGCATCTTCGATCCCGAGCGTGACATCGGCCCGCTGATGACACCGATGATCAGCATCGCGGTGGCGATCATCCTGTTCGAGGGCGGGATGACGCTGGACCTGCATGGCCTGCGCGAGGCGGCCAAGGGCGTGCGTCGGCTGGTGCTGATCGGCGCGCCTGTGGGCTGGCTGGGCTCGGCGCTGGCGCTGCACTACGTGGCCGGGCTGAGCTGGGCCAGCTCGGCGGTGTTCGGCGGGATCATGATTGTGACTGGCCCGACGGTGATCGCGCCGCTCCTGCGCACTGCGCGGCTGGCCAAGCGCCCGGCGCAGTTGCTGCAATGGGAGGCGATCGTGAACGATCCCATTGGCGCGCTGGCGGCGGTGCTGGCGTTCGAGGTCGTGCTGGTCATCTATGCCAGCGAAATGTTCGGCTCTGCGGTCTGGGACATGACCGTCGGCATCGTCGGTGCCATTGCAATGGGCGTTGCGGCAGGCTGGTTCGTGTCCGAAGGATTCCGCCGGGGCCGGGTGCCGGAATACATGAAGGTGCCGGTGCTGTTCGCGGCGCTGCTGCTGGTCTTTGCACTGGCGGACAGCGTGCTGCACGAAAGCGGCCTTCTGGCGGTTACGATCATGGGGTTCTACATCGCCAACGCGAAGCTGCCCAGCTACACCGAACTGCGCCGCTTCAAGGAACACGCGACAATTCTGCTGGTTTCGGGCGTGTTCATCCTGCTGGCCGCGTCGATGAATGTCGAACGTCTCGGCCTGCTGGGCTGGCCGTCGCTGATTTTCGTACTGGTCACGATCCTGTTTGTCCGGCCCGCCACGGTGATGCTGTCGCTGGCCTTTACCAACATTCCGATGAAGGAACGTCTGCTGGTGGCGTTTACCGGCCCGCGCGGCGTGGTTCTGGTGGCGGTGGCCGGGCTGTTTTCCGAACGTCTGGTCAGCGCGGGCGTCGAGGATGCGGCGCTGCTGACGCCGCTGGCCTTTGCGCTGGTCGCGGCCACGGTGGTACTGCACGGGTTCACGTTGCGGCCGATGGCGCAGGCGCTGGGGCTGGCGGGCGCGCACGTGCCGGGGGTCATCTTTGTCGGTGGGTCGCAATTCTCCGCAGCGTTTGCAGGCGCCCTGCAAAAAGAGGAGATCCCGGTGCTGATCGCGGACGCCAATCGCGCGCGCCTGCGGTCGGCGCGCGAGCAGGGGCTGCCGATCTTCGTGGGCGACATCTTGTCGGACGGGGCCGAACACGGCGTCGAATTCATAAGCTTTGGGCGCGTCATCGCCACCTCCGACAATGACGCCTACAACACATTGGTCGCGACTGACCTCGGCCCCGAATTCGGGCGCGAACATGTCTATCAGCTGAAACGCGCCAAGCAGGAGCAGACGCGCCATGCGCTGCCTCCCACATTGGGCGGACGCAACATCGCCGGCGGCCTGCGGTATATGGAACTGGCCCGCGACATGCAGGAAGGCTGGGAAGTGCGCGCCACCAACATCACCGAGGAGTATGGCGTCGAAGACTGGCGCGCCGATAACCCCGACTCGGTCCCGCTGGCCGAACTGACACCGGGCCGCAACATGCGCATCCTCGCCGAGGATGCCGAGATCAAGGCCGGCCCCGGCATGCGTCTGCTGGCCCTGTCGCCGGCCCGCGAACGCGCCGCCGAAGCGGCGGAACGCAGCGGTGCGACCGAGGGTCAGGGCAAGGGTGCCCACGAAGCCGGGGCCAAGGGGGAGGCCGGGGGCGGCCACGGCCGGGCGCGCGACGGCGGGCCGCAGCGGGC
>JBLWYG010000016.1:0-57986 GCA_048267045.1 Roseovarius sp. | reverse complement strand
TCGGCAACCACAGGACGACGCCGCCCGCGATGATGAAAGTCAGATAGATCAGCGCCAGAATTGCCGGAGGCGCGACACGCCATCCACCCCCGGATACAGCGCGCGCATGGGGCCCTGCCATCAGAGGCTGGCTGCGAAGCTGCGCAAGTTGGGGCGTTGCCCCAGAAGCAGCAGCAGATCGTCTTTTTGCAACGTGCAATCATCCCCGTCGCAGCCCAGCCATTCGGTGCCGCGCATCGCACCGATACAGCGCAGGTCGTAGTCCTTACCATAAGGAATTTCGGACAGTTTCTTGCCCTCAAGCGATTCCGGGATGCGGAAATTCACCACGTTGAAACCGTTGCCGAGGCTGACGTAATCGCGCACCAGCGGATTGTGCAGCACCTGCGCGATGTGGTGGCCCACCTCCACCTCCGGATGGATGATGCGGTCGACCTTCAGCTTGCTCAGGATGCGGTGGTGGGTTTTGGACATCGCTTTGGCCCAGACGACGGGAACACCCAGCGTCTTGACGTTGATCGCCGCCAGAATGCTGGATTCCAGATCGTCGCCAATCGCGATCAGCGCGACATCGCAGTCGGCCACGCCCGCCTCGCTCAGCGCGCCTTCGTCGCGCGCGTCGACTATCAGGGCCTGGCTCAATGCTTCGGCCTGAGCGTTGACCGATTTTTCGTCGAGATCCATGCCGATGACGTGGTTGCCGAACCGGACCAGTTCGTTGGCGACCGTGCTGCCGAAATTACCCAGACCGATTACGGCGAAAGTGTCCTTTCTGCCGGTCTTCTTGCGGTGGTTCATGGTGCCCTCGCGATGCAGCTGATCCAGACGTAGTATGTTCTGCGGAAAACGAAAACAACAACCGAAACAGCGGCGCGCCCAAGCCGAAAACGGCCGCAACCCATAGCTGCGACCGAAAGGGATTACATCCGGCCGAAGCTAGGCTGCCTTCATCTTGCCTTCATCCTTCAGCTGCTTGTGCGCCAGATCCAGCGCGGTCCAGGCACGCTCGACCAGCGTGTCCATCTCGCCATCAGTGATAACGAGCGGCGGCGATATGATCATGCGATCCCCGACATGGCGCATCACCAGACCGTTGCGGAAACAATGCTCGCGGGTGATCAGCCCGGCGTCGCCCTCGGTCCCGGCAAAGGCCGCGCGACTGGTGGCATCCGGCGTCAGCACGATGGACCCCATCATACCGATGGTCGTCGCCTCGCCCACCAGCGGATGATCGGCCAGCGCCGTCCATTTGTTCGCCAGATATGCGGCAGAATGGGTAGCAACGCGGTCGACGATGCCCTCCTCCTCCAGTATCCGCAGGTTTTCCAGCGCGACGGCGCAGGTCATCGGGTGGCCGGAATAGGTGTAGCCATGCGCGAATTCGCAGTTGTTGATGACGCCCGCCACCTCGTCGCACACGATGGACCCGCCGATGGGCGCGTAACCGCTGCTCAGACCCTTTGCCACGGTCATGATATGCGGGCGGATGCCCAACGTGTTGCTGCCGAACCACGTGCCGGTGCGGCCAAATCCACAGATCACCTCATCGGCGATCAGCAGGATGTCATGCGCGTCGCAGATACGCTGGATTTCAGGCCAATAGGTGCTGGGCGGGATGACGACGCCGCCGGCGCCCTGAATCGGCTCGGCGATGAAGGCAGCGACGCGGTGCTCGCCCAGTTCCTCGATCTTCTTTTCCAGTTGGCGCGCACGCTCCAGCCCGAACTCCTCGGGGGACATGTCGCCGCCCTCGGCCCACCAATGCGGCTGGTCGATATGGCAGATGTCCGGGATCGGCAGACCGCCCTGCTCGTGCATGTAGGACATGCCGCCCAGACTGCCGCTGCCCATCGACGATCCGTGATAGGCATTCTTGCGGCTGATGATGATCTTCTTTTCCGGCTTGCCCTTCTGTGCCCAGTAGGTGCGCACCATACGGATGTTGGTATCATTCGCCTCCGACCCGGATCCGGCGAAAAAGACGTGGTTCAGATCGCCCGGCGCCAGTTCGGCCAGTTTCGCGGACAGCGCGATGGCCGGGACATGGGTCGTCTGAAAGAAGGTGTTGTAGTACGGCAGCTCGCGCATCTGGCGGGCTGCGGCCTCGGCCATTTCCTCACGGCCATAGCCGACATTGACGCACCAAAGACCCGCCATCGCATCCAGATACTCATTGCCGTCGCTGTCGGTCAGTGTGACGCCCTTGGCACGGGTGATGACGCGCGCGCCCTTCTGCTCCAGTTCGCCGCCATGGGTGAAAGGGTGCAGGTGGTGGGCCGCATCCAGCGCCTGAAGCTCGGCAGTGGGCGGGTGGTTGGCGATCATGTTCATGTGCTGGCCTTTCGTTAATTGAATGTGATCATATGAATTTCAAGAGGGGCAGCGTCGCGGCATACCTATCTGCGTCAAGAATATGATCAAATTATTTGATGTCAATCGAATCAACCGTCAGCCGCCTTGTCGGCCAGAGATGCGCGCAGTTGCTCCATCCCCTGCCTGACATCGGCTGCAATCGCAGCCGCGGCAGCGTCCGAGTCGCCTTCCTGCATCGCGGTCAGTGTCTGTTTATGATTATCGGGCAGGTTCTGGGTGCCCAGCCGCCCGCACAAGACCCGCATTGATGGGCCAAAACGTAGCCACAACCCTTCGGCCAGATCGGTGAGAATGGGCGATTGGGCCAGCGTGTAAATCGCACGATGGAACTGATGGTTCAGATGCAGATACGCGCGCAGATCGCCCTGCCGGATTGCCCCGTCCAGTGACTGATCCAACCGGGTCAGCGCAGCGATATCCGCCGGGGTTACGCGGCCCATTGCCTGCCGTGTCAGGTAGGGATCAAGCCATTCACGCGCAACGATTATCTCGTCAATACCCGCTGCTGTAAGCAGTGGCACGCTGACCCGCCGATTGCCCTGTAGCTCCAGCGCCCCTTGCGAGATCAGTCTGCGGATCGCCTCGCGCACCGGCGTCATGCCCGCGCTCAGCCGCTCGGTCAGCCCTTGGATGGTCACTGCCTGACCCGGCATCAGGTCGCCATACAGCACCATATCGCGCAGGCGCAGATATACCTGCGCATGGGCGGGCATCATCACGTCGATGCTACTCACTTTGCGAGCGGTCCGAGGCATTGCACATAGGCTCCCCTAGGTTTTTGATCTTCAACATTGCGAGTTTAACGACCCCATGAAAATAATACCATGTTGCCTTACGTGAAAAAACTTGATCAAATTCAGCGCAGCGGTGGTATAACCATCGACCAAAGGGAGAAGAAGATGAAAAAGACGATCTTGACTGCTACGATTGCGCTGGCAGTGACCGCCACGACCGCCCTTGCAGAAGAAGTGCGCGTTTACAACTGGTCCGACTATATCGACGAATCGCTGCTGGACAAATTCCAGCAGGAAACCGGCATCACGCTCATCTACGATGTCTTCGACAGCAACGAGGTGCTGGAGACGAAAATGCTGTCCAGCGGGTCGGGCTATGATGTGGTCGTGCCCTCGGGCACATTCATGCAGCGGCAGATCACGGCGGGCGCATTCCAGAAACTGGACAAGTCCAAGCTGCCGAACATCGACAACATGTGGAAGCTGATCGAGGAACGGACCGAGCAATACGATCCCGATAACGAATATTCGATCAACTATATGTGGGGCACCACCGGCATCGGCGTGAACGTGAACAAAGTCCGCGAAGTGCTGGGCGAGGATGCGCCCATTGGTTCGCTGGATCTGGTGTTCAAACCGGAGAACATGGAAAAGCTGGCAGAATGTGGCGTGCATTTTCTGGATGCGCCGGCCGAAATGATCCCCATGGCATTGAAATATATCGGCGAGGATCCCGACAGCCATGATCCCGATGTGATCGCCAAGGCCGAAGACGTGTTCATGCCCATCCGGCCCTATATTCAGAAATTCCACTCCAGCGAATTCATCAATGCGCTCGCCAATGGTGATATCTGCGTGGCTGTCGGCTGGTCCGGCGATATCCTTCAGGCACGCGACCGTGCCGCCGAGGCCGACAACGGAGTCGAGATCGTTTACAACGCCCCCAAAGAGGGCGCGCAGATGTGGTTCGACCAGATGGTGATCCCGGTGGATGCGCCCAATCCCGATGCCGCGCACAAGTTCCTGAACTTCATCATGGACCCGCAGAACGCCGCCGCAGCATCCAATTACGTCTATTATGCCAATGGCAACAAGGCGTCGCAGGAATTCCTGGTCGAGGACGTCATCGGTGATCCGGCCGTCTACCCGGATGAAGAGACGCTGGAAAACCTGTTTACCACGACACCATTCGAGCCCAAGGTGCAGCGTGTCGTCACGCGCCTGTGGACCAAGATCAAATCAGGCACCTGACCCGCGTCCTGCGGGCCGCGCGACAATTTTCGCGCGGGCCATTTCCCCCCTCCAAACCGGAGCCGCAATGAGCCAGACCGTTTTCGAGCCGTGGAACGACCCAGAGGCCAAACCGCTGATTCAGTTCAAGAACGTCACAAAACGTTTCGGCGATTTCACCGCCATTGATAACCAGACATTCGATATCTACGAACGCGAATTCTTTGCCCTGCTCGGCCCCTCGGGCTGCGGCAAAACGACGATGATGCGCATGCTCGCCGGGTTTGAAAAACCGAGCGAGGGCACGATCCTGCTGGCCGGTCAGGACATGGCACCGATCCCGCCGAACAAACGGGCAGTGAACATGATGTTCCAGTCCTATGCCCTCTTCCCGCATCTGACCGTCTGGGACAATATCGCCTTCGGCCTCAAGCGGGACCGCAAGCCCAAGGATGAAATTGCCGACCGCGTCGCGCAAATGCTGAAACTGACCCGGCTGGAAAAATTTGCGGGGCGCAAGCCGCACCAGATCTCCGGCGGTCAGCGCCAGCGCGTCGCCCTCGCCCGATCGCTTGCCAAGGCGCCCAAGCTGCTGCTCCTGGACGAACCCTTGGGCGCGCTGGATGCCAAGCTGCGGCAGGATACCCAGTTCGAGCTGGTGGATATTCAGGAAAAGACGGGCACCACCTTCGTCATCGTCACCCACGACCAGGAAGAGGCGATGACTGTCGCCACCCGCGTCGCCGTGATGGATGACGGCAAGATCATGCAGGCCGACACGCCTGCCAACATCTACGAGCGGCCGAATTCGGTCTATGTGGCCGATTTCATCGGCGACGTCACCATCATCGAAGGGCGCGCCTCCGCCAGCGGCAATGGCTATGACATCGCCTTTGCCGAAGGACAGCCAACGCTTCATGCCGAATCCAGCAAGACATTTCAGACCGGGCAATCCTGTCATCTGGCCATCCGCCCCGAAAAGGTGGCGATCACGGCGGAAAAACCCGACACGCGCAATGCGCTGAAGGGCACGATCCTCGATATCGCCTATCTGGGCAACCTGTCGACCTATCACGTCAAGCTGGAGACCGGGCAGATCGTCAAGGCGCAGACCGCCAACACCCGCCGCCTGTCGCGCCGCAACTTCACGTGGGAGGATACCGTCTGGCTGAGCTGGACCGACACTGCCGCCGTGCTGCTGGAGGGTTGAGCCGATGCGCCGCGCTGCCTTGATCGCCGTTCCCTACATCTGGCTGCTGGCGCTGTTTCTGGTGCCCTTTCTGATCGTGCTGAAAATCAGCCTCAGCGATATTGCGATGGCCATTCCGCCCTACACCCCCACGCTGGATCTGTCCGAAGGCTGGCAGGGCATCCGGGCATTCCTTGCCGATCTGGATTTTGAAAACTTCCGGTTTCTTACAACCGACGATCTCTATTGGAAGGCCTATCTCTCCTCGTTCAAGATCGCCGTCATCGCGACATTCCTGACCCTGCTGGTCGGCTACCCCATTGCCTACGGCATGGCCGCGGCGCCCGATCACTGGCGCCCGACACTGATGATGCTGGTGATCCTGCCCTTCTGGACCAGCTTTCTGATCCGGGTCTATTCCTGGATCGGCATCCTGGCGAACGAGGGGTATCTGAACCAGCTACTGCTCAGCCTTGGCGTCATCTCGTCGCCGCTGACGATCCTGAACACCAATGTCGCAGTCTATATCGGCATCGTCTACACCTACCTGCCCTTCATGATTCTGCCGATCTATTCCGCGCTGGAGCGTATGGACGGATCGCTCTTGGAGGCTGCCGAGGATCTGGGGTGCAGCCGCATCACCGCCTTTTGGCTGGTCACATTCCCGCTGTCGAAGAACGGTATTATCGCGGGCTGTTTCCTGGTCTTTATCCCGACAATCGGCGAATTCGTCATCCCGTCGCTGCTGGGCGGCTCGCAAACCCTGATGATCGGCAAGGTCCTGTGGGAGGAGTTCTTTAACAACCGCGATTGGCCGGTGGCCAGCGCCGTGGCGGTGATCCTGCTGCTCTTGCTGATCATTCCCATCATCCTGTTCCAGCGAAACGAGCAGAAACAGAGGGAGGCCGAAGGATGAGACGCGTCACATGGTTCAACGCCACATCCCTCACGCTGGGGTTCGCGTTTCTCTACCTGCCGATGGTGATCCTGATCATCTACAGCTTCAACGAAAGCAAGCTGGTGACAGTCTGGGCAGGATTTTCCACCAAATGGTATGGCGAACTGCTGGGCAATCAGTCGTTCCTTGATGCGGCATGGGTCACGGTCAAGGTCGCAGTGATGTCCTCTTCCATCGCCACGGTGTTGGGCACGATGGCGGCGCTGGTGCTGGTCCGGTCAGGCCGGTTTGCCGGGCGCACGCTGTTTTCCGGCATGATCTACGCCCCGCTTGTCATGCCCGAGGTCATCACCGGCCTGTCGCTGCTGCTGCTGTTCATCGGTCTGAACATCGACCGCGGCATCCTGACCATCGTGCTGGCGCATACCACGTTTTCGATGTGTTTCGTGTCTGTCGTGGTGTCGTCGCGTCTGGTCAGTTTCGACCAATCGCTGGAGGAGGCGGCGCTGGACCTCGGCTGCTCGCAGATGCAGGCGTTTTTCCTCGTCACGCTGCCGATCATCGCGCCTGCTGTGATTTCGGGCTGGCTGCTGGCCTTCACGCTCAGCTTGGACGATTTGGTGATCGCCAGCTTTACCACCGGCCCCTCCTCGACCACGCTGCCAATCAAGATCTGGTCGTCTATCCGCCTTGGCCTCAGCCCCGAAATCAACGCGCTGTCGACACTGATGATCGGGGTGGTGACGGTCGGCGTCATCACCGCATCTCTGATCAGCAAGCGCAGCAGTTTGAGGCGGCAGGCAGACGAGCGCGCGGCAGGGACATGAGACGGATCTACCCGGCTCACGCCTATGGCGAAGCGCCGCGCGCGACCTGCTACTGGCAGACAACCGTGGAGCCTGCATCGGACCCGCCCGCGCGCGGCACCCTGTCGGCGGATGTGGCGATCATTGGCGCAGGTTTCACCGGGCTGTCGGCAGCGCTGCACCTGGCCAAAGACGGCGCGGATGTGATCGTGCTGGAGGCCAGGGACGTCGGCTGGGGCGCATCGGGGCGCAACGGTGGGTTCTGCTGCCTTGGAGGATCTGCCGCTTCTGACAAAGCGTTGACCCGCCAGTTCGGCGAGGATGCGCGCCGCGACTTCCGTATGGCTGAACGCCGCGCCGTCGAGTTGAGCGAGGAGCTGATCAACCGCCACGCCATGGAGGTCGACCGCCATTCAAACGGCGAAACGGTCATGGCCCACACTGCGGCAGCCTATGAGCGGCTGGAAAAACACGCCGCCGAGGTCGAACGTGACTATGGCACCACTCCGACCCTGATCCCCAGGACGGCGCTGCCGCAACACGGCATGAGCGGCCCGTTTCACGGCGCGCTGACAACCCCCATCGGTTTTGGCCTGAATCCGTTGAAATACCTGCGCGGCCTCGCCACCGCCGCCACCGCTGCCGGGGTGCGTGTCCATGGGCATAGCCCGGTGCAAAAGATCGAACAGGGCGGCAGCTTCGTGCTGACCACCCCCGAGGCGCGCATACAGGCGCGCCGCCTGATCGTGGCGACGAACGGCTATAGCTCGGACGACGTGCCGGGCTGGATGAAGGCGCGCTACCTGCCCACGCAATCCAACGTGCTGGTCACGCGCGAAATGACCGAAGCGGAGCTGGCGGCGCAGGGTTGGACCACGCGGCAGGCGTGCTATGACGACCGGTTTTTCCTGCATTACTTTCGCTTGATGCCGAACAATCGCATGCTGTTCGGCATGCGCGGTGGCCTCTTCAGCGCGCCATGGGCCGACGCCCGCATGCACGGCAACATCCGGCAGCACTTCGAGACGATGTTTCCCGCGTGGCGGAATGTCGACACGCCGCACAGCTGGCACGGCCTGCTCAGCATCGCGCGCGATCTGACGCCCTACGCCGGGCCGATCGACACCATGCCCGGTGCGTTCACCGCACTATCGTATCACGGCAATGGCGTAGCGATGGGCACCTATGCCGGCGCGCTTCTGGCCGATCTGGCGCAGGACCGCACGCCACGCAACCCCTATCCCCAGATCATGCAAAGCCCGCCGAAACGCTGGCCACTGGGCCGGTTTCGGCGGGCGTGGTTCTGGCCCGTCTATGCCGCGATGTGGGCGACGGGAGCCTGAACCGAAAGCTTAGCTCATCACCAGCACCGCCTTGGTGTTGGTGAATTCCTTCATGCCGAACCCGCCATGTTCGCGGCCATATCCGGCATCCTTGACCCCGCCAAACGGCATGTTCGGTGTCGCCATCCCGAACCCGTTGATGAACACCATGCCGGTGTCAAACTCCTCCTCGGCCAGCTTCACTGCCGCCTTCGTATCCGCCGAGAGGATGCCGCCGCCCAGACCGAACCGGCTGTCGTTGGCGATACGCATGGCGTCCCTGTCGTCCTTGGCGCGGATCAGCGATGCAACCGGCCCGAACAGTTCGTCCTCATAGGCAGGCTGCCCAGGTGCGACATCGGCCAGAACGGTCGCCGGGTAATAGTAACCATCGCCCTCCGGCATCTCGCCGCCGCAGAGAATGGTCGCACCATTCGCGACGCTCTGCTCGACCTGTTCATGCAGGTCCTTCCGCAGATCCTCGCGCGCCATCGGGCCGATATCACTGCTGTCTTCCGTCGGATCGCCCGCCGTGATTGCGGCCATCCGCTCGACAAAAGCATCGCGGAACTTATCATACATCGCCTCGACCACGACAAACCGCTTGGCCGCGATGCATGTCTGGCCGTTGTTGTAGAGACGCCCATTCACACAAGTCTCAACCGCGGTTTCCAGATCCGCATCCGACAGCACCAGATAGGCATCGTTCGATCCCAGTTCCAGCACCGTCTTCTTCAGCGCCTTGCCTGCCTTTTCACCCACATGGCTGCCCGCGCCGGGGCTGCCCGTCAACGTGACGCCGCGCACCAGTTGATGCGCGATCACGTCATCCGACTGATCGTGCGAAATGACCAGCGCAGTGAACAGACCCTCGGGCAGCCCCGCCTCGCGGTAGATCTCTTCCAGCAACAGACCCGATCCCGTGACGTTTGCCGCATGTTTCAGCAGCACGCCATTGCCTGCCATCAGATTGGCAATAGAGTAGCGGACCACCTGATAGGCCGGGAAATTCCATGGCTGGATGCCATAAATCACCCCCAGCGGCGCATGGGCCACGCGGCCGCGTTTGCCGCTGCTGATCGCGCGGTCCTCTGTGGCCAATTCCTGCGGGCCATTTTCGGCTGTGTAGTCGCAAATCGCCGCGCACAGATCGACCTCCTGATAGGATTGCTTCAGCAGCTTGCCCATCTCTTGGGTCATCAGTTGCGCAAGCTCCTCCTTGCGGTCGCGCAGCTTTGCCCCGATCGCCTCCAGAACCTCGCCGCGCGCCTCATGGCTTTTCTTGCGCCAGTTCAGAAACGCCTCATGGCACGCTTCGATCTTGGCGTTGATGTCTTCATTGTCGATGTAGCTATAGCTTTGGATTTCTTTTCCCGTAGCCGGATTGATCGTTTTGAAAGTATCGGTCACGTCATGCCTCGCATTTCAGATGAAGTTGACCCCGAAACGCATGGCCCGCCCTGACCGTTCCATCATCCTTGCGGTGTACGCGCCGCCATCGCGCGGCTTCGCTTCAGCCCCAGATGATGTTCGCGCAGGATAATCGCGATACCCGCAGCAGCGATCATCGCGGCCCCAATCAGCATCGAAACAGTCGGCACCTCATTAAAAACGAAATACCCAAGGGCCAGCGCAAACAGCATCGACGCATAGTCGAACGGCGCCACGACGCTGGCATCGCCGTAACGGTAGGACAGCGTCAGGAATATCTGCGCCGTGCCGCCGATGACACCCGCCAGCACCAATTGCGCCGCCAGCCACTCTTCTGGCCAAACCCAACCAAACGGCGCCGTCAGCAGCGACAGAACGGTTGCCGTAACGGAGAAGTAAAACGCGATTGCGGCAGGGTGTTCTGTCTGCGCCAGCTTGCGAATGGTGATCTGCGCAAAGGCGGCGCACGCCGCACCGATCAGCACCACAATGGCGCCAAGCGCTTCGGACCTGTCCACCGGCCCACTACCGAAGACGCTCAACTTGGGCGTAAGGATCACCAAAACGCCGACCAATCCGACGAAAACGGCGCTGATCCGAAACAGGCCGACGCTCTCGCCCAGAAAGAGCACGGCGAAAATCACGATCAGCAGCGATGAAGTATAGCTCAGCGCCGTTACCTCCGGCAGCGGCAACAGCCCTAGACCGGCAAAGGTCATGCCCACGGCAAGCGATCCGGCCACGCCGCGCCGCACATGGCCCCAGACGGATTTGACGCGCAGACCGGTGGACAACTGCCCCAGCATCATCAACCAAAGCACAGTGATCGGGATCGCAAAGAAGGACCGGAAAAACACGGCCTCGCCGGGCGGTACCCGGTCCGAGGCCGCCTTGATCAGCGCGGACATGAAAATGAACAGAACGACCGCGCACAATTTCAGCGAAATCGCCTTGACCGGCTGCATGGGCATAGGCTCCTCTGCGCCATGCTTGCGCCCGGCCCGGACCGGGGTCAAGTCCGGGAACGCGCCGGTTCAGCTACGCGGCAGCACCCAATCCGGGCGCGGAAAATGGCAGGTATAGCCGTTTGGCACCCGCTCCAGGTAATCCTGATGCTCAGGCTCGGCCTCCCAGAAATCGCCCACCGGCTCGACCTCGGTCACCACCTTGCCGGGCCATTTGCCGCTGGCCTCGACATCCTGGATGGTGCGCAATGCCTCGTCGCGCTGGGCTTCATTCACATAGTAGATGGCCGACCGGTAGCTTACCCCGACGTCGTTGCCCTGACGGTTCAGTGTCGTGGGATCGTGGATCTGGAAAAACAGCTCGAGGATCTCGCGGTAACTAATCCGCTCGGGATCGAACATGATCTCGATCCCCTCGGCATGGGTGCCGTGGTTGCGGTAGGTCGCGTCTGGAATATCGCCGCCGGTATATCCGACCCGCGTAGACAGCACACCGTCGCGCTGGCGGATCAGATCCTCCATCCCCCAAAAGCAGCCCCCTGCCAGAACGGCACGTTCGTCGCTCATGTCACATCCTCCACCTGATCCAGATAGTCACCATAGCCCTCGGCCTCCATCTCGGCCTTGGGCACGAAGCGCAGCGATGCGGAGTTGATGCAATAGCGCAGTCCGCCCCTGTCCTGCGGCCCGTCGGGAAACACATGACCCAAATGACTGTCGCCATGCGAACTGCGCACCTCGATGCGGCTCATCCCCAGCGTCTCGTCGCGCAGCTCGGCCACATGCGCAGGCTCGATCGGATTGGTAAAGCTGGGCCACCCGCACCCGCTCTCGAACTTGTCCGACGACGCGAACAGCGGCTCGCCCGAAACGATATCGACGTAGATCCCCGGCGCCTTGTTGCCCAGCAGTTTGCCAGTGCCGGGCCGCTCGGTGCCGCTTTGCTGGGTCACGCGGTATTCTTCGGGGGACAGACGCGCGATGGCGTCCGGATCTTTGGTGTAGCGGCTCATGGCAGGTTCCTTGTGTCAAAGCATCTCGCAGACATAAATGGGCGCCCAGCGCCAGAATCCAACCGATATTTCACGCCGCTCACCCCAGCTTGACCCCGCCCGGCTTTTTCTTGGGTCAAATACCCAAATCCGTACCGCCGGGCCGGACGCATACCCCGTTTCAGGCCCAATCCATCACTACCTTGCCCGAATTGCCGGAAATCATCGCGGCAAAGCCGGCCTCGAAATCGTCGATGCCGATCCGATGCGTGATCAGCCCCGACACGTCCAGCCCGCTCTGCACCAGCGCGATCATCTTGTACCATGTCTCGAACATCTCGCGGCCGTAGATGCCCTTGACGTGCAGCATCTTGAAAATGATGGCGTTCCAGTCGACGGCAAATTCGGTCGGCGCAATGCCCAGCAGGGCGATCTTGCCACCATTGTTCATCCGGGAAATCATCTGCTGCATCGCCGCCGGCGCACCTGACATCTCCAAGCCGACATCGAACCCCTCAGTCATGCCGATCCGGTCCATTACGTCACCCAGCTGCTCTTGAGAGACGTCGACGACGTGCTGCACCCCCATCTCGCGCGCCAGATTCAGGCGATAGGGGTTGATGTCTGTGATGACCACTTTGCGCGCACCGACCCTCGAAGCCACCAGCGCACCCATGATGCCGATGGGTCCGGCGCCAGTGACCAGAACGTCTTCGCCCACCATGTCAAAGCTCAGCGCGGTATGCACGGCATTGCCGAAGGGGTCGAAAATCGCCGCAATTTCGTCCGAAACATCCTCGGGGATCGGCACGACGTTCATCTCGGGAATGCAGACATATTCGGCAAAGCTTCCAGGCCGGTGCACGCCGACGCCCTTGGTATTGCGGCACAGCTGCCCGCGCCCGGCGCGGCAATTTCGGCAGGTGCCGCAGACGATATGCCCCTCGCCCGACACGCGCTGACCGATCTTGTATTTGGTCGCCGCTGCGCCGGTATCGGCAATCTCGCCGACGAATTCATGGCCGACCACCATCGGCACCGGCACCGTTTTGGCGCTGAATTCATCCCATTTCCAGATATGCACATCCGTGCCGCAGATCGCAGATTTACGGACCTTGATCAGGACGTCCGTCGGCCCCGGCTCGGGCACCGGGACATACTCCATCCAAAGCCCCGGCTCGGGGCGCGCCTTGACCAGCGCCTTCATTCGGTTTTCCATCAGATCACTCCCAATTCGCGGCCGACCACCTCGAACGCGCCTATCGCCTCATCCAGCATCTCACGCGTGTGGCCCGCGCTCATCTGCGTGCGGATGCGGTCCTGATCCTTCGGCACGACGGGGAAGCTGAAGGCCGTCACGTAAACCCCATGCTCGCCCAGCTTGGCCGCCATCTGCTGCGCCAGCTTCGGATCACGCAGCATCACCGGGATGATCGCATGCTCGCCCGGCAGCAATTCGAACCCCAGTTCGGTCATGCGGCTGCGAAAATGCGCAACGTTGTCCCAAAGCTGCGCGCGCAAATCGTCCCCGGCCTCGATCAAATCGAACATCTTGAGCGATGCCCCGGCGATCACAGGCGCCAGCGTGTTGGAAAACAGATAGGGCCGCGAGCGTTGGCGCAGCCAGTCCACTACTTTGGCCGATGCGGCAGTATAGCCACCCGATGCGCCACCCAGCGCCTTGCCCAATGTGCCGGTCAGGATATCGACCCGGCCCATCACGCCGCAATGCTCGATACTTCCGCGCCCCGTGGCTCCGACGAACCCGGTGGCGTGGCAGTCGTCGACCATCACAAGCGCATCGTACTGGTCGGCCAGATCGCAGATCTGATCCAGCTTGGCATAATAACCATCCATCGAGAAAACGCCGTCGGTGGCGATCAGTCGGTGGCGCGCGCCCTGCGATTCTTTCAGGCAGCGCTCCAGATCCGCCATGTCGCTGTTGGCAAAGCGATAGCGTTGCGCCTTGCACAGACGTACACCGTCGATGATGCTGGCATGGTTCAGCGCATCGCTGATGATCGCGTCCTCAGGTCCCAAAATAGTCTCGAACAAGCCGGTATTGGCATCAAAACAGCTGGGGTAGAGGATACAATCTTCGGTCCCCAGAAAGCTGGAAATGCGCGCCTCCAATGCCTTGTGCACTTCCTGCGTCCCGCAGATAAAGCGGACCGACGCCATGCCGAACCCGTAGCGATCCAGCGCCTCATGCGCCGCGGCGATGATATCGGGATTATCCGCCAGCCCCAGGTAGTTGTTGGCGCACAGGTTTATCACCTCGGTTCCGCCTTTCAGCGACACACGGCCCGCCTGAGGCGATGTTATCACGCGCTCGACTTTGTAGAGGCCATCCTCCCTCAAACCATCCAGCCGGTCGGCCATATCCGTGTCGAATTTCTGTGAAGCGCTCATGTCGTTTCCTTTCCGTCCAGCCGGACTCGCCGCTCTTTTGCTGCAGGGTAGCGTATGTTTCGTTCAGTTAACATGCGGGCGTCATAGGGCAATACGTGGCCTGCCAGATGCCTCCACGGTGATTTCGCCTTCCAAAAATACGTCCCGCGCCTCGGCCTGCGCAGTACGCAGGTCGCGAGTGGCCGCAATGTGGATATCCTCGGCGCCAGCGGCGACTGCGTCAATGCGGGCGTCTTGCTCCAGCGCGAATTGCAGCGCGTCCAGCGCGGCGAGGGCGTCCGTGTAATCAACCGGCCCGGTTGTTAGGTGAACGCGAAACAGCCCTTCGGAGGGCGATGTCACCGTGCCACTGCGCCGAATCGTCACCCGGCCAACCACCGCGCCGATGGCATTGGCGACGCCTGCATGCTCGGGCAGAATCATCGGGCAGCCGAGCCTGAGCCCCACGGCCGGGTAATAGCAACCGGCCGACGCGCCAAGGCCGACGACAGACACATTCAGACCGACATCCAGCCGCATCAGCCCCTTGTGCCCGTCCAGGCCGCGTTGCGTCAGAACATGCCGCGCCAACTGGGCCGCAGGCAATCCGAACTGCGCAGGCTCCTCGGCAAAACCGGTCTCTAACAAGGCTAACACAGTCTGATCTGTCAGTTGACCCACAATCATCTGCGCCATCTGCGCGGCGCTTTCCGCCAGCACGTTACCCGATCCGGTCCGGCGCCGCGCCAACAGGCTCAGCGCCTTTTCAGCGGCGCCTGTATCCCAATTTGCAACCGCGCCCAGCACATGGCTGGCGTCCGACGGCGTCACGCCAGAAACCTGGACCAGCCCGCGCCCGACCAAGCGGCGCAGCGCCTGAACCTCCATCCGCGAGTGCAGAATTGCGCCGACAGGCTGCACGCCGCCGAGGATGATCCGATCCAGCAACGCGGCATCGCGGTCCGCCAATCCGCCCGCATCGACCCCCGCCACGGCCCTTGCAAACACTGCATCATGATCCCCCGGCACGGTATTTCGCAACTGGGCATCAAGCGCGCGATGCACGATTTCAGGTGCCTCATGTGCAATCAGGCTGACGGGTAACACACGGCGTGGACCCAAGGTGACGCCACCCGCCAGACCTTCGCCCCGCACATGCACCTCGCTGTCACCGCCCAGACCGGTGGTGCGCATTCCTACCGCCTCGACCATGGTGCGCCACGGGCCGACCTGCGCGCCAGCCGGATCAATCATCGGCTTGCCGCCGCGCAAAACGGCCACATCCGTCGTCGTGCCCCCAATATCGGACACCAGCGCCGTATCCACCCCGGTCAGCCACCGCGCCCCGACGATCGACGCCGCAGGGCCGCTCAGAATCGTTTCTATAGGGCGGTCTCGAGCCTGTTTAGCACTGATCAATGCGCCATCCCCGCGCACGACCATGAGTGGCGCATCAATCCCCAGATCGTGCAGCTTGCCCTCGGCCTTGTGAATCAGACGGGTGATCATGCCGATCAGACGGGCATTCAGCACGGCGGTCAATGCCCGTTTGGGCCCGTTCAGCTTTGCCGACAGATGATGCGAACAAGACACCGGCCGCCCTGTCACATCTTCGACAATGCGCGCAACCTCCAACTCGTGCTCGGGGTTGCGCGTGGCGAATTGCGCGGCCACCGCATAAGCCGAAATGCCGCGATTCTCGGTCAACCATGCGCAGAGCGCCGCAATGTCCAGTGGACGCGCGGCAAGCCCGGCATGATTGTGCCCGCCGGACAGGATAAGGGCCGGATCGCCGCCCAGCGCGGCGCGAAGCCCGTGCGCCTCCAGATCCTGCTCGCGGAAGCCGACATAGATCAGGCCGACCCGGCCGCCCTGCCCCTCAACCAGCGCGTTGGTGGCAAGGGTTGTCGAAAGGGATGCCAGCGCGATCCGGTCCGGTGCAATACCGCTTGACGCCAGCACGTTCTCGACCGCCTCGCCGATGCCGATGGCCAGATCGTGACGCGTCGTCAGGGCCTTGGCGCTGGCGATCACCTCGGCCTCGTCCCGTATCAGAACGGCGTCCGTGTAAGTCCCGCCCGTGTCCACACCCAACAAGATCGCCATGCCATTCCCCCAGTTGATGCCCAACCCGGACTATGCCGGATCCTGCGACCGATCCATCCTGTTTTCGACCTTCTTCAGTCGCTCTACGGCCCAGCGGGCGGCATCGGCAACGATCGGATCTTCTGCATCACAATGCCGCTGCGCAGCAGCCATCAAGAGGGGATCGCCCGAATTTCCAATCGCGTAGAGAACGTTACGCAAAAACCGCACAATACCGATCCGCTTGATCGGACTGCCAGAGAATTTCGCACGAAAGCGGGTATCGTCCAGATCAGCCAACTCTGCCAGAGGTGGCCCCATCAGGTCAGCGCGGGCATGATACCGAACCTCGCGCGCCTCCTGCGCAAATTTGTTCCAGGGGCAAACAGCCAGACAATCGTCGCAGCCATAGATCCGGTTTCCCATGAGGGCGCGCAACTCAACGTCCACCGGGCCGTGATGCTCGATCGTCAGGTAGGAAATGCAGCGCCGCGCATCCAATTGGTACGGCGCCGGAAACGCACCGGTCGGGCAAACGTCCAGGCAGGCGCGGCAACTGCCGCAATGGTCGACCTCGCCCGCGTCAGCTTCAATGTCCAAGGTGGTGAAAATCGACCCGATGAAGAACCAGCTGCCCAGATCACGGCTGACCAAGTTGGTATGCTTGCCCTGCCAGCCAAGACCTGCAGCCGCGCCCAGCGGTTTTTCAGGGACGGGCGCGGTGTCAACGAACACCTTCACTTCGGTCTCGCCCGATGTCTCGGAAATCAGCCAACGCGCAAGCCGCTTCAGCCGCTTCTTCACCAGATCATGATAGTCTTTATTCTGCGCATAGACGCTGATCGCGCCCTCGCTCGGGCGCTTCAGCACTGCCAGCGGATCATGCTCTGGCGTATAACTCTCGCCCAGCATGATGACAGACCGTGCCTCGGGCCACAGCGCCGCGGGATCGCCGCGCCAATGACTGCGCTCGGCTAGCCATCCCATCTGTCCATGCCACCCCTCTCGCAGAAATGTCTCCAGCCGCTCCGGCACCTGTGGTACATCCCACGGGTGGCAGATCCGCGCCATATCGAACCCTTCGGCCCGGGCCTGCGCGACCAGTTTCTGTTTCAGCGTGTCCATGTTTTTTCTTGGCAAAAATACCCGATCGACACCCGCATCAAAAATCCAGATCCGAATAATGCTTGGGCGGTGGAAATCCCGATACCTGATCGGCCAGAATACTGCGGAACGCCGGACGCGACTTGATCTTGGCGTACCAGTCCTTGACCACATCGCTGCGGTTCCAGTCGACATCCGAGATATAGTCCAGCGAACTCAGATGCGCGGCAGCGGCAAAATCGGCCAGCGTCATGACGTCGCCAGCCAGCCAGCGGCGGTGATCCAGCAGCCAGGCCATGTAATCCAGGTGATACTTGATCGCCTTCGCACCCGATTTGACGTTCCCGCTATCGGGGAAACCGGCACCGGTGATCTTCTTGTTGACGCGTTCATACAGCAGCTTCGACGTGACCTCGTGATGAAACTTGTCGTCGAACCACGTCACCAGACGGCGCACTTCGTAACGTCCCTCGGCGCTGCGCGGCATCAGCGGCGGCTCGGGGTGCGTTTCCTCGATGTATTCGCAGATCGCTGCGCTTTCCGGCATGATGCGTCCATCAATGCGCAGGATCGGCACCTTGCGCGCCGGATTGCGGCGATGAAAGTCAGGATGATTTTCCCAATAACGCTCTTCTATCAGTTCACACTCGATCTTCTTCTCGGCCAGACTCAGCCGCACCTTGCGACAGAAGGGCGACAGGGGAACGTGATAGAGCTTGGCCATTGCGCAGCGGACCTTAATTGAAGTGTTGTCCTTCAATGCCTGTTCGGCATGTGGTTTTCAATCCTCGAAACACGCGGCCCGTCCGTCACGGCGGATCGTGGCCGCACCGTCGATGATCGATGCGGTGCGTTTGCGCAGCCAGGCCGACGGTTTGTTGGCCGACCGGTCCTTTGGATCGGGAAGCACCGCGGCAAGGCGCGCGGCCTGAAGATCCGACAGATCCGCTGGCGCGACTCCGAAATAGTGACGCGCAGCCGCATCGACGCCAAAGACGCCTTCGTCGAATTCGGCAATATTCAGATAGATCTCGACGATACGCCGCTTGGGCCAGATTGCTTCGGCCATCGGGGTCATCACCGCCTCCAGCGCCTTGCGCAGCCATGACCGGCCTTGCCAAAGGTATACGTTCTTGACCGTCTGCTGACTGATGGTCGATGCGCCGCGCCCGGCGCCGTTTTCCAGAACCTGCCGGATCGCCTGCATGTCAAAGCCCCAGTGCATGCAGAAATTGGCATCCTCGGCCGCCACGACCGAGCGGGCCATGACCGGGGCGATCTGGTCCATCGTCACCCAGTGATGGCGTATCGCGCCCAGCCTGCGCGCCTCCTGTTTCATGTAGTAGGTCGGGCCCGGCGGCACAAACCGATGCGCCAGCGAGGCAAGCGCGATACAGACGACCGCCGTTATGGCAGCCCACAGCACCCAGCGCCGCGCAAACCGGACAAGGCGGGTCAGCGGATCGGGGCGGCGAGGCTGTTTGGCGGATTTGCGGGGCATGGCGAACCGATGAAGATGAGTATTTGCAAGAGGGTGAAAGCGGCAAAGCGGCCTATCAGATATCATCCATCGCGGCGTCGAAGGTCTTGCGCGCCCGTCCCCAAACGCCAGAGTCCAGATGGTCGAGTCCCAAGAGAGATGGCAGCAACTGCGCTGCGAAGTCATGGGATGCCTCGACCGGTAGCAGCGATGGCAGGTTGTCGATCGCCATGACGTCCATCGGGGGCGCGTCGTGAACACGGCGCACCGGCGCATCCCATGTGGTAGCCGCATCATAGATCGGGACGGGATTGTAATCGCTGTCGGGATCGCAGGCGACATCGCCGATCACTGTCAGGGCGCGCTCGGCCGCAAGCGCCGTTTGTGGCACGAACACAGGGGTTCCGGGGCGTGCAAAGATGCAGTTCAAGAACATGTCATGCGCGAGGATTTCGGGGAACGGGCCGCCGCCCGCTGTCTGTTTCATATCCCACCGGGTCGGGATCAAGCCCATGTCGGTGCATAAATCGGCGGCCCCGGTGCCGACGCGGCCCAGCGCGCCGATGATGATAGCCGTGGGTCTGCGCAGGCCCTCCAGATCGCGCGCAAGATCGGCCAGCAGCGCATCCTTGCCGCCATATGTATCCACGGCGGGGCAGACGGCGCCGCCCTGCTGGGCGGCCCATGCCTTGAGCGTGATGGCGGCCCCGGCATATCCGGCCCAATAGCCGAAGGCGGCGACGCGGCGGCCCTCGTCGTCCAGCAGATATTCCAGATCGTATAGAGCGCCGCCACCGGCAGCGAACCGGCGCAGCAGCGCCTCGCCTGAATGTTGCCCCTTGAACGCATGCCCAAACATGATGTGCCGGTGCGCCAGGGGCATGCCATCCTCCGGCAGCTCCTTTAACCCCAGAATGATGGCGTCCGCCGGAGCACCCGGCCAGGTGTGCATCGGGGCGATGGCGCACCCCGCGTCGCGATACTCTTGGATGGAAATGGCGCGCTGATCGCTTTGCTCGACCGTGACCTGCATGCCGAAGGCCCGCAGATCTGCGGCGCCGGACGGTGTCAGGGGCGTACGTTCCTCATTAGGCCGTTGCTCGGCGCGCACCCAGATATGTGTCATGCCCTGCCCCATCAGCGCAGCATACCCGCGGCGCGCACGGCCTGAACCGACGGCCGCGCCTCCATCGCATCGCGGAAGGCGGAAATGCGCGGATAGGCAGTTACGTCAACCCCGTCCCCTTCAAGCCATGTGCTGACGACAAACAGGTAGGCGTCCGCCACAGTTATCTGGTCGCCCATGATGAACGGCCCGGCAAGGCAGTGCTGTTCGATGTAGGCGCAGCATTCAGCCATCGCTTCGGGCACCTTTGCGCGCATGTCCTCTTGGGCGGCGGGGCTGTCGGCCCAGCGCGAGGCGCGCGGCCCGTGAGCGTGGTTCACATGTGCGGTACTGGCGAGGTAGTACATAACGGCCCGCAACTGCGCGGCCTCAAAAGGCTCCTGCGGCATCAAAGACGCGGCCGGTGCAATGACGGCGATGTAGTCCAAGATCGCTCCGGTTTCGGTCAGGATGCCGTCGTCGGTTTCCAGCGTCGGCACGCGCCCTTTGGGATTGATCTGGCGATAGGCGGGCTGTGTCTGCGCCTTTGCCTTGAAATCAACCTTGATAGGATCGAATTTCAGCCCGGCCTCGTGCAGGGCTACGGCGACAGCAATGGATATCGTGCCGGGTGCATAATGCAGTTTCATGGGGGCCTCCTGCCGCTTCAGATAAATGTGCGGGCATGTGCCCGGTCTGCCGCATCAAGGTGCGGCGTGGCGTTGAACGTGTCCAGCATCAATGTGCCGTGAATATGGCGCAGCCGGTGGACCGAGCTGTTCTGAATTCGCAGCATCATGTTGGCCATGGCGCGCGTCTCCAGCCCCAGAACATGCTGCATGACCATGCCGATCACCCCTCCCGACGTGACCATCAGGGTTCGGCCATGCCCCGCGCAGGCCTCATCCATCAGCGCGACGATCCGGGTGCGGAAACTGCTGAATGTCTCGGGCACATCCATCAGCCGGTCCTCGGCCCAGTGGGTGATCACATCCGGGAGGTAGCGGGCGAATTCCTGTGCCGTATCGGGTGCCGGAATGCCGTGTTGGGTTTCCATGGCCTGGGCAAGGTTGAAATACGTCAGTTCGTTCAGGCGCGGGTCCTCTACCGTGGACTGGTACCCCATGGCGCTGGCAGTCTGGCGCTGGCGCGCCAGCGTGCCGGTTATGACGCGGTCGAAATGCGGTTCGGTATCCGTCATCCATGCGCCCAGCCACGCCGCCTGACGATGGCCCAGATCCGACAGCCGGTCATAACCGGCCTCGTCCTTGGCGGCGCTGTTCGCCTGCCCATGCCGCACCAGAATGATCTCGGTCACATCCGCGCCCTTTCATGTCGCCAGACGGCCACACTAGCGCCGCACTGCCCGGGGTGAAAGCCGCGATGGCGTGAAACCGGAACCGAAAATGCAAGCAGGCGTTTGAGAAAGACGCTGAACAGCACAAGGAGACACCCATGCTACGCCCCCTGATCATCGCCGCCGCCATGCTGGCGGCCCTGCCGCTGGCCGCGCAGGACGCCGAGCTAGGCAGCGCCGGTCCCAAGGACACCCGCGACTCGACATATTTGAAAAGCGTCGATGACGCCAAGGTCGTGACCGCCGATGGCGAGGAAATCGGCGAGATTTCAGAGATCCTCGTTGATGCTGACGGCAAACCGGCCGGGTATCTGGTGGAATTGGGCGGTTTTCTGGGCTTGGGCGAAAGGGACGTCGCGATCCCGCTGGAAGCGCTGGAATGGAGCGGCAATCGCTATGTGTCGAAGATGACCGAAGAGCAATTGAAGAACCTGACGCCTTGGGATGAGTGATCAGACCAGGACGTCAAACTCCTGCTGCGCGCCCACGTCGAACACCCTTTTGTAGCGGGCGATTTCATCAGCCGGGCCCATTGCCTTTTTCGGGTTGTCCGATAGCTTGACGGTGGGCCTGCCATTGGCGCTGACCGGTTTGCAGACCAGCGAAAACGGCGCCAGAGCGTCCTCAGGCACAAGCCCGCGAAAATCATTCGTCAGATGCGTCCCCCAGCCAAAGGAGACGCGGACCCGGCCGGAAAACTGCGCCTGAAGTTCGATGATCTTTGCTTCATCCAGACCGTCGGAGAAAATGATCAGTTTTTGCGACGGATCCTCTCCGCGCTCCTTCCACCATTCGATCGCCATTTCGGCCCCGGTTGCGGGATCACCTGAATCGACGCGGATTCCGGTCCAACCAGCCAGCCATTCAGGCGCGTTTTTCAGAAAGCCGCCCGTGCCGTAAGTATCCGGCAGGATGATGCGCAGGTTGCCGTCGTGCTCCTCGTGCCAATCGCTCAGCACGTCATACGGCGCGCGGGCTAGCTCCTCATCCGTCTCCGCCAAGGCGGCATAGACCATCGGCAATTCATGCGCGTTTGTGCCGATCGCCTCCAGATCGCGGTTCTTGGCGATCAGGCAGTTCGACGTCCCGACGAATTTTTCGCCCAGCCCCTCGTGCATCGCCCGGACGCACCAATCCTGCCAGAGGAAACTGTGCCGCCGACGCGTGCCGAAATCAGCGATGCGCAGATCCGGCACCTGGCGCAGCGTTTCCACCTTTTCCCAGAGCTTGGTCATGGCGCGGGCATAAAGGACCTGAAGCTCGAATTTCTCCATCCTGTGGAGGACCGCGCGACTGCGCAGTTCCATCAGAACGGCCAAGGCGGGGATTTCCCACAGCATCACCTCGGGCCAGTTGCCCTCAAACGTCAGCTCGTACTGATCCCCGACCCGCTCAAGGTGGTAGGGCGGCAGACGCAATTTGTCGAACCAGTCCATGAAGGCCGGGTTGAACATCTGCCGCTTGCCATAGAACATGTTGCCGCGCATCCACGTGCTCTCGCCGCGCGACAGGGACAGCGACCGGATGTGATCCAGCTGCTCGCGCAACTCGCCCTCATCCACCAGATCGGCCAGCGGGATATGCCTCGCCCGGTTGATCAGGCTGAACGTCACCTGGGTATCGGGCCGGTTGCGAAAGACCGATTGGCACATCAGCAGTTTATAGAAATCGGTGTCGATCAAAGAGCGCACGATCGGGTCGATCTTCCACTTATGGTTATGCACGCGTTCGGCGATATCGACCATGTCAGTCTCCGGAATATGTGCCGAATGTTAAAGCAGGGCGGCGCGGGGATTGAAAGCCTTGCCGTCGGTCGCGGCCGCCTAGCTGTCTGCCGCCATGGCTCGCAGGCCGTCGCGATAACTGGGATAGCGCAGAGTAACGCCCAGATCGCGCTTGATCCGGTCATTGGTGACACGCTTGGATTCCGCGTAGAAACTGCGCGCCATCGGGGACATATCGGCCTCATCGAATGGCACTGCCTCGGGCAATGGCAGGTCCAGCAATTCGGCGGCGAATCCGATCACATCCTGCGGCGGCGCCGGGTCGTCATCGCAAACATTATAAATCGCCCCCGGATCGGGCTGCCGGATTGATGCAGCCAGTACTTGGGCAATATCCTCGACGTGAATGCGGCTGAAAACCTGTTCGGGCTTGATGATACGCCGAGCGGTTCCTGCGCGCACCTTGGAAAAGGGGCCGCGACCGGGCCCATAGATCCCGGCAAGGCGAAAGATATGCAGCGGCAGATCCGGGATCGCCTGCCACGCCGCCTCGGCCTGCTGGCGCAGATGGCCGCGCCTTGTGCTGGGGGTCAGCGGCGTTGCCTCGTCCACCCAGCAGCCCTGATGATCGCCGTAGACGCCGGTGGTCGACAGATATCCGCACCACTTCAGCCGCGGCGCAATGCTTGCGATGTCATCCCTCAGCGCGGCCAATACCGGATCGCCGTCCTCCCCCGGACCTGCGGAGATGAGCAGATGCGTCGCCGCCTCCAGTGCCGGGCGCATGTCGGATCCGGGCCAGATCAGGGGCTGAACGCCCGCATCCTTCAACGCCTCTGCCTTGCCCGCATCGCGCGTCGTGCCGATCACGGTCCAGCCGCCCTCGGCACGCAGAAGCGCTGTCAGCGCGCGGGCCGAATACCCATGGCCAAAGGAAAGAAGCGTCCGTGTCATGATCTTGATATGTGCCAGTCCCATCCCATTGGCAAGGCCCGGCAAGTCCGCCGCTTGAACCCCGAAGGCCTCCGTGCAAACGTGAGCGTCAAACCCGAAAAGGACCGATGATGACCGGCACCGACACCCCAGCGCTGACACCTGAAACGCCTGTCGCACGCGAATTCACCGATGCCACCGCAGCCGTCGATCATCTGTGCGCACTCTATGACATTGCGATCGATTTCCTGCGCGCACAATTCGCCGCGGCCATCACCGGACCTGTGCCTATCCAGCGCATCAGAGCCTTTTATCCTGAAATCCGGCTGACCACGTCAAGTTTTGTTCAGATCGACAGCAGGCTAGCCTTCGGGCATGTTTCGGGGCCGGGCACCCATGCGGCGACGGTCACGCGGCCCGACATGTTCCGCAACTATCTGATCGACCAGATTGGCCTGCTGATGGAGAACCATGACGTCCCGGTCCGGATCGGCCCGTCAGACACCCCTATCCCGGTTCATTTCGCCGTGGCGCAGGACGCGCGCATGACGGTCCCGCACGAGGGCGCCGCGGGATTCATCCTGCGCGATGTGTTCGATGTGCCCGATCTGGAAACCACCAACGACGATATCATAAACGGCACCTACGACCGCACCCCCGGCTCTGTCGCGCCACTTGCGCCATTCACCGCCCAGCGCGTGGATTATTCGCTGGCCCGGCTGGCGCATTACACGGCCACGTCGCCCGCGCATTTCCAGAACTACGTATTGTTCACCAACTACCAATTCTACGTGACCGAGTTTGAGGCATATGCCCGTCGCGCGTTGGCCGATCCGGACAGCGACTATACCAGCTTTGTCGGCACTTTCGATGCCGAAATCACCGCCGCGGATCAGCCGATGGAGACGCCGCTGAAGCTGCCGCAGATGCCTACATATCATCTGAAGAAACCCGACGGCTCAGGCATCACATTGGTCAATATCGGCGTCGGCCCCTCCAACGCCAAGACGGCGACCGATCATATCGCGGTGCTGCGCCCCCACGCATGGATCATGGTTGGCCATTGCGCCGGGCTGCGCAATTCGCAACGGTTGGGCGATTATGTGCTGGCCCACGCCTACCTGCGCGAGGATGGCGTTCTGGACGCCGATCTGCCCACATGGGTGCCGATCCCAGCGCTGGCCGAAATCCAGATCGCGCTGGAGCAATCGGTCGAGGAGATCGCGCATCTCGACGGGTTCGAGATGAAGCGCATCATGCGCACCGGCACCGTTGCCAGTGTGGACAACCGCAACTGGGAACTGCGCGATCAGTCCGGCCCGGTCCATCGCCTCAGCCAAAGCCGCGCGATTGCGCTGGATATGGAAAGCGCAACAATTGCCGCCAACGGCTTTCGATTTCGCGTCCCCTACGGGACGTTGCTATGCGTTTCCGACAAGCCGCTTCACGGGGAACTGAAGCTGCCCGGCATGGCGTCAGAATTCTATAATGACCAGGTTGCACGTCATCTGATGATCGGTATTCGGGCCATGCAGACACTGTCACAGATGCCGCTGGAGCGCATTCACAGCCGCAAACTGCGCGCGTTTGACGAAACCGCATTCCTCTGACTGGCATGTTTTTGCGCAATATTGCCCGGTAAGTCAGCAGAATGCGTTGTATTACTGTTCAAAATAGCGTTACACGTTGGACCGAGGCCCGTCCGAGGGCAGTAGTAAGGAGACCACCTGATGGCAAAACCGATGACCAAGACCCAGCTCGTTACCGCGCTGGCAGAAGAAATGGACAGCGACAAGAAGACTGCCGGTACGGCACTTGACGCGATCATTAACGTGATTACCAGCGAAGTGTCCGGCGGCGGCGCCGTCACACTGCCCGGCGTTGGCAAGATCTACTGCCGCGAACGCCCCGAGCGGATGGTGCGCAACCCGGCCACCGGCGAGCAAATCAAGAAGGACGCCGACAAGGTCGTCAAGATGACCATCGCCAAGGCCCTCAAGGACAGCGTTAACGGCTGATCTTGCATCTGGCATGAGTTTCCGAAAGGGTCGCCCTGACAGGCGGCCCTTTTGCATTTTTGCACGTCGCCCATGGGATCGGGATGGGCATGGATATACGTAGCATCGTGATGGGCGTCGGGTTTTCGCTCATGTGGTCCAGTGCCTTCACATCCGCACGCATCATCGTGGCCTCCGCGCCACCGATCAGTGCGCTGGCCATACGTTTCCTGATTGCCGGCTTGCTGGGCGTCATTATCGCGCGCGCGTTAGGCCAGACATGGCGGCTGTCGACGCCGCAATGGCGTGCCTGCATCATTTTGGGGATATGCCAAAACGCGCTGTATCTCGGGCTCTACTTCGTCGCGATGCAGACGATCGAGGCATCACTTGCGGTTATCATCGCGTCGACCATGCCACTGCTCGTGGCGCTGGCCTCATGGATTTTCTTTGGCGAACGGCTGACGCCCCTCGCCGCTGCCGGTCTGCTGGCCGGCATCGCCGGAGTGGCGATGATCATGGGCAGCCGCTTTTCCGGCGGCGTCGATCCGTTTGGTCTGATCTTGTGCATCATAGGCGTTATCGCGCTGACCATCGCCACCCTCAGCGTGCGGGGCGCGACGTCGGGCGGCAACTTCATGATGATCGTCGGCCTTCAGATGCTGATCGGCGGCGCGGTCCTCAGCGTCGTGGCAATCGGGACCGAAACGCTGGTGATCGACTGGAGCTGGACGCTGATCGCGGCCTTTGCATGGACCACATTTGTCCCCGGCCTTGCCGCGACGCTCCTCTGGTTCCGTCTGGTCCAAAGGATCAGCGCGACCCGCGCGGCCACGTTCCATTTTCTCAATCCGTTCCTGGGCGTTGCCACCGCCGCCATCATCCTGGGCGAAAAACTGCACCCGGCCGACTTGATCGGCGTTGCCGTCATAATGGCGGGGATTCTGACCGTGCAGCTGTCGCGCCGAACAAAAGCGGCGTAGCGCGCGCTCAAGCTTTTCTTGGTAAAAATACCCAATTCCGCCACCGGCAAGGGCCGCGGCGCTATCCGACCTTGCACGCCGCCAGCGCCGCCATGTTGACGATGTCCGTGGCAGTCGATGTCGACGAGCAGATCTGCACCGATTTATCCAAACCCGACAGGATCGGCCCGATGACGGTCGCACCCGCCATTTCCTGCATCAGCTTGACCGAGATCGAGGCGGAATGCCGGGCCGGCACGACCAGGATGTTCGCCGGTCCTGTCAGGCGCTGGAACGGATAGGCCTCCTGCGCGACCGGGTTCAGCGCGACATCGACGGTCATTTCGCCCTCGAACTCGAAATCGACGCCGCGTGCTTGCAGAACCGTCGGCGCGCGATGCATCTTTTCGGCGCGCTCGGACTTCGGATATCCAAAGGTGGAAAAGCTGACAAAGGCCACGCGCGGCTCAAGCCCCAGATTGCGCGCAACCGTGGCCGCGCGTTCGGCAATGTCAGCCAGATCATTCTCGTTCGGCCATTCCTGCACCAGCGTATCCGCGATCAGGACGATGCGTCCCTTGAGCATCAACGCGGTCACGCCCGCCACGCCGTGTTCGGCATCAGCATCGAAAACGTGGTTGATCAGATCCAGGATGTAGGTCGATTTCCGGGTCGCCCCAGTAATCAGGCCGTCGCCATGCCCATGCGCCAGCATCAGGGACGCAAACACATGCCGGTCGCGGCTGGCCAGCCGGTTGATATCATGCCGGTCAAACCCTTTGCGCTTCAAGCGATCGTAAAGGAAGTTTCGATATTGCTCCAGATGTTCGGTATTGGCGGCGTTCACGATCTCCAGCTCGTCCACCGCATCGGCCATGCCGACAGCAGTCAACTTGGTCTTCACATCGTCGGTGCGGCCCACGACCAGCGCCTTGCCCATGCCGGCGCGTTGATACTGAACCGCGGCGCGCAGCACGCGCAGATCATCGCCCTCTGCGAAAATCATCCGCGCCTGAGCATGCCGCGCCCGCGCGTTGATCGAGCGCATGATGCTGGCCGTCGGGTCCATCCGCGCCTTGAGCGAGGCCTCATAGGATTCCATATCGACGATAGGCCGCCGGGCAGCGCCGGTGTCCATACAGGCCTTGGCCACCGCAGGCGGGATCATGTAGATCAGTCGCGGATCGAACGGCGCCGGAATGATGTAGTCACGCCCAAAGGCCAGCTTGCGCCCATAGGCCATGTTCACCTCGTCGGGCACGTCCAGCCGGGCGAGCGCCGCCAGCGCCTCGGCGCAGGCGATCTTCATCTCATCGTTGATCGCGCGGGCATGCACATCCAGCGCCCCGCGAAAAAGGTAGGGAAACCCAAGCACGTTGTTCACCTGATTGGGGTAATCGCTGCGCCCGGTGGCGACGATGGCGTCCTCGCGGACGGCATGCGCCTCTTCGGGGGTGATTTCCGGATCGGGATTCGCCATCGCAAAGATCACCGGATCGGGCGCCATGCTGGCGACCATCTCCTGCGTTACCGCCCCCTTGGCCGACACGCCGAGGAACACGTCAGCGCCATCCATCGCCTCGGCCAGTGTGCGGCGATCCGTCTCGACCGCATGCGCGGATTTCCATTGGTTCATCCCATCAACGCGGCCCCGATAGATCACACCTTTGGTGTCGCACATCATCGTGTTTTCATGCCGCGCGCCCATGGTCTTCAGCAGCTCAAGGCAGGCGATCCCCGCCGCACCTGCCCCGTTCAGCACGATGCGCACGTCCTCGATCTTTTTGCCCGATAGATGCAGGGCGTTGATCAGGCCGGCCGCACAGATCACCGCCGTGCCGTGCTGGTCATCGTGAAAGACGGGGATGTCCATCTCCTCCTTCAGGCGCTGCTCGATGATGAAACATTCCGGCGCCTTGATATCCTCAAGGTTGATGCCCCCGAACGTCGGTCCCATCAGCCGCACGGCGTTGCAGAATTCGTCCGCGTCTTCGGTATCCAGTTCGATGTCGATCGAATTCACGTCGGCAAACCGTTTGAACAGTACCGACTTGCCTTCCATCACCGGCTTGGACGCCAGTGCGCCCAGATTGCCAAGGCCCAGAACCGAAGTACCGTTGGAAATCACGGCGACCAGATTGCCCTTGTTCGTATAGTCATACGCCGCCTCGGGATTGTCCTGAATGGCGAGGCATGGAACGGCCACCCCCGGCGAATAGGCCAGGCTGAGATCGCGCTGCGTCGTCATCGGGACGGTCGCGGTAATCTCGAACTTCCCCGGCGTCGGCTCGAGGTGAAAGGCCAGTGCCTCTTCGGCGGTGAACTTGGGGTTTGCCATGTGCGTATGCGTCCTGAAAGGGGGTTTGATCCTGCATACCCGCCTAATGCGTTCGCCTCAACAGGTCAGACAATCGGGGCTTTCGCCGCCCGGCGTTGGTTTGTAGGTTCGCCCCATGATAGGGAGCACGCAGTGAACACGGGCACAGTCACGCCGATGATGGCACAGTATCTGGAGATCAAGGCTGAACATCAGGGCGCCCTGCTGTTCTATCGCATGGGCGATTTCTACGAGCTGTTCTTTGACGATGCCGCCCTCGCCGCCGAGGCGCTGGACATTGCGCTGACCAAACGCGGCAAACATGAGGGCAAGGATATCGCCATGTGCGGCGTGCCTGTCCACGCGGCCGAGGGGTATCTGCTGACGCTGATCCGCAAGGGGTTTCGCGTGGCGGTCTGCGAGCAGCTGGAAAACCCGGCCGAGGCGAAGAAGCGCGGCGGCAAATCCGTGGTCAAGCGCGGCGTCGTGCGGCTGGTCACGCCCGGCACCCTGACCGAGGAATCGCTGCTGGAGGCGCGCCGTCACAATTATCTGGCGGCCATCGCGGAGGTGCGCGGCACGCATGCGCTGGCCTGGAGCGATATTTCGACGGGCGCCCTCCATGTGATGTCGCTGGAGGCCGCGCGCATCGGCCCGGAATTGGCGCGTCTCAGCCCGAGCGAGGTGTTGATTGCCGACGGGTCCTCGGCTGATTTGTGCGGTTTAGTGACTGAATCGGGTGCCGCAGTCACACCTCTGGGGCGGTCGGCGTTTGACAGTGCCGGCGCGGCAGCGCGGCTATGCGCGCTGTTTGGCGTGACCTCGCTGGACGCGTTTGGCACATTCGAGCGTGCTGAAATCGCGGCCTTGGGCGCCGTGGTCGAGTATCTGGAAATCACTCAGAAGGGCAAGCTGCCCCTGCTCCAACCGCCGCAGCGTGAAAGCTTGGCGGGTGTCATGCAGATCGACGCGGCGACACGGCGCAATCTGGAACTGACGCACGCATTGTCCGGTGGACGCGCGGGCACGCTCTTGTCGGTCATGGACCGCACTGTCACAGCTGGCGGCGCGCGCCTCCTGGAGCGGCGTCTGTCCGCGCCATCACGGCGGCTTGACGTCATTCAGGCCCGGCTGGACATGGTGTCATTCGCCGTGGAACAGTCCCGTTTCCGGGGCGCGCTGCGCGATCATTTGCGCAAGGTGCCCGACCTCGATCGGGCTCTGTCGCGCCTTGCGCTGGACCGGGGCGGGCCCCGTGATCTGGCCGCCATCCGCAACGCGCTGGAAGGTGCGGAATCCATCGCCAGTTTGTTGCGCCGTGTCGATGTACGGCCTGATCATGCGCGGCTGGCCGATGATCTGACCGGTCACGACGCCCTTGCCGCTTTGCTGGATCAGGCGCTGATTGCCGAACCGCCCCATCTGGCACGTGACGGCGGGTTCATCGCGGCGGGCTATGATCCCGACCTTGATGAGGCGCGCCAGTTGCGCGACGAGGGGCGCGGCGTCATTGCCAAGATGCAGGCCGAATACGTGCAACAGACCGGTATCTCATCGCTCAAGATCAAGCATAATAACGTGCTGGGCTATTTCGTCGATGTCACCGCGACCCATGCGGAAAAAATGCTGTCGGCGCCGCTGAACGAGACGTTCAAACACCGGCAGACCACGGCCAATCAGGTGCGTTTTACCACCGTCCCATTGTCCGAGATGGAGACCCGCATTCTGAACGCCGGCGGGCGCGCGCTTGAGATCGAAAAGCGGCTCTATGACATGCTTAAAGGTGCCATTCTGGCCGATGCGCCGAAGCTGAACCAGGTTGCCCGCGCACTGGCCGAACTGGATCTGACCGCTGCGCTGGCTGATCTTGCGGTCGAATGTGGCTGGTGCCGCCCCGAGGTTGACGACAGCCGCACGCTGAACATCGTGCAGGGCCGACATCCGGTCGTGGAACATGCCCTGCGCACGCAAGGCGCCGGGCCGTTCGTGGCCAATGATTGCGCGCTGGGCGAGGCCAGTGACATCTGGTTGCTGACCGGTCCGAACATGGCGGGTAAATCCACGTTTCTGCGGCAGAACGCGCTGATCGCGCTATTGGCGCAAACGGGTAGTTTCGTGCCTGCCAAATCGGCCCATGTCGGGATGATAAGTCAATTGTTCAGCCGCGTCGGCGCCTCCGATGATCTGGCGCGGGGCCGGTCGACGTTCATGGTTGAAATGGTGGAAACCGCCGCAATCCTTAATCAGGCCGACGACAAGGCGCTTGTGATTCTGGATGAAATCGGGCGCGGCACCGCTACCTATGACGGCCTTTCCATTGCATGGGCCACGCTGGAACATCTGCACGAAGTCAATGGCTGCCGTGCCCTTTTTGCAACGCACTACCACGAATTGACGAACCTGACGGACAAGCTGGCCCGCGTCGACAACGCCACCGTCACCGTCAAGGAGCACGAGGGCGATGTCATCTTCCTGCACGAGGTCCGGCGCGGCGCCGCCGACCGATCTTATGGCGTGCAGGTGGCAAAGCTGGCCGGTCTGCCGCACATGGTGATCGAACGCGCGCGCGTCGTTCTGGACGCGCTAGAGCGCGGCGAGCGTGAAGGCGGCAGCGCGCGGCAGGCACTGATAGACGATCTGCCGCTGTTCTCAAGCCGCCTGGCACCGCCGCCGACCAAAACCGCGCCATCGAAGGTCGAAGCCGCTGTGAGGCGCATCCTTCCCGATGACCTGAGCCCGCGCGACGCGCTTCAGATTATCTACGATCTAAAGGCGATGCTGGTTCAGGACGGGCCTGAGTAACGCAAAGGCGCCCCGAACGGCTGTTCGGGGCGCCTTTGTTTCACGGTTTCATCGCAGCGATCAGCCCTGCATCGACGATACGCCCACCTGCGCAGGGCGCAAGATGCGGTCGTGCAGCATGAACCCCTCGGCCGAGACCTGAATGATCTCGCCAGCCTTGGTCCCAGGCAGGGGCGCCTCGAACATCGCCTCGTGGTGCTGCGGATCAAACCGGTCCCCGACCTGCGGCGACACGATGCGCACCCCGTGCTTGGCAAAGATAGAGATCAGCTCGCGCATCGTCAGCTCGATCCCTTCGATCAGGCCCGCAGACGCTTCGCGCTGATCCTCGCTGATCGAATCGACGGCACGCTTCATGTTGTCGTAGACTGGCAACAGATCGCGGGCCAGTTTGGTCCCACCGTAATTTTCAGCCTCGCGGCGATCCCTGTCCGCACGCTTGCGCACGTTTTCAGCGTCCGCCAAAGCGCGCAGAAATTTGTCCTGGAACATGTCCCGCTCGGCGCGGAGCGTGTCCAGTTCGATCGCCTCTTCGGAAATTTCGGCACCGGCGTCGTCATACGCCTCGGCCTCGGCCTCTGCGATGTCATCCAGGAAATCGTTTTCGTTGCGCTCTGCCATGTCTTTGCCTTTCAGCTTCTATCGGCGATCAGCTTGCCCACCAGCTGCGCCGTATAATTCACAATCGGAACGATGCGCCCGTAGTTCAGCCGCGTTGGCCCAATGACTCCCACGGCACCGACGATCTTCCGGTCAGCGTTCATATAAGGAGAGACCACCAAAGAGGAACCCGAAAGTGAGAAAAGTTTGTTCTCGGACCCGATAAAGATGCGAACGCCCTCACCCTCATCCGCGAGTTCCAGAAAATTGGCGATATCGCGCTTGCGCTCCAGATCATCAAACAGCGTCCGAATACGATCCAGATCCGCCTCGTCTCCGCCCGGGTTCAGCAAATTGGACCGGCCCCGCACAATCAGACGCTCCGGCCCTTCGCCCTCTCCGGTCCAGACCGCCAGGCCGCTTTCGACCATCGCGTGGGCCAGTTGGTCAATCTCCTGGCGGCGGTCCTGAATATGACGCGCGATGACGGTCTGCACCTCGCTCAGCGTCTTGCCTTCGACCAGCGCATTCAGGAAATTCGCGGCCTCGCGCATCGAACTGGGCGTCTGCCCGGCCGGCGGTGTGAAAATCCGGTTTTCCACATGCCCATCTGCAAAGACCAGGACCACCAGCGCGCGGTCATGACCCAACCCGACGAATTCGATATGCTTGATTGGGGCCTCATGTTTCGGCGCCAGAACCAACGATGCGCCCTGCGTGACACCGGACAGCGTCTGCCCTATCCGGTCCAGCACACCCGCGACGTCCTGAGCGTTCGACGACATCGTGCTGTCCATCAGCTCGCGGTCGGCGATTTGCAGATCGCCAACCTCAAGCAGGCCATCGACAAACATGCGCAGCCCGCTCTGCGTGGGGATGCGGCCGGCGCTGACATGTGGGCTGTCCAGAAGCCCCATGAGTTCAAGGTCTTGCATAACATTGCGCACGGTTGCGGCACTGATCTTTTCGCTCATGTCGCGGGTCAGGCTGCGCGATCCGACTGGCGATCCGGTCGACAGATATCCTTCGACCACCCGGCGAAACACCTCGCGGGACCGTTCGTTCATCTCTTCCAGCAGTTTTCTGCCGTCGCTCATCTTGGGTTCCTTGCCTTGCACAGCAGTTAAGGCCGCGCTGTGTCCTGCGTCAATCGGGGTTGCCATACCAGCCTACGCCCCTGTATTGGCGCGGCATAGCAGCCAAGAGGTATCACCATGCGCCCTTCCGGACGAGAACTAAGCGAAATGCGTGCCGTTTCAATCGAAACCGGCGTCACAAAACACGCCGAAGGATCCTGCATGATCCGTATTGGCGACACCCACGTTCTGTGCACCGCAACTATTGAAGACCGCGTGCCGCCCTTTATCAAAGGCTCGGGTCTGGGCTGGGTCACCGCAGAGTACGGCATGTTGCCCCGCTCCACAACATCGCGGATGCGCCGCGAAGCCACGGCCGGCAAACAAGGCGGCCGCACCGTCGAAATCCAAAGACTGATCGGGCGCAGCCTGCGCGCCGGCGTTGACCGTGTTGCCTTGGGCGAGCGTCAGATCACCGTCGATTGCGATGTCATTCAGGCAGACGGCGGCACACGTTGCGCGGCGATCACCGGTGGCTGGGTTGCCTTGAAATTGGCAGTGCAGAAGCTGATCAAGACTGGCGCCGTCGTATCTGACCCTCTGGTCGATCCGGTCGCAGCCGTCTCCTGCGGGCTGTATGCCGGGCAGGCCGTGCTGGATCTGGATTATCCCGAGGATAGCGAAGCTGGTGTCGACGGTAATTTCATCATGACCCAGTCGGGGAAATTGATCGAAGTGCAGATGTCAGCCGAAGGCGCCACGTTCAACCGCGATCAGATGACTCAACTGATGGACCTTGCCGAACAAGGTGTCGCGCAGTTGGCCGCCGCGCAGTTGGCCGCGATTGATGCGTAAATTTACTGGCGATACGCTGCTGGTCGCAACCCATAACGCGGGCAAGCTGGCGGAAATTGCCAGCTTGCTGCAACCCTACGGCATCAACGTGATCGGTGCAGCCCAACGTGATCTGCCAGAACCGGACGAGACGGAAACCAGCTTTGTCGGGAATGCCCGGATCAAGGCGCATGCAGCAGCCGCCGCAACCGGCCTCCCTGCCCTGTCCGACGATTCCGGTATCGAGATCGATGCCCTGAACCGCGCGCCCGGCGTCTACACTGCCGACTGGGCCGAAACCCCCGAGGGCCGCGACTTCGCCATGGCGATGACCAAAGCACATGACAAGCTGCTCGCCAGCGGTGCGGGCCAGCCATGGGCTGCGCGGTTCTGCTGCACATTGGTGCTGGCCTGGCCAGATGGCCATGACGAGGTGTTCCCCGGCACGGTCGAGGGGCAGATAACCTGGCCGATGCGCGGCCAGAATGGGCACGGATATGACCCGATATTCCAGCCCGCTGGATACGACATGACCTTTGCTGAAATGGACCCGGATCTGAAAAACCGCATCAGCCATCGTGCCGATGCATTTGCCAGACTGGTGAAAGGTTGCTTTGATTGAAGATTGGCGACAGGGCGGCTTCGGCCTCTATCTGCACTGGCCGTTTTGCGCGGCCAAATGCCCTTATTGCGACTTCAACAGCCACGTGTCGAACGCGATTGATCATGACGCCTGGCGCGTGGCCTATCTGAAAGAGATTGATAGATATGCGGCGCTGTCCTCGGACCGGGTTCTCAATTCCGTATTCTTCGGCGGCGGCACCCCCAGCCTGATGCCCGCCGGGACAGTTCAGGCGATTCTGGACCGCATACGGCATCACTGGACGCTGGCGAACGATCTGGAAGTAACGCTGGAAGCAAACCCAGGATCGGTCGAAGCTACGCGTTTCGCCGGGTATGCCGCCGCCGGGGTAAACCGTATCTCCATGGGCATTCAGGCCCTGAACGACGTCGATCTCAGACGCCTTGGCCGCATCCATTCGGTAGCCGAAGCCCGCGCGGCGTTCGACATAGCGCGCTGTCATTTTGACAGGGTCAGTTTCGATCTGATCTATGCGCGTCAGGATCAGACTCTGGCCGACTGGCGCGCCGAGTTGTCCGAAGCGTTGACGATGGCGGTCGACCACCTATCGCTGTATCAACTTACGATCGAGCCGGGCACAGCCTTCGGCGCCCGGCACGACGTCGGCGGATTGCGCGGTCTGCCGACTGACGATCTGGCCGTTGATATGTATGAAATCACGCAAGAGCTGTGCACCGCCGCCGGGATGCCCGCCTATGAGGTGTCAAACCATGCCGCACCCGGCGCTGAATCGCGGCACAACCTGATCTACTGGCGGCAAGGCGACTACATCGGAATCGGACCGGGCGCCCATGGAAGACTTACACTGGACGGTGCCCGCTGGGAAACCGAGGCATTCTCCAATCCCGCCAAATGGCTGGGTCACAGCGATGATGCCATGACAGAAAAAACCTGGGCCGCTGTTCCGGATCGGGACCGGGCGGGTGAATACCTTATGATGGGGCTGCGCCTGTCCACCGGGATCGACATACAACGCTACGAAAACTTGGCCAATGCCCCTCTCCACCCATCCGTGATAAAACGGCTGGTAGATCTGAATATGGTTCGGACCGATGGCACGTCACTGGCCGCCACCCCGCAAGGTCGGATGGTGCTGAATTCCGTCATTGCCGAACTTCTACCCGACTGATCCCTACCTGCCGACCGATATGATTCGGCATAGCTCATCCAAGTCGTCCAATGATTTGTAGCTGATCGTTACAGTGCCATCTTCCGCGCCGTCCTTGTGATCGACAGACACCTTCATCCCCAGATTAGCTGCCAGATCATCTTCCAGTGCCTTGGTATCAGCCGACTTGGCAGGCGGACGATAGGTGGATTTGGTTGACGCCCCGCCGCCAGTCTTGCCAGTTTCGGCGGCCTTGCGAACCAGCTTCTCCGTATCACGAACCGAAAGATCCCCGGCAATGACCTTCTTGGCCAGCCCAACAGGATCACCCGACGTGATCAAGGTCCGCGCATGGCCCGCCGACAACTTGCCGTCGGTGACAAGCATCTGCACCGCTTCGGGAAGCTGCATCAGTCGCATCGTGTTGGCAATGTGGCTGCGGCTTTTCCCCAAGGCTTCGGCGAGTTTTTCCTGAGTATGGCCAAATTTGTTCATCAATTGCACATATCCTGCAGCCTCTTCGACAGGATTCAGATCTGCGCGCTGAATGTTCTCTATGATAGCGATTTCAAGGACTTCCGTATCATCAAAGTCCCGGATCACCACTGGAATCTCATGCAGGTTGGCCTGCTGTGCAGCCCGCCAGCGACGCTCACCAGCGACGATTTCATAGCCATCATCTTTGCGGCGTACGATCAAGGGCTGGATTATCCCCTTTTCCTTGATCGAGGCGGCCAGATCATTCAGGAGTTCAGGATCAAACCGTCTGCGCGGCTGATCAGGATTTGCCACAACACGTTCGATCGGAACCATCATATCGGGCTGACGCGGCGCTGTGTCTGCGCCTGCGGTCCGCTCATTCACATCCGCCATCAACGCTGACAGCCCTCGCCCCAACCCGCGCTGCCGTTGAACCTTGTCCACCATCTTACGCTCCCTAGATTACGCAGCCACCGGCGCGCGATTTTTCATCAGTTCCAACGCCAGCGCTCGGTAGGCTTGCGCACCCCGGGATTGAGAATCATAGTCCAGCACCGACATCGAATACGAAGGCGCCTCGCTCAGCCGCACATTCCGCGGGATCAAAGTCTTGAAAACCAGATCACCCAAGTTGTCACGCGCATCCTTTTCGACCTGCCCCGACAGGTTGTTCCGCGCATCAAACATGGTAAGCACCACCCCTTCTATGCCCAGCATTGGATTGGCGGACTGACGGACCTCTCGGATGGTCAGCATCAATTGAGACAGCCCCTCCAACGCAAAGAACTCACTCTGAAGAGGTACAAGCACGGAATGCGCAGCAACCATCGCGTTGACTGTCAGCAGATTCAAGGATGGAGGGCAGTCGATCAGCACGTAATCCAGATCATACCGGTCCATTGCTGTCTGCCGTAGGGCATCGTGCAACAAAAAGCTGCGTTTTTCGTTTGATATCAACTCGATATCGGCCGAACTCAGGTCAACCGTTGCAGGGATGATCATCAGGTTTTCCGAGCGGGTGGGCTGAATGACCTGCCCCAGGTCGATGTCTTCCAGCAACAACTCGTATGTTGTGAACTCGCGGTCTTCGGCTTCAATTCCCAACCCCGTCGACGCGTTCCCTTGGGGATCAAGATCGACGATCATGACGCGCAGTCCCTGCTCGGCGAGAGCCGCGCCCAGATTGATCGTCGTAGTGGTTTTACCGACACCACCTTTCTGGTTTGCCACAGCGATGATGCGCGGCCCGTTCGGACGTGTTGGATCAGGCACGGGACAACTCCCTTATACATAAAATTGCGGCGTCGGGGTCAAGCTTGCTTGTAACAACGGTATGATCGAACTTCCACTTGCTTTTCGCTTGGGACAGTTCTGTGCGCCATTTGGCGCCCTTGGCGAAAAGACATGTCGCATCGCGGGCCGTATGAGGCAGCGCAAAGCCAAGCAAGCTGTCCAAATCAGCCAGAGCACGGGCAGATACCACATCCGCGTTCTGCGGTTCGACACTTTCAATCCGTTCGTTGAGGATGATCGCCCGGGCCCCCGTCTCCCGGAGCGCCGCCCTCAGAAAGGCCGCCTTCCTTGCGTCACTTTCAATCAACGTCACAGTCCCACTAGGATTCGAGGCTTCGGACAAGATCGCTACAACCACGCCTGGAAACCCTCCACCTGAGCCAATGTCCAGCCAGTGCCGAAATGCAACAGGCGCTGCATTGAATATCTGTAGAGAATCAACAATATGGCGATCCCAAACGATGTTTTGATCCTGCCGTGAAACCAGATTTATGCTCGGTGTCCACTTGAGAACTATTTCTTCAAATGTTCGAAGACGCCCCAATGTTTCACGTGAAACATTCTGCAAAACGTGGTTCATGTCTTGCCGGTCTCGGATGCCCGCCGAATTCGCGTCAGCAAAAGCGTCAGAGCTGACGGCGTCATTCCATCGATGCGCGCAGCGTGCGCCAGATTAGCCGGCCGCACCTGATTCAGCTTAGATTTCAATTCGTTAGACAGCCCACCAAGACAATTGTAATCGAAATCTCTTGGGATCACATGCGCAGCGTCACGTTTCAGTACAGCGGCATCCCGATCCTGACGCGCGATGTAATTGGAATACAGCGCGTCTTTCCCCAGCTGCTCACCGGTGGTTCGGTCGATATCCGACAGCGAAGGATCCAACTGACAAAGATGTTGAAACTCGACAGCCTGAGAAGACAGGGCCTGGAACCCCGATCGACGGGCTCCGTCCTGGTTCACGGGCAGACCCAATGACGCCAATTCGCGCGGTGTGAACGACACACTCTCCAAGCGCTGACGTGCGCTCGTCAGCTTGTCCATCTTTTTGTTGAACATCTCACGCCGAGCTACCGACACGCATCCAATATCTATCCCTCGGCCGGTCAGTCGCTGGTCGGCATTATCTGCCCGCAAGGACAACCGGAATTCCGCTCGTGAGGTAAACATCCGATAGGGCTCTGACACACCTCGCGTAATCAAGTCATCAATCATCACACCGATGTAACTTGTCGACCGGCTAAACACCTCCGGCGGATCACCGCGTGCGTCCAGGGCTGCGTTCAGTCCCGCAACCAAGCCCTGTGCCGCGGCCTCTTCGTAACCGGTTGTCCCGTTGATTTGCCCTGCCAGGAAAAGCCCGGGCACATCCCGCACCTCCAGCGTCGGCTCCAGAGTGCGGGGATCAATGTAGTCGTATTCGATCGCATATCCGGGTTGCAGTATCTCGGCTTGCTCGAGACCGGCAATTGACCTGACATAAGATATCTGAACGTCAAGCGGCAGCGATGTCGAAATGCCATTAGGATAAACTGCGTGGTCTTCGAGGCTTTCGGGCTCCAGAAAAATCTGGTGCGACGCCTTGTCAGCAAAGCGCACAATTTTATCTTCAATTGATGGGCAGTAGCGTGGTCCCACGCCGTCGATGTGCCCCCCATACATCGCTGATTTAGCCAGGTTATGTCGTATGATATCGTGCGTGGTCTCGTTCGTGTGTGTGATCCCGCACGCGATCTGACGAGCCTGAACGCCGCTGGACATAAAGGAAAACAGCGTAGGGTCATCATCGCCGGCCTGCTTTTCCAGGACATCCCAATTGATCGAACGTCCATCAATCCGCGGCGGTGTGCCGGTCTTTAACCGCCCAGTGGTCAGGCCGAAGCCATCCATGCGCTCGGCAAGCTTAACCGACGGGTCCTCTCCCATACGCCCACCGGGGCGGGACACGTCACCAATGTGTATGACCCCCCTCAGGAAGGTTCCGGTGGTCAAAACAACTGATCGGGATGAGATTTTCGAACCATCTTTCAGGATGACCCCCGAAACCCGCTGATCATCCATCGCAAAATCGACTGCTTCAGCTTCTATGATCGCCAGATTTGGATGACCGGTCATCTCGGACAGCATCTGGTGGCGATATATGTTCCTGTCGGCCTGCGCGCGCGGGCCTTGGACAGCCGGGCCCTTGCGTCTGTTGAGGAGCCGAAACTGGATACCAGCTTTGTCTGCGACACGTCCCATGACACCGTCCAGCGCGTCGATTTCGCGCACGAGATGCCCCTTACCCAGCCCACCAATGGCCGGGTTACACGACATCACACCGATCCCATCGCGCGTCAGTGTGATCAAGGCCGTGCGCGCGCCCATGCGAGCCGCGGCATGCGCCGCATCACACCCAGCATGTCCTCCGCCGATAACCAGAACGTCGAAGTCACAATGTTTCACGTGAAACACTCCTCACTTTCCGAGGCAAAAACTGGCGAAAATCTCATCCAGAATGTTGTCGATATCAACTCGACCTACCAGAGAATCAAGTGCCCTAACAGCGCTACGCAACTCTTCTGCGGCCAAATCGGCTAAATCTGGATCTTGCGACAGGTTCATCGCGGCACGCAGCGACTCCGCTCCCCGCAACATCGCATTTCGATGTCGCAGCCGGATTGCAATTCCCGCGCCAGATGCCCGCTCGCTTAAAATATCGGCAATCCGAGTTACCAACTGGTCGATCCCCGCACCAGTCTGCCCCGAGATACCCGGGTACTCACCCACCCGATGGATATCTCCTTTTGCCGTCAGGACAATATCGTCCGCAAGAGGTTCCAGTGGCAAATTCTCGCCAGGTTCAACCAGAAAGACACGCAAGTCGGCAGACCGCGCCCTATCCTTGGCTCTTTCAACGCCAATTGCCTCGACCCGGTCTGACGTATCGCGCAATCCAGCGGTGTCCAACAACGTCACCGGAAGCCCCCTGAGATCCATCCGCACCTCGATTACATCCCGTGTCGTCCCCGCCACGTCCGACGTTATCGCAGCGTCCCGGCCAGCCAAGGCGTTAAGTAATGTGGACTTTCCCACATTTGGCGCACCGAGGATTGCCACCTCGAACCCTGTTCTGATGCGTTCCGCTACAACGACGCCTGAAATCTCTCTGTCAAGATCACTGATGACGCCGGTTACCAAACTGCTCACCTCGGGCGATACATCAACCGGGACATCCTCATCCGCGAAATCAATCGTTGCCTCAATGAGCGCGGCTGCCCGAATCAGTTTCCGGCGCCAGTCTTCGGCGCGCAAGCCGAGATCGCCTGATAGGACCCGCAGCGCCTGAGTGCGCTGCACTTCCGTTTCCGCATCAATAAGATCGGCAAGACCCTCAATCTGTGCCACGTCCAGACAACCGTTTTCCAACGCCCGGCGTGTAAACTCACCCGGATCGGCCATCCTCAGGCCAGGCATTTCAGCCAAGTTGCTCAATATGGCGGAAACGACCGCGATACTGCCATGCGTTTGCAATTCCACACTTTCTTCCCCGGTAAAGCTCGCTCCTCTGGCAAAGGTCAACACCAATGCCTGGTCAAGCAACGCACCTTCGGTATCGGTGAGGACGCGCAGCGATGCCACACGTCTGGGCGGGACGTCGCCACACAGAGAGCGGCACGCGCCAAAGGCTTGCGGACCCGAGACGCGCAGCACAGCGACACCCGCCTTGCCCTGCGCCGAGGACATTGCAAAGATCGTTTCCACGATCATTCCCCCGTTGACTGAATTGTCAGGTATTCATCGAATCAAAGAATTCGGCATTCGTTTTGGTCTGCTTGAGCTTGGATATCAAGAACTCGACCGCGTCCGTTGTCCCCATCGGGTTCAGAATCCGTCGCAGAACGAAGGTCTTCTGAAGGTCCATCTTGTCGACCAGAAGTTCCTCTTTGCGGGTGCCCGATTTCAAAATATCAATGGCCGGGAACACGCGCTTGTCCGCAATCTTGCGATCAAGAACCAGTTCGGAGTTGCCGGTACCTTTGAATTCTTCAAAGATGACTTCATCCATGCGGCTTCCGGTGTCGATCAGCGCGGTCGAGATGATGGTCAGCGACCCGCCTTCTTCGATATTGCGCGCCGCACCAAAGAATCGCTTGGGCCGCTGCAAGGCATTCGCGTCAACCCCACCCGTCAAAACCTTGCCAGACGATGGCACGACTGTGTTGTAAGCTCTACCAAGTCTTGTGATTGAATCCAAAAGGATCACAACATCTCGTTTATGTTCAACCAATCGCTTAGCTTTTTCAATCACCATTTCGGAGACGGCAACATGGCGTGTCGCAGGTTCGTCAAAGGTCGAACTGACGACTTCACCCTTAACCGAGCGCTGCATGTCGGTGACTTCTTCGGGCCGCTCGTCGATCAGCAGGACGATCAGGTAGATTTCGGGATGGTTCCGCTCAATGCTCGCCGCGATGTTCTGCAGGATCACGGTCTTACCCGTGCGTGGCGGCGCAACGATCAGCGACCGCTGGCCTTTGCCGATGGGCGCGACGAGATCAATGATTCGCGCGGTCTTGTCCTTGATCGTCGGATCGTCGATTTCCAATGTCAGTCGCTGGTCAGGATAGAGCGGCGTCAGGTTGTCGAATGCGATCTTGTGGCGCGCCTTGTCGGGATCTTCAAAATTGATCTGCTCAACGCTGGTCAGGGCAAAGTAACGCTCAGTATCATCGGGCTGCTTGATCTCGCCTTCTATGGTGTCGCCTGTGCGCAGAGAATACCGGCGGATCGTGTCAGGCGATACGTAGATATCATCAGGGCCCGGCAGATAGTTTGCCTCGGGCGAGCGCAGAAACCCGAACCCGTCCTGCAGCACCTCCAACACACCATCGCCGAAAACCTTCCAGCCATCTTCGGCCCGCTCTTTCAGGATCGAGAACATCATCTCGCCCTTGCGCATGGTCGACGCGTTTTCAATCTCCAGCTCTTCGGCCATGGCCAGAAGATCCTTGGCGGTATGCGCCTTGAGATCGCACAGGTTCAAACGGTCATCATCGGACATGGGTCAGCCTCACAGGCGCATCGGCGCAAACGTCAATTAGATCATCAGGGAATTGCATAGCCCCGGACGGGGCGCTTGGGCGTTGAATACGCGGGGAGCAAGCGCGAGTCAATCAGCCTAGAATTTCAGAACCACGGAAAAAACGATGACGATCAAAAGAACCGTGGGAACCTCGTTCATCATCCGGAACGTGCGACCGCTGACGGCACACGCGCCCGCCGCAAATTCCTTGCGGCGAAGGCCCAACCATTGGTGGAACCAGGTCATTCCCAGGACGCTGGCGGCCTTGGTCCAGGGCCAGACAGATGACCAATCAACGATGCCTGGAGTCAGAACCAGGGCTAGCCCGAAAAGCCACGTGGCAAACATGGCAGGGTTCATGATCGCGCGCAGCAACCTGCGCTCCATCATCTGGAATATCTCATCCCGACTGTCCCCCGTCTGCGCGGCCTCAGCGTGATACACGAACAATCTGGGCAAATAGAACAGCCCGGCCATCCAGGCAATCACCGAGACGATGTGAAGCGATTTTGTCCATGGGTAGATTCCAGAAAGAATGTCGATCATGTGCTGTCTCCGCCCATAGGTCTTACCAATAAAAGAATGAGATATAGAAAAAGATGATGATTAGGTAGGGCCAGCAGAACCTGTGGATTATTGATCTGCACACGCATATGTCCACACAGGCCGAGACCGGGGATAAACCTATTGGTCAATCGGAAATGAGGGGGATGCCAATCCGATAAAACATAGATAACTCAGTTAATTAAACGTCCAGAACCATCCCGGACCTTTGATGTCTGTGCAGGGGGATAACCCGCGTGACAGGCGATTCCTACAGCTGCGGATTCCATACAATCCACCATTGGATCATATCGCTGGCGGAGGCTGGCTAGGCTGGTGTGCCCCCAACCTCGTGGCGGCTCTGGCTGAATGTGGATAAGAAGGGGTAATTCTCTGCCACTTGCCCATGGGTTTTCCACATGTCTGTCCGCATCATCCTTGCCTCGACGTCGGAAATCCGCCGCACGCTGTTGCACAATGCAGACGTCAGCTTTGATGTCATCCCGCCGCGCGTTGATGAGGAGCGCATTAAAGGATCGCTTGTGGCCGACGGCGCGCCACCGCGCGACATTGCCGACGCACTGGCAGAGCTGAAGGCCAGGAAGATCAGCGAACGCTACCCCGAGGCAATCGTTATCGGCAGTGATCAGGTTCTGGATCTGGACGGCGCCCTTTTGTCCAAACCCTCCACACCACATGATGCCATTGCGCAGCTGGTGCAGATGCGCGGCAAGGGACATCGACTGCTGACCGCCGCAGTGATTTATGAGGGCGGCGCACCAGTCTGGCGCCATGTAGGTGTTGTGCAGCTACAGATGCGTGATGTATCCGATTCCTATATTGAGGGCTATGTGGCGCGCAACTGGGACAGCATCCAGCATTCGGTAGGCGCCTACAAACTGGAAGAGGAAGGCGTGCGACTGTTCGGACGTATCACCGGTGACTATTTTCATGTGCTGGGCCTGCCTCTGCTGGAACTGCTGGGATTTTTGGTGGCGCGGGGAGTGTTGGAAACATGACAGATCAGAAAATACCCTTGGCGGGCGTAATCGGATCACCTATCGCCCACTCGAAATCGCCAAGGATTCATGGTCATTGGCTTCGTGCGTTGGGCCTGTCGGGCCATTACATTCCAATGAATGTCAGTGCCGAAAACCTGTCCGAGGTCCTACGCACCTTGCCCAAGGCCGGATTTGTTGGCGTCAACATCACGATACCGCACAAGGAGAAGGTGCTGGATCTGGTAGATCTTGTAACGGATCGCGCCACGCTGATCGGGGCCGCCAATACGCTGATCTTTCGCAAGGATGGCAAGATTCATGCTGATAATACCGATGGTTACGGTTTTATAAAAAATTTGCAAAGCGCGCCTTATGGCTGGGACGCGGCCACAGGGCCTGCGGCGGTGCTGGGCGCAGGCGGGGCATCTCGGGCGGTGATCGCGGCGCTGCTGCATGCCGGCGCGCCCGAAATTCTGCTGTCGAACCGGACCCGCGTGCGCGCCGACGCGTTGGCGCACGAATTCGGCAAGCGGGTGCGCGTGTTCGACTGGGTGCAGGCGGGAAACATGTTGGAGCATTGCGCAACCGTGGTGAACACGACGTCGCTGGGCATGATCGGTCAACAGCCGCTGCGCGTGCCGCTGGATGGTTTGCAAAAGGGCGCGGTTGTTACCGACATCGTCTATTCTCCGCTGCGCACGAAGCTGCTGGAAGTCGCGGAAGAAATGGGATGCCATACGGTCGACGGGCTCGGGATGCTGCTTCATCAGGCGGTTCCGGGGTTTGAGCGGTGGTTTGGTCAGCGCCCCGAAGTCGACAGTGCCACGCGGGCGGCCGCGCTTAGATGACGTATCTGCTGGGGCTGACCGGGTCGATCGGTATGGGGAAATCCACTACCGCCCGCATGTTTGTCGATCTTGGCTGCGCGCTGTGGGACGCGGACGCCGCAGTGCACCGGCTATATGCGCCAGGCGGCGCGGCCGTGGCGCCAATGCGATCGCAATTCCCGGACGCCATCAAGGATGATGGCGTCTCGCGCGCCCGGCTCAAGGAAATCATCGCGGCAGATAAATTTGCCCTCGCCCGGATCGAGGCTGTTGTTCATCCGTTGGTCGCGGCGGACAGACATGCCTTTCTGGCCCAGACAGAGGCCGATATCGCGGTTTTGGACATTCCTCTGCTCTTTGAGAGTGGGTTTGATGCACTGGTGGATGCCACCATCTGCGTCACAGCCCCGCCGGAGGTCCAGCGCGCTCGTGTTCTGGATCGAGATACGATGACAGAGGCGCAGTTTGAGGCGATTCTCGCCAAACAGATGCCAGATGCCGCAAAGCGCGCGCGCGCCACGTGGGTCGTCACCACGGACACGCTTGAACATGCCCGCGCGCAGGTGCAGGATATAGTCCATGACATCAGAAGGGGTCTGCGCCATGCGTGAGATCGTGCTGGACACCGAAACCACCGGATTTGAGCCTGATCAAGGCGACCGGATCGTCGAGATCGGCGGTGTCGAGCTGCTGAATCACATGCCGACGGGGCGAACATACCACCAGTACATCAACCCGCAGCGGGCGATGCCCGAAGATGCCTTCAAGGTGCACGGGCTGGGCGATGATTTTCTGCGCGACAAGCCGCTGTTTGCGGACGTCGCGCCGGCGTTTCTCAGCTTTGTCGGTGATGCGAAACTGGTGATCCACAACGCTGCGTTCGACATGAAATTCCTGAATGCAGAACTGCGCTGGGTGGAGCTGCCACAGCTGCCGTGGGAACAGGCTATCGACACGCTGGCCATCGCGCGAAAGAGATTTCCCGGCTCGCCCGCGTCATTGGATGCGTTGTGTCGCCGATTCAACATCGACAACGGCGCGCGGACCCTGCATGGCGCGCTTCTGGACTCGGAAATTCTGGCAGAGGTATATCTGGAGCTGATTGGCGGGCGACAACCTGACCTTGTTCTGGGCGCCGATCAGACCCGAACCAAGGGATCACAGCCGCATACAGCATGGCGCCCTGCCCCACGTCAACGCCCCCTGCCCCCGCGCCTGACAGACGCCGAGATCGAGGCGCATCGCGCATTCGTCAAGACATTGGGCGATGCGCCGCTATGGGGAAAACTGGGCTAGTGCGTTCAGACCGCCCTGGGGCCAAGTCGACCTGAACGCTGTGCTGCCCCGCGATCAGGCGTCGGCGCGCTGACCTTTTTCGGCCTGGAGCCGCGCGATTTCCTGACGGTAGATCGCCACGAAGTCGATATTTTCCAAGTTCAACGGCGGGAACCCACCGTCGCGCGTCACGTCTGACACGATGCGGCGGAAGAACGGAAACATCATGCGTGGGCATTCGATCATCAGGAACGGATGCAACTGATCCTCTGGCACGCCTTCGATGTGAAAAACACCGGCATATTCAAGCTCCAGCACGAACAGGTCCTCATCGGTGCCCTTGTTCTTGGAGTTGATCTTGAGCCTGGCAATCACTTCATACTGGTTCTCGGCGCTGCGCTTTTTCGGCTCCAGATGGACGTTGACTGTGATATCGGGCTGGACCTCGCCGCCGGTGCCGCGCTGGGCCAGGATATTCTCGAACGACAGATCGCGCACAAACTGCGTGAGGACGTTCATCTTTACCTGGGGCTGCTGCTGCTGTTCCTGCGCGCCATCGGCGCCGTTTTCCTGCTCGGCCATCTTCGTCTCCTCGTTAGGCGGAATATGGGCCTGAAATAGCAGGTTGGCGTGGCTGCCTCAATCCCTCGTCCAACCGGACGGGCCTCGCGGCTCGTCCGGGGGCGAAACCTCGTGATAATCGCCCTCGATCGTGGTCGGATCATCTGTGCGTGGTGCGCCTTGCGGTCCGGCGCTGAAAGTCTGGACGTTGACCCGCTTGCGCAGATACGCGAACGCCGCGCGCCTGAACGGCGGCGTCAGCAGCGCGAATCCCAGCGCATCGGTGAAAAACCCCGGCGTGAGCAGCAGCACGCCGGCGATCAGGATCATCGCGCCATGCGCCAGTGGCTCGGTCGGGTCGGTCTGCTGCGAAAATGAGCCGCGAAGTTGACTCATCGCGATCGCTCCTTGCGTTCTGACCAGCCAAGTGCCCAGAATCGCCGTCAGGACGACGATCAGCAGCGTGGGCCACAGACCGATGATGCCACCGACCTGAATGAACAGGCTGATTTCGATCAGCGGGACAATTATGAACGCCAGCAACAGCCACATGAGGGGCGACTCCTTTGTTTTGCGGCGCGCCAAGGTGGACTTGGCACGCGGTCACGCCTACATAAGGTCGACATCACACGTTTTTCAACGCTTTGCCTGAATGAGGTTTCAATGAACTCGCCCGTTTTGCAGCTTCTGGTGCTTGCCGGCATCGCTGTTTTTCTGATCCTGCGGCTCAGAAGCGTTCTGGGGACTCGCGAAGGCCACGAGCCTACGCGCGAGGTGCAGGGTACGCCGAAGCCGCGCGCCCATAACCTCGAAGTAATCGAAGGCGGCCCGGATCACGACATCATCGACCATGTGCCCGAGGGCAGCGAGTCTGCGGCAGCCCTTGCCGAGATGAAGCGGGTAGAGCCGTCCTTTGGCGTGACCGATTTCCTCGGGGGTGCGCGGGGCGCGTATGAAATGATACTGATGGCGTTCGAGCGGGGCGAAATGGATGAAATGCGCCCTTTCCTGTCGGAGGATGTCTATAATTCCTTTGCCGAAGTGATCGCGATCCGCGAGGAAAAGGGCCTGACCATCGAGGCCGAATTTATCGGGATCCGCGATATGACGCTGTCTTCGGCCGCATTCGACAGTGCCAGCCGGACAGCGGAAATCACCGTCAAATTCGTGGGCGAACTGGTTTCGGTCGTGCGCGGCCCGGATGGCGAGATCCTCGAGGGCGAGCCCGGCAAATCGAAGCGTCAGAAAGATGTCTGGACGTTCGAACGTGTCATGGGTGCCGACGATCCCAACTGGCGGCTCGTCGCCACGGGCGAATGATCAGGGCGGCTCTGGTCGCGATAATGCTGGCGCTGCCATGGCATGGCGGCGCCGCGGCGTCCGAGCCGAGCTACGATATTCTCAGCTTTGCCGATCTTGACGGCTGGGACTCGGACGATCACGACAAGGCGCTCGATGTTTTTGCGCAGACTTGTCCGGACATGAAGGACTTTGACTGGCGCCCGCTCTGCGCGCTTGCCCAGCAGACGCCCGGCGCCCGTGGTTTTTTTGAGCTCTTCTTTCGTCCTGTCCTGATCAGCGAAGGCAAACCTGCCCTCTTCACAGGTTATTTCGAGCCCGAGCTGAACGGCGCGCTGCATCGTGGAGGGCGTTATCGGTCTCCGCTGTACCGGCAGCCGCCCGAGGCGCGCGTGGCGACCCCGTGGCTGACCCGGCGCGAGATCGAAACAGGCGACCAGATGAAAGATCGTGGCCTTGAAATCGTGTGGGTTGATGATCCGGTCGAGTTGTTTTTTCTGCAGATCCAAGGATCTGGCCGTATCCGATTGCCCGATGGGCGCATGATCCGTGTAGGCTATGGTGGCGCGAATGGGCATGAATATCGCTCGATCGGGGCTGAACTGGTCCGGCGCGGCATATACGATCTGCATCAAGTATCAGCGCAGGTGATCAAGAACTGGGTGCGCCGGAATCCCGAAGCCGGGGCAGAGCTTCTGATGCACAATCCGTCCTACGTCTTCTTCCGCAGGATCGACGATCTGGATCCGGCTGACGGCCCGCGCGGCGCGATGAACCGGTCGATCACTACGGGGCGGTCGATCGCGGTCGATCCGGCCTTTGTGCCGCTGGGCGCACCGGTCTGGATCGAGAAGGCCGGGGAGAAGCCCGTGCACCGGCTGATGATTGCCCAGGACACCGGCTCGGCGATCAAGGGCGCGCAGCGGGCCGATCTGTTCATGGGAACCGGTGACAAGGCCGGGCGCGCCGCGGGTACGCTCCGCGATGAGGGGCGGATGCTGGTCCTCATGCCGATCCAACGCGCCTATGCGATGGCGCCGGATGCGATGTGATGCCGCGCCGACGCCTGCGCCCTGATGAGTTGGACCTATGGAACCAGGTCGCCCGGACCGCGACGCCGCTGGATCCCGTGCAGCCGCGACCTAAAGCGCCATCGCAGACCCTGCAGCGCCCGGCGCAGCCTGTGTCAGCGCCGCCCCAACCGGTCAAACCTTTTGCGCTGGGGCAAAAGGCGACACGCGGCGGCCCTGCACATGATGTTCTGCCCGGGCTGACCGACCGGATGCGCGCCCTGCCCGTCACGATGGACCGCAAGGCCTATGGCAAACTGAAGAAGGGCAAGCTGTCGCCAGAGGCGCGGATCGACTTGCACGGTATGACGGTGGACCGCGCCCATGGCGCGCTGTCGGGATTCATCTACCGCGCCCACGGGCAGGGAAAACGCTTGGTTCTGGTCATCACGGGCAAGGGGCGCCGGAGCGATACAGACGGCCCGATGCCGGTGCGTCAAGGGGTGCTGCGCCATAACGTGCCACATTGGCTGAGTATTCCGCCGCTGTCCGGCCTCGTGATGCAGGTGACGAATGCACATAATCGCCATGGTGGCGGCGGGGCCTATTACGTTTATTTGCGGCGCCTCCGGTAACAGGGGCGCCGCGCCAGATGATAAGACGGGATTGGGTATTTTCACCGAGAAAAAACCCGGAAGCACTACAGCTTCAAAGAACGTAGCGGCTGAGATCGGTCGATTTGGCCAGCTCGCCCAGGTTTTCGTCGACGAAAGCCTGATTGACCGTGACCTCATCGCCATTCCGTTCTGGCGCTTCAAAGCTGAGTTCCTCGAACACCCGCTCCATCACCGTATAAAGGCGGCGCGCGCCGATATTCTCGACCGATGCATTCACCTCGGCGGCGATATGGGCGAGGGCGGTGATGCCGTCGTCGGTGAAGGTGACAGTTACCTCCTCTGTTTTCATCAGGGCGGTGTATTGGCGGGTCAGCGCGTTGTCGGTTTCGGTCAGGATGCGCACGAAATCCTCTTCAGTCAGGGCGCGTAATTCGACGCGAATGGGCAGGCGGCCCTGCAATTCGGGCAGCAGATCGGACGGCTTGGCGATGTGAAACGCGCCAGATGCGATGAAGAGGATGTGGTCGGTTTTGACCGTGCCGTATTTGGTGCTGACATTGGTGCCCTCGATCAGCGGCAGCAGGTCGCGTTGCACGCCTTCGCGGCTGACGTCGCCGCCGCGTGCATCGCTGCGCGCGCACACCTTGTCGATCTCGTCCAGGAAGACGATGCCGTTTTGCTCGACCGCTTCCAGTGCCGCGCGGTTGACGGTTTCGTCGTCCAGCAACTTGTCGGCCTCTTCGCCGATCAGAATGTCGTAGCTGTCAGCGACGGTCATCTTGCGTTTCACCGTGCGCCCGCCAAACGCCTTGCCGAAGATGTCGCCAAGGTTCATCATTCCCATCTGACCGCCGCCCGGTTGGCCAGGAATGTCCATCATTCCCATCGGGTTGGAGGTATCGGCGATCTCGAGTTCGATCACCGTGTCGTCCAGTTCGCCCGATTTAAGTTTCTTGCGGAACAGGTCGCGCGTGCCGCCGCGGGCGTCCTCGCCGGCGATGGCGGTGATCACGCGTTCCTCGGCCGCCGTGCGGGCAGCGGTGGCGACGTCCTCGCGCATTTGCTCGCGGATCATGGCAATGGCGGATTCGACCAGATCGCGGATGATCTGTTCCACGTCGCGGCCCACATACCCGACCTCGGTGAATTTCGTCGCCTCGATCTTGATAAACGGCGCGCGGGCAAGTTTTGCCAGACGGCGGCTGATCTCGGTCTTGCCGACGCCGGTGGGGCCGATCATCAGGATGTTCTTGGGATAGACTTCGTCGCGCAGATCATCGGCCAGTTGCCTGCGGCGCCAGCGGCTGCGAAGGGCGACGGCGACGGCGCGCTTGGCGTCCTTCTGACCGATGATGAAACGATCCAGTTCGCTGACGATTTCGCGGGGGGTAAGGTCGGTCATAGGGGTCCTTTCGGCGGCTTATTTGGCGATTGTTTCAATCGTCAGGTTGCCGTTTGTATAGACGCAGATATCGGCGGCAATCGCCATGGCGGCGCGGGCGATCTGCTCGGCGTTTCGATCCGAATCCATCATTCCGCGCGCCGCAGCGAGGGCATAGTTGCCGCCTGATCCGATGGCGGTTACGTCATGTTCGGGCTCCAGCACGTCGCCTGCGCCGGTGATGACGTATAGCTCGGCGCCATCGGTGACGATGAGCATCGCCTCCAGCTTTTGCAGGTATTTGTCGGTACGCCAATCCTTGGCCAGCTCGACGCTGGCGCGTTGCAGCTGGCCGGGGGTTGCCTCCAGTTTGCTTTCCAGCCGCTCCAGCAGGGTGAAGGCATCGGCGGTGGAGCCGGCAAATCCTGCGACAACGTCAAAGCCACCGGGGCTGAGGCGGCGCACCTTGCGGGCGGTGCCCTTGATCACGGTCTGGCCGAGGCTGACCTGCCCGTCGCCTGCAATCACCACTTCGCCGCCCTTGCGCACGCCGATGATGGTGGTGCCATGCCATCCGGGAAATTGCTCGCTTGCCATGTGATCGCTCCTGATGTGTTTGGGACTATATGGAAGCCGTGCTGCGGAACTGCAAGTTTTGGGCTGGACACAGTAAAAAGGGCGCCACATCGGGCGCCCTTTGGTTTCATGCCATAGGGGCGATCAGATCGACTCTTCGATCCAGCTTTGCAGTGCGGCCTTGGGCGCGGCGCCCGAGCGGTTCGACACCACTTCGCCGCCCTTGAAGATGAAAAGCGCCGGGATGCCACGTACGCCCATCGCGACGGCCGAGTTCGGGTTGCTGTCGACGTCAACCTTGACGACCTTCACCTTGCCCTGCATTTCGTTCGAAAGCTCTTCCAACGCGGGGCCGATCTGCTTGCAGGGTCCGCACCATTCGGCCCAGAAATCGACCACGACCGGGATGTCGGAATTTTTTACTTCGGCGTCGAAAGTGTCGTCGGTGACGGCTACGGTGGCCATGTTGTTCTCCTGGGTTTGAGTTCTCCCGATACCTATGTAGCGAAGCAGCCGAGGTCAAGTTGCCCCTGCACGGCGCAGCGCGGCGGTCACGGCGTCAAGGGGCAGGGACATCAACGTCGCGGTGCCTGTCCAGAGGATCGCTGGTTCGATTTGGCGACCGGGATAGATTTCTGCGGCCATGGCGGCATAGGCGCCCATCTGCCGCAGCACACCTTCGGGGCAGGCAGCCGGGCTGTCCGGGACCAGAATATTGGTCTTGAAGTCGACGATCAGCACCGCATTGTCGCGAAGGACCAGCCGGTCCACGACGCCTTGCACGCGACCCAAACCGGGAATGTTGCCAGTAATGCCGACTTCGGGCAGGGCGTCCGGACCCCATAGGTGCAGGAGCGATTTGTTTCCGAGGACCTGCGCGACCTCACCGTGCAACGCCGCAATCTGCTCTGTGTCAGCGGCGTCCGGACCTTGGCCCAGAATCGCCGCGGATGCGCCGGGCCAGTCAGCTTCGGGCAGGGGCGGCAGAAACTCCAGTAGTGCATGGATCTGCCGACCGCGTCGCTTGGCGGCGTCTTCGTCCTGGCCGGGATCGCCGGGTAATGCCTTTGCTCCGCCCAGATCAGACGGGCTGAGGGTCTGCACCTCCACCGGCGAGGTGAGCGCGTGAGTTCCAAAGTACGGCTCTAGCAAGGCCTTTTCAGACTTCTGGGTGGCAGGCGGTGCGATTGTTGCCGCCGCCCAATCGCCCCGCTCCAATCGCAATCCGTCGCCACCATCAAAGCGGTGAGGCAGCGCGCCCAGCAGAGTCATGCCGTCGCCGATCTTTTCCAGCCAGCTGTCACCGCTATCGCCTGGGTCCTTGGCCGCCGCGATGATCAGCCATTTTTCGGCGCGCGTCATTGCCACATATAGCAGGCGGTCGCGCTCAGCGGCCTGTGCGTCTTTCATCGCATCGATGATGGTGGTCTGGACATCCGGCATCGCGCCCGCGCGCATACGCCACAGCGGCGCGGCGCCGGTTTTCAGGATCTGATCGCGGATCGTGATCTGCCGCTTGCCGGCTTCCGGCAGGATGACGATGGGCGCCTCCAGCCCTTTGGCGCCATGGACCGTCATCACGCGGATGCGGTCGCCGGCGCTGTCCATCTGGCGCTTGATTTCCATGTCGTCGGTTTCCAGCCAGACCAGAAACCCGGTCAGGCTGTCCACGGCGCGTCGTTCATACGCCAACGCCTGCGACAGCAATGCGTCGATACCATCCTCTGCCTCGGAACCCAGCCGGGCCAGCATCCGGCGGCGGCCATCGTGGCGCGTCAGGACGCGTTCGATCAGATCATAGGGGCGCAGAAATTCGGATTGGTCGCGCAGATCGTTCAGAATCTGCATGGTTTCGGGAAATTCGGCTGCACGCTCGCGCAGCGCCTCCCACAGGTATGTCTGGCGGCGTCCCTGCGCCAAGCCATATAGCCGCCCTTCGTCCCAGCCGAAAATGGGCGAACGTAAGGCGACGGCCAGTGCCAGATCATCCTCTGGTGTGGCGAGAAAGGACAGGATCGCGGCCAGATCCTTGACCGCCAATTCACCAGCTACCTTTAGCCGGTCCGCGCCCGCAATCGGCAGATCACGCGCTTTGCAGGCTCGGATGATTTCGTGAAACAGGGCTGCGCGCCGCTGAACGAGGATCAGAAAATCGCCCGCACAGACCGCGCGCATGCCGCCCTTTTCGGGGATGGGCTGCCGGTCGGCGATCATCCGCGCGATTTCGTGCGCGATCTGCCCGGCCAGCACGACGTCCGGATCGCTTTCGGCGCGCACGTCGACGGGCATGTGCCAGGGTGGATCGTCGGGGCCCGCCACCGCCGGTTTGACCGGCCACAGATCGACCCGGCCGGGCAGGGCGGGCCAGAATGGAATGTGGCTCTGTTCGCTGGAAAAGCCCGATCCGTCGCGCCCCGCAAATGTTGCATCGACGGACTCGAGAATGGCACTGGACGAGCGGAACGAATGTTCCAACCTTTGCGTTTGCAACGGTGTGCCAGCCGCCTCGAGTCGGTCGGCGAAGTCATGCTGCATCCGGTCGAATTCGCGTGGATCGGCGCCTTGAAAGGAATAGATCGACTGTTTCTTGTCCCCGACAACAAAGATCGTGCGCTGCACGTCCTGGCGCGCACCCAGACCGCTGGTGAATTCCTGCGCCAGCCGGTCGATCACCTGCCATTGCACCGGGCTGGTGTCCTGCGCCTCGTCCACCAGAATGTGATCGATTCCGCCGTCCAGCCGGAACAGCACCCATGCCGCCACATCAGATCGGGTCAGAAGGGCGCGTGCGCGCAGGATCAGATCATCGAAATCCAGCCAGCCGCGCAGCTGCTTGGCCGTCGCGTAGGCGGGCAGAAACACTTGCGCGAACTCGTGCAGCGCAACGTTGACCTGCAGCGCCTCCAGTGCGATGCGCTGAGGCCGGGCCGCCTCGACCCGGTGCATCCATGCGTCGATCAGGTCCATCGTGTCGCCCAAGGCTGCGCGCGTTGCCTTGGTCGGAAAGCGGGTGGAGACGGTGAAGGGCGCCTTGCCGGATTTGGTCAGGAACGCGTCTTCGAATACGGCAAGCGCGTCGAAGCCAAGCGCATGGATGCGCTTCAGCTTGATAGCGGCGTCCTTGTCGGTTTTGCTGCCAACGCTCAAAGCAGACACTAACTTGGCCAAAAGCTGGGTTTCGTGACCATGAAACACATCACTTTCCACACTTTGGGGCGTTGCATCCGGACGCAGCCCCAGCGCCTTGGCCAGTCCCGCCTGCGTCCATGTCTCATCGAACAGCGGCGCCTTGCCGACAATCTCGGCGGTCAGATCATCCAGCGTCTCGCCTGAATGGTGCCGCGCCAACGCATAGAGTTTGGGCGCGTCAGGACCGTGCGCGATCTGCTCGACGATCTCGGTGCGGAGCAGCTTGGCCGTGCGATCTTCCATCTCGATGAACTGCGGGCTGACCCCTGCCTCCAGTGGGAAGCGGCGCAGCAGGGAGGCGCAGAAAGAATGGATCGTCTGGATCTTCAGCCCGCCGGGCGCCTCGATTGCGCGGGCAAAGAGGCGCCGTGCATCGCGCAGGGCGGTATCGCTCAGCGGTCCCGCGACGCCCAGATCGGCCAGCGCGGCGGTCAGCGCGTCCTTTTCCAGCATTGCCCATGCGCCCAACCGAAGGAACAGACGGTTCTGCATCTCGCTGGCCGCAGCCTTCGTATAGGTCAGGCACAGGATATGCTGCGGATCGACCCCGTCCAGCAGCAGGCGGGCCACCCGGTCGGTCAGAACCCGGGTCTTGCCCGATCCGGCATTGGCGCTGAGCCATGTCGACATGTCCGGGCGCGCCGCCGCCATCTGGCGCAATGTCGCCTCATCGCGCTGTATCATGGCATCTCCTGCCGAACCGGATCGTCAGTAATGTCCCACTCGCCAAAGCGGGATAGCTGGTCGTAATCGCCCACCTCATCCTTGCGCTGGATCGCACGGCGGGCGGTGTAGCCGTGCCGCAGATCGCGGTAGGCAGAGATCAGATCGTGCAAGCCCTGCCAGACCTTTTCGGCAGGCTCATCCTCCAGCGGCGCGGGCACTTCGGCGGGGGTGCTGCCCAGACCGATATAGATCGCACGGGCCACCTCGCAGGGCGCCAGATCACCAAAGCCGGCACGCTGGGCAATCGCGGCCTCCAGCAGAAGCTGCTTGTCGAAAATGACCTGCTCTTTCTTCGAGGGCGGCTTGCCCGTCTTGTAGTCATAGAGATGCAGCCGTCCGTCGGCGTCGATGTCGATACGGTCCGCTTCGGCCACCAGGGTAAAGCCGAGATCGGCCATTACCGCCTGGCCGCGCGCCTCGAACGCGGTCGGCTTTGCCAGATCGCGGCGCGCGATTTCGGTGTCGATGAACCAGTCAGCGACCCGCTCAAGCCGGGCCAGCCAAAGCGCGCGGGCCTCGGCCCATGGCACGTCGCGCGTCAGAACCTCCTGCGCCAATTGCATCAGCGCCTCGCGCGTCAGCAGTTCGGGCGCCGTGACGCTATCCTTGATAAAGCGCTCCAGAACCTGGTGCAGGACGATACCGCGCAGCAACGCATCGGGCGCCCGCATCAGGGGATTGAGGGGGCGCAGGCGCAGGACATGCTTGGCGTAAATGGCGTAAGGGTCGCGGATCAGTCGCTTGATTTCGGTGACCGACAGGCGGTTTGGCCGGACATCCACGGGCGGACAGGGGGCCGGGCGCGGGGCAGGCGGGACGGGTGTGACGGCCTCCATCATGGCGGCCTTGTCCAGCCAAGTCTGGCCGCGCGCGCGCATGCCGTCCAGTGCTGCCTTGCCGCCTTGCTCTGGCAGTCCGGCCAGCAGATTTTGCAGACGGTTCAACCAGCGTGACACGACCGTTTCGCTATCATCCGACCGGATGCTGCGGGTGATCCAGACCTCACCGGACAGGACCGCCTGCTGGAAGTCATGCGCCGCAAGGCCAATCCGTCTCTCTGGGAGCAGCAGCCCCGCCTGATGGCGCAGCGCCCGGTTTAGCCACGGATCTGGCGGCTGGGATTCGGGCCAGCTGCCCTCGTTCAGGCCGGCCAGGATCAGCATGTCGGCACCTTGGACACGGGCCTCCAGCGTGCCCCAGATCAGGATGCCGGAATGGGGATTGGTGGCGCTGCGCACCTCCTCGCCCCGGAGGATCGCGGTAAACAGGGTCGCATAATCGGTTGCGGTGATATCGCCGCCGTGGGAAGATTCGGCGATCAGAATGTCGCAAATCTCGCGCGCCTTCTTGCCTGCGTCCTTTTGCCAAAGCTCGCTGGTCGCGCTTCCCTCACAGCCAAGCGCGATAGCCTCGGCTGCCTGGATGTGGGTGCTGGCGCGCGTGTCCAGCGGCAGGACGCCGGGCGCATCCTGTGCTGCGATATGCCGGGCGATCCAGCCGGCCCACGGCGCTGCCATCGGCTGGTTCAGCTTGGCGGCCCAGGCGGTGATGTCATCAGGTCCGGGATAGGGCGGACCATTGCGGCGCAGATGCAACTCCAGTTCGCGTGTCAGGCGCAGATGCGTCCCGCGGTCGCCGCCGGTGTGGGACAGCGGATGCTTGAGCAGCGTCAGCAAAGTCTCGGC
>JBLWYG010000015.1:0-64202 GCA_048267045.1 Roseovarius sp. | reverse complement strand
GTGGTGATGGCCCGGTCGGTGCCGCAATCATGCTCGCGCACGATGCAGTCCTGCGCGACGTCCACCAGACGGCGGGTCAGATAGCCCGAGTTCGCCGTTTTCAGGGCGGTGTCGGACAGGCCCTTACGCGCGCCATGGGTCGAGTTGAAGTATTCAAGAACGGTCAGACCTTCCTTGAAGTTCGAGATGATGGGCGTCTCGATGATGTCGCCGTTCGGCTTGGCCATCAGGCCGCGCATGCCGCCCAGCTGCTTCATTTGCGTGACCGAGCCACGAGCGCCCGAATGGGCCATCATGTAGACCGAATTCGGCTCGGCCTCGGCGCCATTCTCGTCCGTCTTGCCGGACGAGATATTGCTCATCATCGCCTCGGTGACCTGATCGTTACATTTCGACCAGGCATCGACCACCTTGTTATATTTCTCGCCCTGCGTGATCAGGCCGTCCATATACTGCTGCTCGAAACCCTTGACCTGATCGCGCGTCTCGTTGACGATTTCCCACTTGTTGTCCGGAACGACCATATCGTCCTTGCCGAACGAAATGCCGGCGCGGAACGCCTCGCGGAAGCCCATTGTCATGATCTGGTCACAGAAGATGACCGACTCCTTCTGGCCGCAATAGCGGTAAACGGTGTCGATGACCTGCTGCACTTCCTTCTTGCGCAGAAGGCGGTTGACCAAGCTGAACGGCGCCTTGGCGTTCTTGGGCAGAAGCGCACCCAGCCGCACGCGGCCCGGTGTCGTCTCGATACGTTCGAACACCTGATTGCCCTCGGCGTCGATCTGCGGAATGCGCGCGGTAATGCGGGCGTGCAGATGCACATCGCCGCTGTCCAGCGCGTGCTGCACCTCGTCGATGGACGAGAACAGCATGCCCTCGCCCTTCATGCCCGCACGTTCCAGCGTGGTATAATAGAGACCCAGGATCATGTCCTGCGACGGAACGATGATCGGCGCGCCGTTGGCGGGCGACAGAACGTTGTTCGTCGACATCATCAGAACGCGGCATTCCAGCTGCGCCTCAAGGCTCAGCGGAACGTGAACGGCCATCTGGTCGCCGTCAAAGTCGGCGTTGAAGGCCGAGCAGACCAGCGGATGCAGCTGGATCGCCTTGCCCTCGATCAGGATCGGCTCGAACGCCTGGATACCCAGACGGTGCAGCGTCGGCGCGCGGTTCAGCATCACGGGATGCTCGCGGATCACCTCGTCGAGGATGTCCCAAACCTCGGGGCGCTCCTTTTCGACCAGCTTTTTCGCCTGCTTGACGGTCGAGCTGAGCCCCTTGGCCTCAAGCCGCGAGTAGATGAACGGCTTGAACAGCTCGAGCGCCATCTTTTTCGGCAGGCCGCACTGGTGCAGTTTCAGTTCGGGGCCCGTCACGATGACGGACCGGCCCGAGAAGTCGACGCGCTTGCCCAGAAGGTTCTGGCGGAAGCGGCCCTGCTTGCCTTTCAGCATATCCGACAGCGATTTCAGCGGACGCTTGTTGGCGCCGGTGATGACGCGGCCACGGCGGCCGTTGTCGAACAATGCGTCGACGGATTCCTGCAACATCCGCTTTTCGTTGCGCACGATGATATCGGGCGCGCGCAGCTCGATCAGGCGCTTGAGGCGGTTGTTACGGTTGATGACCCGGCGGTAGAGATCGTTGAGATCGGACGTGGCAAAGCGGCCTCCGTCCAGCGGCACCAGCGGGCGCAGCTCGGGCGGGATGACCGGGATCACGGTCATCACCATCCACTCGGGACGGTTGCCGGATTCGAGGAACGACTCGACGACCTTCAGGCGCTTGATGATCTTCTTGGGCTTCAGTTCGCCGGTGGCCTCGGCCAGATCGGCGCGCAGGTTCTCGGCTTCGGATTCCAGATCAATCTGGGCCAGCATGTCGCGGATCGCCTCGGCGCCGATATTGGCGGTGAAAGCGTCGATGCCGTAAGCATCCTGCGCGTCCATGAATTCCTCTTCGGTCAGCATCTGGCCGTAGGTGAGGTCGGTCAGGCCCGGCTCGATCACGACGTAGTTTTCGAAATACAGAACCCGCTCCAGATCGCGCAGAGTCATGTCCAGCATCAGACCGATGCGCGACGGCAGCGATTTCAGAAACCAGATATGCGCGCAAGGTGCGGCCAGCTCGATATGGCCCATCCGTTCGCGGCGGACCTTCTGCAGCGTGACTTCGACACCGCATTTCTCGCAGACGACGCCGCGATACTTCATGCGCTTGTATTTGCCGCACAGGCACTCGTAATCCTTGATCGGGCCAAAGATACGCGCGCAGAACAGGCCGTCCCGCTCGGGCTTGAACGTGCGGTAGTTGATCGTCTCGGGCTTCTTGATCTCGCCGTAGGACCACGACAGGATACGCTCCGGCGACGCCAGAGACACTCTGATTTCATCAAAGGTCTGCGTCGGCGTGACGGGGTTGAACGGGTTGTTTGTCAGTTCCTGGTTCATCTAATTACCTCGAATTCTGGGTAGGCCGGAAAGGGGATGCGCCCGGTTCTTTGCGAAAAACCGGGCCAAGAAAATCACTGCGAATTTTCTATTCTTCCCCTTCCGAATCCAGGAGTTCCATGTTGAGGCCCAGACCCCGGACCTCCTTGACCAGCACGTTGAAGCTCTCCGGCACGCCGGCCTCGAAGCTATCCTCGCCCTTGACGATGCTTTCGTAGACCTTGGTGCGGCCTGCGACATCGTCCGACTTGACCGTCAGCATCTCCTGCAAGGTGTAGGCGGCGCCGTAGGCTTCCAGCGCCCAGACCTCCATCTCACCAAAGCGCTGTCCGCCGAACTGCGCCTTGCCGCCCAGCGGCTGCTGGGTGACGAGGCTGTAGGGCCCGGTCGAGCGTGCGTGGATCTTGTCATCAACAAGGTGGTGCAGTTTCAGCAGATACTTCATGCCGACGGTCACGGGGCGGGCAAACTGCTCGCCCGTTCGGCCATCAAACAGGATCGACTGGCCCGACGTGTCGAACCCGGCCCGGCTGAGCGCGTCGTTCACGTCCGCCTCTTTCGCACCGTCAAAGACCGGCGTCGCAATGGGGACACCGTTCGTCACGTTGCCCGCAACCTCGATCAGCTGCGCCTCGTCCATGCCCTTGATGCCTTCGTCATAGACATCGTCGCCATAGGCTAGGTGCATCGCCTCGCGCACCGGGGTCAGATCGCCAGTGCGGCGATAGCCCTGAAGCGCATCGTCGATCTTGATGCCAAAGCCGCGCGCGGCCCAGCCCATATGCGTCTCGAGGATCTGCCCGACGTTCATCCGGCTGGGAACACCAAGCGGGTTGAGGCAGAAATCGACCGGTGTGCCATCCGCGAGGAAAGGCATGTCCTCCATCGGGACCACCTTGGAGATGACGCCCTTGTTGCCGTGACGGCCGGCCATCTTGTCACCCGGCTGCAGCTTGCGCTTCACCGCGATGAACACCTTGACCATCTTCATGACGCCGGGCGGCAGATCGTCGCCGCGGCGCACCTTCTCGACCTTGTCCTCGAACCGCGCATCAAGTGCGCGCTTCTGCGCCTCGTATTGCGCGTGCAGCGCTTCCATGATCTGCGCGTCGGCCTCTTCCTTCAGCGCCAGCTGCCACCACTGACCCTTGGTCAGCGTGCTCAGCAGATCCTCGTTGATTTCCGAGTTCGACTTGACGCCCTTGGGGCCTTTGACAGCCGTTTTTCCAAGGATCATCGTGCGCAGACGCGAGTAGATGTTGCGATCCAGGATCGCCAGCTCGTCGTCACGGTCACGGGCCAAACGCTCGATCTCGTCACGTTCGATCTGCAATGCGCGCTCGTCCTTTTCCACGCCGTGGCGGTTGAATACGCGCACTTCGACGACCGTCCCGAAATCGCCCGGCTTGACGCGCAAGCTGGTGTCACGCACGTCGCTGGCCTTTTCGCCAAAGATCGCGCGCAGCAGTTTTTCCTCGGGCGTCATCGGGCTTTCGCCCTTGGGGGTGATCTTGCCCACAAGGATATCGCCCGGCTCCACGTCGGCGCCGATATAGACGATGCCGGCCTCGTCGAGGTTGCGCAGCGCCTCCTCGCCCACGTTGGGAATGTCGCGGGTGATTTCCTCCGGTCCCAGCTTGGTGTCCCGCGCGGCGACTTCGAATTCCTCGATATGGATCGAGGTAAAGACGTCATCGCGGGAAATCCGCTCGGAAATCAGGATCGAGTCCTCGTAGTTGTAGCCATTCCACGGCATGAACGCGACGATGACGTTCCGGCCGACGGCCAGTTCACCCATGTCGGTCGCGGGGCCATCGGCGATGACCTCATGCTTGCCGACGGTGTCGCCCACCTTGACCAGCGGACGCTGGTTGATGCAGCTGTTCTGGTTCGAACGCTGGAACTTGCGCAGGCGGTAGATATCGACGCCGGGATCGCCCGGCTCCATATCCTCGGTCGCGCGCACGACGATACGCTGCGCATCGACCTGGTCGATGACACCCGCACGCCTCGCCATGATCGCGGCGCCTGAATCGCGGGCAACGACGCCCTCAATGCCGGTGCCGACCAGCGGTGCCTCGGCCTTGATCAGTGGCAGGGCCTGACGCATCATGTTCGAGCCCATCAGCGCGCGGTTCGCGTCGTCGTTCTCAAGGAACGGGATCAGCGATGCGGCGACCGAAACCAGCTGTTTCGGGCTGACGTCGATCAGATCGACCTGCTCGTTCGGGGCCAGCATGTAGTCACCCGACTGGCGGGTGCTGACGAGATCGTTCACGAACCGGCCATCATCATCCAGATTGGCGTTGGCCTGCGCGATGGTGTGGCGCGCCTCCTCGGTCGCGGACATGTATTGCACATCGTCCGTCACCTGACTGTCGACCACCTTGCGGTACGGCGTTTCGATAAAGCCGTATTTGTTCACCCGCGCGAAAGTGGCCAGCGAGTTGATCAGACCGATGTTCGGCCCTTCGGGCGTCTCGATCGGGCACATGCGGCCATAGTGGGTTGGGTGCACGTCGCGCACCTCGAAACCGGCACGTTCGCGGGTCAAACCGCCCGGCCCAAGAGCCGACAGGCGGCGCTTGTGCGTCACCTCAGAGAGCGGGTTGGTCTGGTCCATGAACTGCGACAGCTGGGACGAGCCGAAGAATTCGCGCACGGCAGCGGCGGCAGGTTTTGCGTTGATCAGATCCTGCGGCATGACGGTGTCGATCTCGACACTGCTCATACGCTCCTTGATCGCGCGCTCCATGCGCAGCAGGCCGACGCGGTACTGGTTCTCCATCAACTCACCGACCGAGCGGACCCGGCGGTTGCCGAGGTGGTCGATATCGTCGATATCGCCCTTGCCATCGCGCAGATCCACCAACGCCTTGATGCAGGCGACGATGTCTTCGCGGCGCAGCGTGCGCACGGTGTCTTCCGCGTCCAGATCCAGACGCATGTTCATCTTGACCCGGCCAACGGCGCTGAGATCATAGCGCTCGCTGTCAAAGAACAGCGTGTCGAACAGGGCCGATGCGGCCTCTTCGGTGGGCGGCTCGCCGGGGCGCATGACGCGGTAGATGTCCATCAGCGCGGTTTCCCGGCTCATGTTTTTGTCTGCCGCCATCGTGTTGCGGATGTAGGGACCGACGTTGATATTGTCGATGTCCAGCACCGGGATGTCGGTGATGCCCGCATCCAGCAGATCCTGAAGCGTGCCGCCAGTGATCTCGCCATCCTTGTCATGCTCAAGCGTCAACTCGCCGCCGGCCTCGATATAGATCGCGCCGGTTTCCTCGTTGATGATGTCCTTGGCAGCGAACTTGCCGACAATATGCTCGAACGGTACCAGCAGCTCGGTCACCTTGCCTTCGTCGATCAGCTTCTTGACCGCGCGGGGCGTCACCTTCTTGCCGGCCTCGGCCAGCACTTCGCCGGTGGCCGCATCGACCAGATCATAGGTCGGACGGGTGCCGCGCACACGCTCGGGGAAGAACTTGGTGACCCAGCCCTTTTTCTTTTCCAGCTTGAACTGGATGGTGTCGTAATAGGCATCCATGATGCCTTCCTGGTCCAGCCCCATAGAATAGAGCAGCGTGGTCACAGGCAGTTTGCGGCGGCGGTCAATCCGCGCGAACACGATATCCTTGGCATCGAATTCGAAATCCAGCCACGAGCCGCGATAGGGAATGATGCGGCAGGCGAACAGCAGCTTGCCCGAGCTGTGCGTCTTGCCCTTGTCGTGGTCAAAGAATACGCCGGGCGAACGGTGCATCTGGGACACGATGACCCGCTCGGTGCCGTTGACGACGAACGTGCCGTTGGGCGTCATCAGGGGCATGTCGCCCATGAACACGTCCTGTTCCTTGATATCCTTGACGGATTTCGCGCCGGTATCCTCGTCGATATCAAACACGATCAGACGCAGCGTCACCTTGAGCGGCGCGCTGTAGGTCATGTCGCGCTGCATGCACTCCTCGACGTCGTATTTCGGCTTTTCCAGATCGTAGCTGACGAACTCGATCACCGACGTCTCGTTGAAATCCGAGATCGGGAACACCGATTGGAACACGCCCTTGATCCCCTCGCCATCCGTGGGAACGGACTGCTCGCCGGAGCGCAGGAACAGATCATAAGAGGATTTCTGAACCTCGATGAGGTTCGGCATTTCGAGGACTTCGCGGATTTTACCGAAGTATTTACGCAAACGCTTCTGGCCAAGATAGGATTGAGCCATGTGTCTGGTCACCTTTCATTTCTCAACGGTCGTACGTGCTGTCGGGCCCCAGCCGCACGGCCATCAGAGAGAGCGGGGGTGCGATCCATTCATGGCCATCGTCCCAAAGACGGCCTCCCGATCGCACGAACCTCGCCTGAGATAAGCCCCCTGCCCTGCGCCGCAATGACGAATGCCGGTATCGTGACCGGCGCCGCACCCGGCACATGAGGGCCTGTCCAAGACAGGTTCGGCTGGACCCGGAAATTCCGGATCCAGCCACATCTGGCGGGGTCAGGACCCGGACATCCGCCCGGGCCAAATCCCCTGTAATTACTTCAGTTCGACTTCGGCGCCAGCTGCTTCCAGCTTGGCCTTGATGTCGTCTGCTTCGTCCTTGGAGACCTGCTCCTTGACGGCCTTGCCACCGGCTTCGACCAGATCTTTGGCTTCTTTCAGGCCCAGACCGGTGATCGCGCGGACTTCCTTGATCACGTTGATCTTGGAGGCGCCAGCCGACTTCAGGATGACGTCGAATTCGGTCTGCTCTTCTGCAGCCTCGGCGCCGCCGCCTGCGGGACCGGCCATCATCACTGCGCCGCCTGCTGCGGGCTCGATGCCATACTCGTCCTTCAGGATGGTTTTCAGTTCTTGTGCTTCGAGCAGCGTCAGACCAACGATCTCTTCTGCCAGTTTCTTCAGATCAGCCATTTTTCCATGCTTTCCGTTTTAGATGTGTTCCAACGACAGGGCGAATGCCCTTGCCGGAATTACCAGTTGCGTCAGGCCGCTTCGGCCTTCTCTTCGATAGTCGAAAGGATGCTTGCGATGTTCGAAGCAGGCGCGCCAATTGCGCCGGCAATGTTCGAGCCAGGTGCGCCGATGCAGCTTGCGATCTGAGCGATAAGCTCGTCGCGCGAGGGCATCTTCGACACGGCTTCGACGCCGGCACGGTCCAGAGCGTTCTCACCCATTGCCCCGCCGAGGATCTGGAACTTTGGGTTCCCCTTGGCGAAATCCTCGGTCACCTTGGCAGCTGCCACGGGATCCTCGGAGTAGGTCAGAACGGTCATGCCCGTCAGGTAGCCTGCGATGGATTCGCAGGGCTTGCCGTTCAGGGCGATCTTGGCGAGCTTGTTCTTGGCAACGCGCACGGATGCCTCGGCCGCACGTGCGCGCGCCCTCAGATCCTGCATTTCCGCAACTGTCAGTCCGGCGTAATGGGCAACCACTACGACGCCAGAGCTTTCGAAGATCTGGCCGAGTTCCTCGACCACTTTCTCTTTCTGGGCTCTATCCACAGTTTCACTCCAATATTCGGGGGAGATTCCCCCGGCTCAGTTCAGCCGGACGAGGATGTCCGGCATTTGGTCCTGTAAACGGGGCATCGTCGACGCATCCAGACGATGTCTGGCTGATCCAGTCACTCCCGCCTCAGGCAGGATATTAAGGGCCAAGGCCCACCCACCTTCTTGGACGAAACGCACAAAAGACATGGAACGCGAATCCCATGCCACCTGCACAGAGCAGCCCATAAGCGTTTGTGGAAGCAATGCCAACCCCTCGGGGCCAAATGACGTGTTGCCGGGCGCATTTTTCACGCTCGGGTACGAAATACAAGTCCGCCGGATGCCGGGCAGCGGTCCGATTGCACTTCCCCGTCACACCGCTGCTACGTGGGGACACCGCGAATTGACCGGGTGGCACGCGGACATTGATCAGCGCGGCAATGCGGGACGGTTGCGGACCTCGGCGCGAACAACCGGAAAGTGACTTGTTCGCGTCTAAGGCGAGTGTTACGGACGGGAAAATCAGTTTTGAGGCCATCATGCTGTCTTTCGTTCAGGACTTCCTTGCTACCGTCGAAGCCGAGGTCAAACCGGCCTCGCGCGATGCGGCGCTTGCGGCGTTGCGGCCGCTTGGCCTGACCGATTTCGCAACGGCGCTCTGGGCGTCGCCTTTGACCGAATATCGACTGTTGGCGCAACACTTGCCGCCCATGTCGCCGCCCGAGGTGCAGGCACGCTGGACCGGGTCGCAGGGAACGAAACTGCTGAGTCAAAGCCTGAGTTTCGTGCAATCGTGTTCCGAGAATTACACCGCCCTGACCGGAAAAACCCTGCAGGACGCTCGCATCCTTGATTTCGGCTGCGGCTATGCGCGCTTCCTGCGGCTGTTCTCCTATTATTCGGACGATGTTTTCGGGTGCGATGCATGGGAGGCATCGCTGGACCAAAGCCGGGATGCGGGCTTTGGCGACCGGGTGCGCAAATCCGACTCTCTTCCGCAAAGTCTTCCGTTCGCGGATCCTTTCGACTTCGCATTTGCCTTTTCGGTTTTCACCCACTTGAACGAACACGCGACCAGACTTTGCCTGCGCGCCCTGCGCGGGGTCGTGAAGACGGGCGGCGTGCTGTGCATCACGATCCGCCCGCCGGACTATTGGAAAGGTCGTTTCGCCGCTCGAAAAACGGCGAACGAGACGTTGCAGCATTTTCTTGCCACCCACGAGCAGAGGGGCTTTGCGTTTCTTCCGCATGCGGCCAAGCCCGACGATCCCGCCAACAGCTATGGCGACAGTTCGATGACGCCCGAGCGGCTGTCAGAACTGGCCGAGGGCTGGAAGATCGTGGCGTTTGATCGCGCGATGGACGACCCCATGCAGCGGTATGTCTTCCTGCAGGCGATTTGAAACCGTCGCTGGCACGGCGACGGACTACCGCGCCACAAGTCGGCGGCCCCCGGTTGCAGCAGGAGGCTAAAGCGTTTCGCCTTTAACCTGAGACATCAGACAGGCGAAACGCTTTAGTTCGCCATAAGGCGGGCTGATTACACGCAAAAATCATCGGCTGGCTTTGGTGGCGTCTGGTTCTTGTTGCTGTCTTCCAAACTTCGCATGCCACGTCCCCGCGGCTGCCAAAGCGCGGTATCTTTGGTTAACGAAAAAGAGCGGGCCGCAAGGCCCGCTCTTTCATCATTCGTCGCCTGTTGCGATCACTCGACGGCGGCGTCTGCCACGTCGATCGTCACGCCCGGACCCATGGTCGAGGTCAGAGAGATACGCTTCATGTACGATCCCTTGGCGCCGGTCGGTTTGGCCTTCTGCACGGCGTTGATGAAGGCGCGGACATTCTCGACCAGTTTCGCCTGATCGAAGGATGCCTTGCCGACACCGGCATGAACCACACCGGCCTTCTCGGCCTTGAACTGCACCTGGCCGCCCTTGGCGTCCTTGACAGCTTGGGCCACATCCATCGTCACCGTCCCGATCTTTGGGTTCGGCATCAGGTTGCGCGGGCCCAGAACCTTGCCGAGACGGCCCACGACGGGCATCATGTCGGGCGTGGCGATGCAGCGGTCAAAGTCGATCTTGCCGCCCTGAACAATCTCCATCAGATCTTCGGCGCCAACGATATCGGCCCCCGCAGCCTCGGCCTCTTCGGCCTTGGCGCCGCGGGCGAAAACAGCGACGCGAACGGTCTTGCCGGTGCCATTCGGCAGACCGACGACACCGCGGACCATCTGGTCAGCGTGGCGCGGATCGACGCCCAGATTCACGGCGATTTCGATGGTTTCATCGAATTTCGACTTGGCGTTGCCCTTGACCAGAGCGACGGCGTCTTCGACCGTCAGGTTGCTCTTGCCCTCAAAGGCTTCGCGGGCGGCACGGGTGCGTTTTCCAAGTTTTGCCATCTTACTTCACCTCGATGCCCATGGAGCGTGCGCTGCCGACGATGATCTTCATCGCGGAGTCGACGTCGTTTGCGTTCAGGTCTTTCCACTTGGCTTCGGCGATCTCGCGGACCTGCTTGACCGATACGGAACCAACTGTGTCGCGGCCCGGCGTCTTGCCACCGGAGGACAGCTTGGCCGCCTTCTTGAGATAGTAGGACGCCGGCGGCGTCTTGATATCCATCTCGAAGGACTTGTCCTGATAATAGGTGATCACGGTCGGGCACGGGGCGCCCGGCTCCAGGTCCTGCGTCTTGGCGTTGAACGCCTTGCAGAATTCCATGATGTTGATGCCGCGCTGGCCCAGCGCGGGACCGACGGGCGGGCTGGGGTTGGCTTGCCCGGCTTTCACCTGCAGCTTCATCTTCCCGGCGAGTTTCTTGGCCATGAGGCCTCTCCTTCCATTTCAACGGGCCTTGGGGCGCGCCCCAAGGCCGACTTGGTTGTGTGGTCCGGTTCGGGTGCCGCGGCCCCCTTGCCTCCCACATGATGCCCGGAAAAATCCGGGCGCATCGCGCAGTTCCTATTGCTTGGACACCTGCGTGAATTCCAGTTCGACCGGGGTTTCCCGGCCGAAGATCGACACCGACACCTTGAGGCGCTGGTTTTCTTCATCGACATTCTCGACCGATCCGTCGAAGCCCTCGAACGGGCCGTCGTTGACCTTGACCTTTTCGCCGATCTCGAAGTGGATCAGCGTGCGCGGGCTGTCCTCGCCTTCCTGAACGCGGCCGAGGATGGCCTGCACTTCGGAATCGCGCATCGGCATCGGGCGGCCCTGAGGGCCGAGGAAGCCAGTGACGCGGTTGATCGAGTTGATCATGTGATAGCCCTTGTCGGACATCTCCATGCGCACCAGAACATAGCCGGGCATGAACCGCCGCTCGGCCGTCACCTTCTTGCCGCGCCGCACCTCGATCACTTCTTCGGTCGGCACCAGCACCTCGTCGATATCTTCTTCGAGGCCATTCTCGACGACCGAGGTCCTGATCTGCTCGGCGATCTTCTTTTCGAAGTTCGAAAGAACGCTCACCGAGTACCACCGCTTTGCCATGCTGAGCCATTCCTCGTATCAACCGGCCCCATTGGCCAGAGTTTCCTGTCCTGCCCGACTTGCCGCGCCGGTGTGGCACGGCGCCCTGCCGGACGTCCGCTAAACAAAATCGGCGCGGGGCTCGAATCGCCGCGCGCCATATTGCAGAATTTTGCAGCAATTACCTTTGATCGCCATGGGGTTCAAGGGCCTGCCTCCAGAAACGCAGACCGGACCGATGGCAATCAGCCAAAAAAGCTCAAAACAGCCTGAAGGCCGCTGCGAATCCCCAGATCGACCAGCGCAAAGAAAATGGCCGTCAGAGCCGCCATGATGAACACCATCACGGTCGTCAGCAACACTTCCCGGCGCGTCGGCCAGACGACCTTGGAAACCTCCGAGCGGACTTGCTGAACGAACTGAAGCGGATTGGTGCGTGCCATGCGCTGCCTTCTTTTTGATCATTGGCCCTGCGCGGCGCAGACCCGTTGAGGGCGCACATAAACGCCGGGCGCGGTGAATTCAAGTGGTCAAGCGCCGTTGCAGGAATGCCGCAAGCGCGGGCCCGTCAGCCCTGTCGCGCCTCTGTGGCAATCCGGTCGAACGGATCGGGACGGCCCTCATCCATGTCTTGCAGCAGCGCCTCGCGGCTGAAATCAGGCATATAAAGACCGGTGGTCCACCGCTCCGGCAGGCGGTCCAGCGCCGCGTCCATGACGGTTGCCACCCGATCAACCCGGGCGCGGAACCGCTCGGCACGGTCGGGGTGGCGCGCGTTCTTCCAATGAAACACGCGCGTCAGGAGGTTGGCCACGCCGTCACTACCCAGCGCAACGACCACCGCGACGGTCAAAACCACCGCCGCCAGCAATATCAGCGGGATCGCCCAAGGTGCCAGTGTGACCACGCTGATCACCGCGACCAAGGCGGCAAATCGCAAGGGCCATTTCCCCAGCAGAGCCGGCTTGGTTCGGCCAGTCAAATCCTCGATTTCGGCTGGCCGGGCGCGTTCGGGCATGCAGGACGACCAGCGCGCCTCGACCTCGCGGCAGGTCTCCGCATCGTCATTCCGTGCCGCCTCGCGGCGGGCATTGCGCCCCGCAAGACCGGTCAGTTCATCCTGATGTGCGATCTCGGGCAGCGCCGCACGCGCCTCGATCTGGCGGTTTTCGACCAATACGCGGGCAATGACGTGATCAATTTCCGCCTCGGTCACCTTCGTCGGCTGCGATTGCAGCGGCGTCAGCCGCATGCCGGGCAACAGATCACGCAAAAGAACCTGCCTCGACTTTGACTCATCCGAATATCCCATAGCAGCCTCACCCTCCAACTATCGCGCCCCAACGCGAATCCGGCACCGCACGCACACGCGGACCGAATTGGAAGAGGGTACGGCGGGTTTGCGGCGAAAATGTGGCGACCATGCCAAACGCCATCGCGGCGAACGGCCCGAAACCGGGACAAGTATGGGCCGCCCGCACCATCCGCGCGGCCGAAACAAGGCCCATCATGCGCAGGTCTGGCGGATACAAGTCCCGATCATTCCGCCGCAACGGCCTGCGCGGCTGTCGCGATCGCCGCGCCCGTCATCGCAGGTGCCCCGCCGGTCTCCCGGTGATGTCCCAAAACGCCGTGGCAGCGCCGATTCCGCGCAAACATGGCCCTACAGATCGCCTCGCCGCCAATGCCGCCGGATTCTCCGTCGCTGTCGATTTACGGTTAGGTGCAGACCCAGGTCAGCGGTCGGACCGCCGCCGCCTTGGTCGCCGCCTGGTCATGGAAGTCCTTGTCCATGCGCACCAACCGCATCACATCCGCCGTGCGCAGCGTCAAATCGTTGGTCACCTCGCGCGGACCGTGGAATTCCCGGCCCGGCCCGCTCGCATAGGACAACCGGACTGGCCTCGGCTTATGGCCGCTGATGCTCATTTCCTGCGCACTCATCCAATTGAAACCGGCGTTCGTCGGGCTCGCATCGGTACGGGCGGTGAGAACATCGCGAGCGCGCAGCCCATTCAGCGTAAAGGCGCCCCAATCGGTCGAGCGGTTGGTGATGGTCTCGCCTTGCCGAATGAAGTTGAACCAACCCGTCAGCCGCTTTTCGAAAAACGCGGCGCAGATCGTAGCGCTTGGCAAGGTACACGAGTCGGAAACCCATGGCAGGGACGCGACCACCAACGGCGTCAGCCGCGACGAGATCCGTGCCATCATCCACGTGATCGGCATCTATTGCGGCGTGCCGCATGTGCTCGAATGTTTCCGCGTCGCCCGCAAGATGCTGGAGGAGGCGGACGCGAAGGATGGATAACTTTGCTGCGCGCAAAAATCCGGACGCGCGGGCGGATGGATGTTGCGGCGCGGCCGGTTGACGCCCTTGGATTGACCAGCGGATGTGATACGCTCGCCTTTGATTTCCATGCCGGCAGGCCCCGACGAGAAAGCGCAGAATGAAAGCGATCAAGTTTTACGAGACCGGTGGACCGGCTGTCATGCAATTTGAGGACATCACGCTGGATGCTCCGGGGCCGGGCGATGTGCGGCTACGCCACACCGCAATCGGGCTCAACTATCTCGATACCTACTTTCGCTCCGGGGCCTATCCGCTGCCCCTGCCAAGCGGTCTGGGCTATGAAGCGGCAGGCGTTGTCGAGGCTGTTGGCGAAGGCGTCACCAGCCTGAAGGAAGGTGACAGGGTTGCCTATGGCGCGGGGCCGCTCGGGTCCTATGCGCAGGCGCGCAACATGCCTGCGGGCAGGCTCAGCAAACTGCCGGACACGATTTCGGATAAAACGGCGGCTGCCATGATGCTCAAGGGCATGACGGTGCGCTACCTGCTCCGCGAAACCTACAAGGTCAAGGCGGGCGAGACCATTCTGTGGCACGCTGTCGCCGGCGGCGTCGGTCTGATCGCGGTTCAGTGGGCGAAACATCTGGGCGTCCGGGTCATAGGCACCACGAGCTCGCCGGAAAAGGCCGCGCTGGCGAAATCCATGGGCTGTGACGAGGTGATCAACTACACCGAAGAAAACGTGGCCGAGCGGGTGCGCGATCTGACGGATGGCAAGGGGGTGCCGGTGGTTTACGACGGGGTCGGCCGGGCGACGCTGGACGCGTCGCTCGACAGTCTCAGCCCGTTTGGCCTGCTGGTCAGTTTCGGCTCCGCATCCGGACCGGTGAAGGATTTTGACACGGGCGTTCTGGCGGCGAAAGGCTCACTCTACCTGACGCGCCCGTCGCTGAACACTTACGTGGAATCTGACGCAGCATTGCAGGCCAACGTGGCCGATCTGTTCGACGTGGTCGGGTCGGGCGCCGTCAGGATCGAGGTCAACCAGACCTATCCGCTGGCTGATGCCGCCCGGGCCCATCAGGATCTGGAGGGCCGCAAGACGACCGGCTCGACCGTGTTGCTGCCATAACCAGACGAGACCGGAACAATTCCCTTGGACAAGCCCAAGAACGTCGCGTGTGATCCAGACCACTGCATTCAGGTGCGGGGCGCGCGTGTCCACAATCTGAAGAACATCGACGTCGATCTACCGCGCAATGCGCTGGTCGTTTTCACGGGCATCTCCGGGTCTGGAAAATCCTCGCTTGCCTTCGGGACGCTGTTTGCGGAATCGCAGCGCAGGTATCTGGATTCCGTGTCGCCCTATGCGCGCCGGTTGATCGATCAGGTTGGCGAACCTGACGTCGATTCGATCGACGGTCTTCCGCCGGCGGTTGCCTTGCAACAGCAACGCGGGGCGCCGTCCGCAAGGTCGTCGGTCGGCAGTGTCACGACAATCTCCAACGGCCTTCGCATGCTGTATTCGCGGGCCGGGCAGTATCCGCGCGGCCAGCAGATTCTCTACGCCGATGCGTTTTCGCCCAATACGCCTGAGGGGGCCTGCCCGCGGTGCCATGGCATCGGGCGGGTGTTCGAGGTGACAGAAAAGCTGCTCGTGCCCGATGATAGCAAAACCATCCGCGCGCGCGCCGTCGCGGCATGGCCCCCCGCATGGGGCGGGCAGAACCTGCGCGACATCCTGGTGTCGCTGGGCCATGACATCGACATCCCGTGGAAGGATCTGCCACGAAAAACCCGCGACTGGATCCTTTTTACCGACGAGACACCTACGGTGCCGGTCTATGCAGGGCTCACGCCTGCGCAAACCCGCGTGGCGCAGCAGCGCGACATGGCGCCCAGTTACATGGGGACATTCACCAGCGCAGAGCGCTACGTCTTGCACTCGTTCGCCACGACGCAAAGCCATCGCACCAAAAAACGCGTCTCTCAGTTCATGCAGATTTCCGAGTGCCCGGACTGCAACGGCAAGAAGCTGAAGCGCGCGTCGCTGGCGGTGACCTTTGCCGGGCTGGATATCGGCGAGCTGTCGCAGCTTACGCTGAGCGACCTGGCCGGGCGACTGCGCGAGGCCGCCACTGCAAAACCCGTCGCGAGCGATTTGAACCCGGAAAAGGCCATCGTGGCACAGCGCATTGCCAGCGATATTCTGGCCCGCGTCGAAGCGCTTACCACTCTTGGCCTTGGCTATCTGTCGCTTGAACGCAGCACGCCAACCTTGTCTCCGGGCGAGTTGCAGCGCCTGCGGCTGGCCACACAAATCCGCTCGCAACTGTTCGGGGTGATCTATGTCCTGGATGAGCCGTCGGCAGGGCTGCACCCGGCGGACACCCAGGCGTTGCTGGGCGCGCTGGATCAGCTCAAGGGGGCCGGCAATTCCCTGTTCGTGGTCGAACATGATGACAGCGTCATCCGACATGCCGACTGGATCGTGGATATCGGGCCGGATGCCGGAACCCATGGCGGCGAGGTTGTCTACAATGGCCCGATAGACGGCCTGCGGGGCGCGCAGGGGTCGCATACCGGGCGCTATCTGTTCTCGCCTGATATCTCGGCGGACCGCACACCGCGGCAGCCGACAGGCTGGCTAAAGCTGGCGGGGATCGAACGAAACAACCTCCGGGATCTGGACGTTGAATTCCCCCTCGGCGTTTTGACAACAGTCACGGGCGTGTCAGGGTCCGGTAAATCGAGCCTTGTCAGTCAGGGCCTCGTCGAACTCGTCGGCGAAGCCTTGGGACAAAAGAAAACGCTGGACACTCCCAGCGATGAAGCCGAATTGCTGGAGCGGGAACTGGACACGTCCACCGGCGGGCAGATCGTCAATGGGATGGCGCATGTCCGCCGTCTGGTCACCGTTGATCAAAAGCCGATCGGGCGGACACCACGCTCCAACCTCGCGACATATACCGGTTTGTTCGACCATGTTCGCAAGCTGTTCGCGTCGACCACCAAAGCGAAAGCGCGCCGCTTTGACGCCGGTCGTTTCTCCTTCAACGTCGCAAAGGGCCGTTGCCCGAATTGCGAAGGCGCCGGTTTTGTCAGCGTGGAACTGCTGTTCCTGCCCAGCGTCTATGCGCCCTGCCCGGTCTGTCACGGCCAGCGCTACAACGCCAAGACGCTGGAAATCACCTACCGCGACAAGAATGTTGCCGAAGTGCTGGACCTGACCGTCGACATGGCCCACGATTTTTTTGCCGATGACCCGGTGGTCCTGCGCGCGCTTGACGCTCTGCTGCAGGTCGGCCTTGGCTATCTGCGCCTTGGTCAGCCCGCCACCGAACTTTCGGGCGGCGAAGCGCAACGGATCAAGCTGGCGACGGAGCTACAGCGCGCCGGGCGCAGCGACACGCTTTATGTGCTGGATGAGCCGACCACCGGGCTGCACCCTGCGGACGTGACGATGCTGATGGCCCAGCTGAACGGGCTGGTCGATGCGGGCAACTCCGTCATCCTGGTCGAGCACAACATGCTGGTTGCCAGAAACAGCGACTGGATCATCGACATCGGCCCCGGTGCTGGCGAAGATGGCGGCACAGTGGTCGTGCAAGGCCCGCCTGCCGTTGTGGCAAGGTCAAAGGCCAGCCGAACCGCTGGCTTCCTGTTCCCGTAGCAGGTTCTGCTTTCTGAATGCGACCAAGGGCATCCAAAGGCACCGCTTCGGCCGCACGTTGTCTGCGGTGGCAGGGGTGCGTGTGATCCCTCCCGGCGCTCGTCTCGCGGCGGTGCGCCGACCATCGCGGCCCGGTCAGGCGGGTTCAGGCCAGACGAAATCCGGGCGCAGGCCCTCGTAGACCGGTCGGCCGTCCGAAGGTTTGGGGTAGTCTTTGGATGCGTCATAGAACGCGTGATATGTCGGGTCCGGGAATTTGGCATCGTCATAGCCCATGACGTTCGGCACCGCGACGCGGATACGCTTTTGCTTGTCGTCAAGCATCAGGGCGGCACCGCACTCGGCACAGGTGCACAGCTCCAGCGGGCCGTCGGGATTGTCTTTGTTGAACGGCTGACGCTTGATTTTCTCCGGATGATCGACCGATAGATCGCCGTGTTTGAAGAACGCCACATGCGTGGACTGCTGACCGGTCACGCCCTTGCAGACATTGCAATGACAGACGTGGTTGTCGATCGGCTCGGCGGTGGCCTTGACGTGAACGTGGTCGCAGCCACCCGTGTAGGAACTGGACATTGTCTCTTCTCCTTGTGTGAACATTCCGCTTGGCCTCGGACGTATTTTAGCACAGATCCACAAAAAAACGCGACATACACCTTGGTCGGCACGGCCATCAGCTGCGATGGAATACCGCAAGCGAAGAATGACAATCCGTCGCGCCAAATGAACGCAGCGAGCGTCTGCCCAATAGGAAAGCTAGTGGAAGTGGCGCAAGGACCGGCTTGGCCGACGGGACGTCGTACAAGACTTTTCGCACGTGGCACATCAGATGTATTGGCAGGGGCACCAGGGCTCGAACCCGGGACCTACGGTTTTGGAGACCGTCGCTCTACCAGCTGAGCTATACCCCTACGGTGTGCGACCGATTACGCGACCTTTTGCCGGGAATCAAGCCTTCAATCGTGCCGAAAACGGTGAAACCTGCCGGGCCGACATTTTGCCGTCCTCTGGCTGGGGGCGGTTGCAACGGGTGCCTGCAACTGGCAGCGGCTTTGCTCATCAGATAAAATAGCATGAGCCTCCCGCCTGCCAATTCTTTTTCCAGATTGGTCCGCCCGCTTTACACCGCCGCCACGCGAGACAGGGACGAGTTGATCGGTTTCAGCCGTCAGTTTCTGGAAAACCTCTATCTGGAAAACCTGTATGCTGAAGCGCTGGAACAAACCGGCGCATCAACATGGTGCGACGACACTCCGTTCAACGTCCTGCATGCGCGTTTTCTGCTCGAACTCTTCCCGAACGCTGCCATCGTGCACATGGTCAGGCACCCGATGGATGTCTTTGCCTCCTACATGGAGCAGACATGGACGCCGACCGATCACAAACGCACGCTTCTGCGTCTGGAAAATGCCTATTCCGCCCTGATCCGGAATGAGAAGGAGGTCGGGGCTGACAAGATGCTCGTTATCCGGCTCGAAGATGCGTGCGACAGCTTTCACGACATGAAAGACAGACTGTCCGATTTCTGCCAGATCTCACCGTCCGGCTTTGATGGCAGCGTCCATTTCAGAAGCAACAAGATCGGAACGTGGCGCGAGAAGCTGCCGCAGGAGGTTCAGGCGGCGGCTCGTGACAGGCTGGGCCTTGCCATCGAGCATTATGGCTACGACTGAAGGCGCGGACACCGCCCGAAGTGGCGCGGACCATCCGCGCCACCTGGACTGCAGGGATCAGCGGTCGATGACTGCAGGCTTTGCCGCGGGCGCCTTGCGGTCGGCGCGCACGGGTCCGGCGGCCGGCTTGCGGTCGGCTGCCGTGCCGCCAAACCACTCTTCCTGATATTTCTGCCGCTCCAGCCAGTTCTGGATCTGCTTGGCGGCATTGCGCGTCAGGTTTGTCATTTGCTTTTCCTTGGACTGGGTCAGTCCCGATCCCAGAACGGTTTCGCCCGACAGCGATTCTATGACGATTACCTGTTCGGGTTTTTCGTTCAGCTTCGTGCCGGCCGCATCGTCCCAGACGGTGACGTTCAGGATCAGCGCCGATTTCGGCGACGCGATGATCGGCACGCCTGGCAGGGCCAGCACATAGCCCTCGATCGAGATGCCCATGTGGTACAGCTTGTCGCCATCATAACGGCGGAACCGTTCATCTACGGCCTTGGTCATGGCCGCAATCCACTCTTCGTCGGATGCGTCGCGCGACACCGGTCCCTTGGTTATGTTGGGCGTGACAACCACGTTATGGGCCAGCTTGAAATCGCCCAATGGCACCGGCGCCTTGTCCAGATCGTTGGGGTTTGTGCAGGCCGCAACGGTGACCAGGAGGGCGAACAGGGCAATAAGGCGGTGCATGGGCGGCGATCCTTGGCAGGCTGGGACTGGATGTCGAACCCCGCCGCGATAGCGCACCCGCGCAGCATGCGCAACGATATGCCGAAACGGGGCGATTTGCCGGGGCGGCACGGCGCGCCTATATGATGGTTCATGACCACAGACGCCCTCCCCCCTTCCCCCCTGCCCGTGCGCGTGCCGCTGGTCACGCAGCCGATGGGTATCTTTGCCAGCCTGAATGCCGCGCGGCGCAACGTGCTGAGCATCATTCCCGATCTGGCCACGCGCCAGCCGATGGTGTCGGGGCGCACCGGCAAAAGGTGGCACATGGTGATGGACCCTGGCGCCCTGCGCCGCGTGCTCCTGGAAAACGAGGGTAATTACCCCAAGTCGCTGGTCACGAAGAACCTGCTGCGCCCTGCCATCGGCGACAGCATGTTCATCGCCGAGGGCGCGCACTGGCGCTGGCAGCGGCGCGCGGCGGCGCCGGTCTTCTCACATCGCAACGTGATGAACCTCGCCCCGATCATGACCGCCGCCGCGGAGCGGAGTGCGGAACGGATCGCCGCCGCAGGCCCGCGCGCCGTGGACGTGGCCGAAGACATGGTGCGCACCACCTTCGACGTGATCGGAGAAGTCACGTTTTCCGGCGATGGCAGTTTCGATTCGGACGCCGTGCACGGCGCAATCGACGCCTATATCGCCGAGGCGGGAAAAATCTCGCTGTTTGATATTCTGGGTCTGCCGGACTGGGTGCCGCGCCCCGGACGGATGATATCGGGCGCCGCGATGAAGCAGATGAAATCCATCGCCGATGACGCGGTCGAGGCGCGGCGCAAGCGCGGACCCAAGGACGTGCCGGACCTCTTGGACCTGCTGCTGGAGGGCGAAGACCCCGAGACGAAACGCCGGATGAACACCGCCGAGCTGCGCGACAATCTGCTGACCTTTATCGTCGCGGGGCACGAGACGACGGCGCTGACGCTGGCATGGTCACTCTATCTTTGCGCCTTTGATCCCCGCGTTCAGGACAAGGCGCGCGCCGAAATCCGTGCCGTTTGCGGCGACCGCCCCGCGACCGGCGACGATGTGGCGAACCTGCCCCATATCCGCCAGATCGCGGACGAGGCGCTGCGCCTTTATCCGCCCGCCGCGATGATCTCGCGCAGCGCGCTGGCCGACGATACGCTGTGCGGGCGCCAGGTTCGGCGGGGCGACACGGTGATCGTACCGATCTATGCGCTGCATCGGCACCACCAGCTATGGGACAATCCCCACGCGTTCCTCCCCGAGCGGTTCGAGAACCGCAAGGACATTCAGCGGTATGCCTACCTGCCCTTTGGCGACGGGCCGCGCATCTGCATCGGCGCCAGTTTCGCAATGCAGGAGGTCGTCATCATCCTTGCAACGCTGCTGGGGCGGTTCCGTTTTACGCCTGTCGAGGGCCGTGATCCCGATCCGGTGATGATCCTGACGCTGCGTCCCGAAGGCGGTGTCTGGCTGAACGCCGAGCCGCTGTAACGCGCCGCCCGGCAAAGGGGCGGAAAGGCGCGCGCTGGACCGGTGTCGCGCCTCAGGCCCCATTGAACACCGCTCGCACAGCCTATGTAGTGTCATACAACCAACAATGGAGATTTCCCACATGACCATCCAGATCATCACCCGCACGGCGCTGGCCGCCGCTCTTGCGCTAGGCGCGCTGACCACCGGCGCAATGGCCGCCTCCACCGCAGACGAGCTGCGCGCGGCGCTGGTCGGCAATACCTTTACCGGCGACATGGGCGGCGGCGGCTATGCCAGCTATTTCGCCGAGGATGGCACTTACGACGATGCCGCAGGCGGCGGCACCTACGAGATCACCGACGAGGGCGTATGTTACCCCGGCACCGATTTCGGCTGCTATGAAGCGCAGATCGACGGCGACCAGCTGGAGTGGTTCCAGGACGGCGAAAGCGCAGGCACCGGCATGATCAAGCAGGGTAACGCGCTGGAATAGGCGCACATCAGAGTAGGCGCACTTTCGAAAGCCACATTAAGGGCGGCTTGAAAGGGCCGCCCTTCTTGCGCCGCACGCGGGTTCGCCCTCAGTAAAATCGTTGTTTTATCGAATAATATATTACATTTAGGTGGCAAGGCTCATCCCGTGAACTTGTTGTCACGTGGAAAACCGCGCGGCGCCATGCGGCCCGAACCGGCCCGCTTGCCGATCCATTCGCCCAGCGCCGTTTCGGTGCGGGTGCGACCGGCGGGATCCAGCCATGTCAGACCGGTCTCCATGTTGAATGTCGTCGCGTCGCTCAGCCCGCCATCCTTGTACTTTTGCAACCTGACCCCCTTGCCTCTTCCCATTCCGGGCAGCTCGGAAAGGTCAAAAACCAACACTTTCCGGTTTTCCCCCACAACCGCCACGTGGCCGCCGATAACGGGCCGGCACACGATCGCACGGGCCGGCGCGCGCACGTTCAGCACCTGTTTTCCGCCGCGCGTCTGCGCGATAACCTCGTCCTCGGGGACGACAAAACCGTCGCCGGCGCTGGAGGCAACCAGCAGCTTGCGCCCCGGCTTGTGGATCAGGATATCAACGATCTCGGCCTCGTTCGGCAGATCGACCATCAGGCGCAATGGCTCGCCCATGCCGCGCCCGCCGGGCAGGCTGGAGGCCGGGATCGTATAGAACCGCCCATTGCCGGCAAAGACCAGCAGGCGGTCGGTGGTTTCGGCGTGAAACAGGAACCGCGGGCCGTCGCCATCCTTGAATTTCAACTCGCGGGTCAGGTCGATATGGCCCGTCATGGCGCGGATCCAGCCCATCTGGCTGCACACGACGGTGATCGGTTCGCGGTCTATCATCGCCTCCAGCGGCACGTCCTCGACCTCGCCAGCCTCGGCAAACTGGGTGCGGCGCGCGCCATTTGCGGTGGATTTCCCGAACGTTTTCTTGACGTCGCGCAACTGACCCGCGACCGCATCCCATTGCAATTCGGGATGTTCCAGCAGGTCCTCCAACTGGGCGCGTTCTTCCATCAGGGCGGTCTGCTCCTTGAGCAGCTCGATCTCTTCCAGACGGCGCAGGCTGCGCAGGCGCATGGTCAGGAGGGATTCGGGCTGAAGATCGGTCAGCCCGTCCTCGCCACCGTCCGCAGGCGAGACATAGTCTGTCTCGTCCGTGGCGCGAACAAAATCCTGACCCCAGTTCTCGCGCATCAGCGCGGCTTTGGGCGCGTCGTCGTAGCGAATGATGTCGATCACGCGGTCAAGGTTCAGGAAGGCGACAATCAGCCCTTCAAGGATCTCCAGCCGGTGGTCGATCTTCTCCATCCGGTAGACTGACCGGCGCTGCAAGACCTCGCGGCGAAAGTCGAGAAAGGCGCGCAGCACTTCCTTCATCGAGCAGACTTTTGGTGTAACTCCGTCGATCAATACGTTCATATTCAAAGAAAAACGCACTTCGAGGTCCGAATTGCGATACATCATGCCCATCAGAACCTCGGGCGCGACATTCTTGCTGCGCGGCTCCAGAACCAGACGGATATCTTCGGCGCTCTCGTCGCGCACATCGGCCAGTATCGGGATTTTCTTCAGTTGGATGATCTCGGCGATCTTTTCGATCAGGCGCGATTTCTGCACCTGATAGGGGATCTCGGTGACGACAATCTGCCACTGGCCGCGCCCCAGATCCTCGACGTCCCATTTGCAGCGCAGGCGGAACGCGCCGCGCCCGGTGCGGTAGGTTTGCGCGATGCTCTCGGGCGGCTCGACTATAACGCCCCCTGTTGGGAAATCGGGACCGGGCACATATTTCAGCAGCGTGTCGTCATTGGCATCCGGCGCCTTGATCAGATGCAGGCAGGCGTCGATCAGCTCGGCGATGTTATGCGGCGGGATGTTCGTCGCCATGCCCACCGCGATGCCGCTGGACCCGTTGGCCAGAAGGTTTGGAAAGCTGGCTGGCAGCACAACAGGCTCTGTCAGGGTGCCGTCATAATTGTCACGAAAATCGACGGCGTTTTCGTCAAGCCCCTGCAACAGCGCCTCGGCGGCCGCTGTCATGCGGGCTTCGGTATAGCGCGCGGCGGCGGGGTTGTCGCCGTCGATATTGCCGAAATTGCCCTGTCCGTCGACCAGCGGATAGCGCACCGCGAAATCCTGCGCGAGCCGGGCCATGGCGTCGTAGATCGCGGCATCGCCGTGCGGGTGGTAGTTACCCATCACGTCGCCGCTGATCTTGGCCGATTTTCTGAAGCCGCCAGTGGAACTTAGACGCAGCTCGCGCATTGCATAGAGGATGCGGCGGTGAACGGGCTTTAACCCGTCGCGCGCATCGGGCAAGGCGCGGTGCATGATCGTGCTGAGCGCATAGGTCAGATAACGGTCGCCAATGGCGCGGCGCAGCGTCTCGGACACTGCATCAGGTATGTCGCCATCAGGCGCACCGGGAGTTTTGATCTTGTCGCTCATGGATCGCGTCATAGCTGTGGCGCCAATGCTCGTAAAGCGTCTGTCGGCGTTGAAGTTTCGGTTTGTCGTTATGCCCGACCGCGAATCGTGCTAAAATAACGTCTTATCGGGATCTGCCAATTCCGGATGACGTATGCGTTGGGGGATTGCATTCATGTGGCGTTACATTTTGATCAGCTTTGGTTTTCTGGGCTTTGCGTTCTATCAGGCCAGCGGCGGTTCCGACTACGCCCCCTCCCCGAATTCGCTTCAGGTTGCCATGAAAGGCAAGCCGCTCTTTGCCGCCCCCCGGAAAGTTGCGCCCGTGCAGGATGACGACGTGCGGCAGATAGCCGAAATTGGCGATTCCACGTTGCCACCCATGCAAAAACCCAAAGGATCGCGCATCAACGCCCCGGCCAAATCCATGAAAGTCGGCGCTGGCGCTGACCGGCCCCAGATGACCCTCGCCGGATTGTCCGGCGGCGGCGACATCGGACCGGGCGGCATTGAAATCACACTGGCCTCAGCAGCCCGCAGCCTGGCAGGTGGCAGCGCGATGACGGAGCGCCCGGTTCAGGCAATGGGCACGTTCAACGCCGAAACCCTTGTCCAGGACGTCAATCGCCTGCCGATCGAACAGGCGCTGGTCGCACCCCGTCAGCCCGTCGACATCCGTAGCATTGCGGGCAGCAACGCCAATATGCGCAGCGGGCCGGGAACCGATTTCGACAAGGTGGACCAGCTGACGCAAGGCACGCAGGTCGAGGTGCTGGATCGGCGCGGCGCGTGGGTCGAATTGCGCAACATGCAGACCGGCCAGGTCGGGTGGATGGCCGACTGGCTTATCACCGCATCCAACTGAGGCGCGCCGATTTGAATTTGAAAACAGGCGGCACAGGCCGCACGATCCTGATTACCGGATGTTCCTCCGGGATCGGGTATGACGCAGCTCATGGTCTGGCGGCACGCGGATGGCGGGTGTTTGCGTCCTGTCGCAAGCCGGGCGATTGCGACCGTCTGCGCGCCGAGGGGCTGGAAAGCCCGCTGATCGACTATGCAGACACCGCCAGCATCAAATCCGGGTTGGCCGAAGTGCTTGAAGCGACGGGCGGCAAGTTGGACGCACTGTTCAACAACGGTGCGTTTGCCTGCCCCGGCCTTGTCGAGGATCTGCCGACCGGCGCCCTGCGCGAAATCTTCGAGACGAACCTTTTCGGCTGGCACGATCTGACCCGGCAAGCGATTCCGGTGATGCGCGCGCAGGGCCATGGGCGGATCGTGCAGTGCTCCTCGGTGCTTGGGCTGGTGACGCTACCATGGCGCGGCGCCTATAACGCCACAAAATTCGCGGTCGAAGGCCTGACCGACACCATGCGGATCGAGTTGCGCGGAACCGGCATAGAGGTGTGCCTCATCGAACCGGGCCCGGTAACATCGCGCATCCGCCACAACTCTATCCCGCATTTCGAGCGCTGGATCGATTGGGAGAATTCCGCCCGCGAGGCCGATTACCGTGCCGGCCTGCAAAAGCGACTTTATGCCGCGTCTGGCCCTGACCGGTTCGAACTGCCGCCGTCGGCGGTGACAGCCAAGCTGATCCACGCGATCGAGGCGCGGCGCCCGCGCGCACGCTATTATGTGACCCTGCCAACCCACGCGATGGGCGCCCTGCGGCGTATTCTGTCAAGCCGCGCCCTGGACTGGATCCTGTCGCGCGCCTGACACCGGTCGCAGCGCTGAGCCTTTTTTCGTTTCGCTTTCCCCGGCAACAGGTCTACATCGGCCCCCAGAGCCTATCTGGAGATCCGCATGCTGAAAGATCCGCTATTCCTGCTTGTCGCCGCTGCGTGCCTTGCCGTGGCCGTCATTCTGGCCATGGGCATCAGCACCTTCGGCAAGGAAGGCAGCGACAACGCCAAGCGCGCGAATAAATTCATGCGCTGGCGCATCATAGCGCAGTTCGTTGCGGTCGCGATGATCCTGGCTTTCGTGACGATCCGCAACCAGTTCGGAGGGCAATGACAATGGTCGTTCTCAACAAGATCTACACCCGCACCGGCGATGCCGGAACCACCGCGCTTGGCGATGGCAGCCGCGCCGATAAACATTCGGCGCGGGTCGCGTCCTACGGCAATGTCGATGAGCTGAACTCGGCCCTCGGCATGGCGCGCCTGCACGCCACCGGCGAGACGGACGAGGCGCTGGCGCGTATCCAGAACGACCTGTTCGATCTGGGCGCAGATCTGTGCCGCCCCGACATGGAAAAGGATGCCGAGTCCGAATATCCACCCCTGCGCGTCGTCGCCAGCCAAGTGGACCGGCTGGAGGCCGAGATCGACGTTATGACCAAGGTGCTGGAGCCGCTGCGCAGCTTCATCCTGCCCGGCGGAACCGAACTGGCCGCGCATCTGCACCTGTGCCGCACCGTGTGCCGCCGCGCCGAACGTGGCGCGACCGAACTGGCCCAGATCGAGACGGTCAATCCGGCGGCGATCAAGTACCTCAATCGCCTCAGTGACTGGTTCTTTGTCGCCGGCCGCATGGCCAATAACGGCGGCAAAGATGACGTCTTGTGGGTCCCGGGCGCGAACCGCTGAAAGCCCTGAAAAAGCGCCCTTGGCCGAGCGGACTGCTCATCCTGCCGCACCCGCGACATGACGTGACGATTTTGCCCTGTTTTCCACCTGATCGTTTCTATATCAACGCCCAGGAGAGCGTTTTTGAAAAGTCGCCGCGCGGCTTTTCGTCAATCTGAGGAGACCATGCCAATGAAGGTGCTCGTACCTGTCAAGCGTGTGATCGACTACAACGTGAAGGTTCGCGTCAAAGCGGACGGAAGCGGTGTCGATCTTGCCAATGTCAAAATGTCGATGAACCCGTTCGACGAAATCGCCGTCGAACAGGCGATCCGCCTGAAAGAGGCCGGCAAGGCCGACGAGGTGGTCGCGGTCTCCATCGGCGTCAAGCAGGCGCAGGAAACACTGCGCACCGCGCTGGCCATGGGCGCAGACCGTGCCATTCTTGTCATCGCCTCCGAAGACGTGAACACCGATATCGAGCCGCTGGCCGTCGCCAAGATCCTCAAGGCGATCGTCGATGAAGAGCAGCCCGGCCTTGTCCTCGCGGGCAAGCAGGCGATCGACAATGACATGAACGCCACCGGCCAGATGCTGTCGGCGCTGCTGGGCTGGTCCCAAGGCACCTTTGCCTCCGCTCTCGATATCGAGGGCGATCATGCGCTGATCACGCGCGAGGTCGACGGCGGCCTGCAGACGATCAAGGTCAAGATGCCCAGCATCGTCACCGTCGATCTGCGCCTGAACGAACCGCGCTATGCGTCGCTTCCCAACATCATGAAGGCCAAGAAAAAGCCGCTGGATGAGAAAACCGCCGCCGATTACGGCGTCGACGTTACACCGCGCCTGACGGTCACCGGCACAGCCGAGCCGGAGGCCCGCAAGGCGGGCGAAATCGTCGGCTCGGTCGATGAACTGGTTGCGAAACTCAAAGAAGCGGGGGCTGTGTAATGGCTGTTCTTCTCCTTGCCGAAGTCACTGACGGCGAACTGAACGTTGACGCGACCGCCAAAGCCGTCACCGCCGCGGCGAAACTGGGCGACATCACCGCGCTCTGCTGTGGCGCCTCTGCCGCCGCTGCCGGGGAAGCCGCGTCCAAGATCAAGGGCATTTCCAAGGTTCTGGTTGCCGAGGATGCGTCACTGGGCCACCGGCTTGCGGAACCCACTGCGGCGCTGATCGTGTCTCTTGCGGGCGATTACGAACATATCGTCGCCCCCGCCACGACCGACGCGAAAAACGTGCTGCCGCGCGTTGCCGCTCTGCTGGACGTGATGGTCATTTCCGACGTCTCCGGCGTCGTCGATGGCGATACGTTCGAGCGGCCGATCTATGCGGGCAACGCCATCCAGACGGTGAAATCGACCGATGGCAAGAAGGTGGTCAGCATCCGCACATCCACCTTCGACGCCGCAGAAAGCGGCGGCTCGGCCTCGGTCGAGACCATCTCAGCCGCCGCCAATCCCGGCCTCAGCGAGTGGGTCGAAGACAAGGTCGCCGCCTCCGACCGCCCCGACCTGACATCGGCCGGCGTTGTCGTGTCCGGCGGCCGCGGTGTCGGCAGCAAGGACGACTTCGCCATGATCGAGGCGTTGGCCGATGCGCTTGGCGCCGCTGTCGGCGCCTCTCGCGCGGCGGTCGATTCGGGCTATGCGCCGAATGACTGGCAGGTCGGTCAGACCGGCAAGGTGGTCGCGCCAGACCTTTATGTTGCGGTCGGCATTTCAGGTGCGATCCAGCACCTCGCCGGCATGAAAGACAGCAAGATCATCGTCGCGATCAACAAGGACGAAGAGGCGCCGATCTTCCAAGTAGCCGATTACGGCCTGGTCGCTGACCTGTTCGAAGCCGTCCCGGAATTGACCAAAAAGCTGAGCTGACAAAGCCAGTCTTGATGCAGCACTTGAAGGTCCGCCATAAATTGGCGGGCCTTTTTTCCTTCCGGTCAAGCCACTGCAAAACGGCGCATCAGTGGCGCCAGATGCCGGGCCACCTCCTCATGCGCCGCCGGTCCCGGTAATTCGGCAGCAATGTTGGCCTCGAATTCCGAATGGATCATTCCGGCGGTGCCGATGGACCGCGCATCCTGGCTAAGCGTCGCATCCACAATCTGCACGACATGGCCGCGCACCGCATCCAGCATCGCGCGCGTGACAAAGGCCGGATCAGCAGAAATTTCCGGGTCGTCCGCATGCTGGGGCGGCTCATGCGCGGACACCCACAGCAGCACGACAGGCCCGTCGATCTTGCGCAGCAGCAAGGTCAGGCGCGCCACCCAGGCCGCCTGCAACTCATCCCGCAATATCGCAAACCGCTCTGGTGATATATGACTCAAATGCCGCAACAAATGCCGGACAAAGTGAAACTCGGTAAAATCCACATCTTGAAACATCGCCCGCAACAGCGGCGAGGGCTGGACAAACCGGTCGTTGCGGCGAGGATGCACCGAATAATACCGGTTCGAGAGGCTCTGCGCCCCCGGCACCTGAAGCACCGTCACCGCCGCCCCCGCCGCGGCACACAAAATCTCTTCGTCGTAGGCCAGCACGTCCAGTCCCGCATTTGGCCAGCCCAGATTGACGCAGGCCATGGCAGTCTGGGCCTCGACGAGCGCCGGAAAGGGCCGCTCGATGAACTTACCATATGTCTCGGTTCCGCCGAGGAACGCGGCATACCGCCCTTCCATGCTGCGCTTTGGACCGCGAAACAGTAATTTCGACACGCCATACCGGCACGGCGCATAATCGAGGGGCTGCGCCCCCTGTTTTTCATAAGCCATAATTCCCACCACTCAGTTCACCCATGTACGAGAATCATCGCAATCCCTTTAGAAATTGCTAAATGGTGAATTCATCGCAAAGTTTAGGTACCCTGCCACGGCCTTCACCCCCTTGCGGCTCCCCGGCGCTGGGGCCTATTGTGCATCCGAACGATCAATTGGGGCAATTACATGGACATCCAGACAATTGGCATCGTCGGCGCAGGCCAGATGGGCAACGGCATCGCACATGTGATGGCACTCGCAGGCTACCAGGTGCTGCTGACCGACGTCAGCCAGGACGCGCTGGACAGCGCCATGCAGATCATGCGCCGCAACCTGGATCGTCAGGTCAGCCGCGAGAAGATCAGCCAAACCGACATGGACGGCGCATTGGAACGGATTGCCACGACGCTGAAACTGACCGATCTGGGTCAGACCGATCTGGTCATCGAAGCCGCGACAGAGCGCGAGACGGTCAAGCAGGCGATCTTTGAGGATCTGCTGCCCCATCTGAAACCGGACACGATCCTGACGTCGAACACCTCGTCGATCTCGATCACCCGCCTTGCCAGCCGTACCGACCGACCCGAGAAATTCATGGGATTTCACTTCATGAACCCGGTTCCGGTGATGAGTTTGGTCGAGCTGATCCGCGGCATCGCCACGGACAAGGAAACCTACGATTCCTGCCTGAAGGTCGTCGAAAACCTCGGAAAGACAGCCGCGTCGGCCGAAGATTTCCCCGGCTTCATCGTCAACCGCATTCTGATGCCGATGATCAACGAGGCGGTCTATACGCTCTATGAAGGCGTCGGCAACGTCCGCTCTATCGACCAATCCATGAAGCTCGGCGCAAACCATCCCATGGGGCCGCTGGAGTTGGCCGATTTCATCGGACTGGATACCTGCCTTGCCATCATGAACGTGCTGCATGACGGGCTGGCAGATACGAAATATCGCCCCTGCCCGCTGCTGACCAAATATGTCGAGGCCGGGTGGCTGGGACGCAAGTCCGGGCGCGGCTTCTACGACTATCGCGGCGATGAGCCTGTGCCTACACGCTGAAGTTAAAGCGTTTCGCCTTTAACCTGTGACATCAGACAAAGGCGAAACGCGCGCAACGCTGGTATGCTGCGCGTGTTACGCGAAAAGCTGTGAGTCACGTTTTTCGCGAAACACTTTAACGTGTGTGGCCGCCGCCAGATTTGAGTATTTTCGCCAAGATGAAGCAGATCTTTAACCCGCTATTAACGTTAATGCGTGCTTGATGGCGATGCGGTACAGGCTGGAGAGCCGATGACCGCCCAAGGTGAAGCCCCGTCGTCCTTTCCGCCTGGCGAGTTTCGGGCGGCGGGGTGGACCAACGTCTTCATCTTGGCGAAAATACTCAAAATCCCGAAACTACAACCGGCCTGGCCCTTGCTGTCTGCCTATTCCATCTCAAAGCCCAGATGCTTGGCCACCGTAAAGATGTCCTTGTCGCCGCGTCCGCACATGTTCATGATCATGATATGATCCTCGGGCAGATCCGGTGCGATCTTCATCACGTGGGCCAGCGCATGGCTCGGCTCCAGCGCGGGAATGATCCCCTCCAGTGCGCAACTCAGTTGGAACGCCTCCAGCGCCTCCTTGTCGGTGATGGCGACATACTTCGCTCGGCCTATCTCGTGCAGCCAGCTATGCTCGGGGCCGATACCGGGATAGTCGAGGCCTGCCGAGATCGAATACCCTTCGAGGATCTGGCCATCGGCATCCTGTAGCAAATATGTCCGATTGCCATGCAGGACGCCGGGCCGACCACCGGTCAGGGACGCGCAATGCTCCATCTTGGCGTTGACTCCCTTGCCTCCGGCCTCGACGCCGATAATGCCCACATCTTTGTCATCGAGGAACGGGTAGAATAGACCCATCGCGTTGGACCCGCCACCGATCGCCGCGATCAGCGTGTCGGGCAGGCGCCCTTCGGCGGCCATGATCTGCTCCTTCGCTTCCTTGCCGATGATGCTTTGAAAATCACGGACCATCGCCGGGTAAGGGTGCGGCCCTGCCACCGTGCCGATGCAGTAAAACGTGTCGCGCACGTTGGTCACCCAGTCGCGCAGCGCGTCATTCATCGCGTCCTTCAAAGTTCCGCGACCGGAGGTCACCGGCACCACCTCGGCGCCCAGCAGACGCATCCGAAAGACGTTCGGCTTCTGCCGCTCGACATCATGCGCGCCCATGTAGACCACGCATTTCAGACCGAATTTCGCACAGACGGTCGCCGTTGCCACTCCGTGCTGGCCTGCACCCGTTTCGGCGATGATACGCGTCTTGCCCATCCGGCGGGCCAGGATAATCTGGCCCAGCACATTGTTGATCTTGTGCGCGCCGGTATGGTTCAACTCATCGCGCTTCAGATAGATCTTGGCGCCGCCCAGATGCTGAGTCAGCCTATCCGCATAGTAAAGCGGGCTGGGCCGACCGACATAATTGGTCCATAGATCCTGCATTTCGGCCCAGAAACTGTCGTCGGTCTTGGCGTGCTCGTACTGCTCTTCGAGCTCCAGGATCAGCGGCATCAGCGTCTCGCTGACGAAACGCCCGCCGAAATCGCCAAAACGGCCCTTCTCATCGGGCCCGGTCATGAATGAGTTGAATAGATCGTTCATATCGCTGGCCTCTCCCGTGATGCGCATGTCCCGGTGAATATGGGACGACGCAGGGTTTTTCCAGCGAAAAGGACGGCGCTCTACCCTCGGGCGGCCTGCGCGAAAGCGCGCATCAGCGCCGCATCCTTGACGCCCGGCGCGCTCTCGATGCCAGAGCTGACGTCGAGCTGGTTCGCGCCGGTGCGGCGCACCGCCTCGGCCGCATTGCCGGGCGTCAGCCCCCCGGCCAGCATCCATGGCAGCGCCCAGTCGCGCCCGGCGATCAGCGACCAGTCAAACGCCAGCGCATTGCCTCCCGGCAGCGGCGCGTCCTTGGGCGGTTTGGCGTCGATCAGTAATTGGTCGGCAACGCCCGCATAGCGGTCGATCTGCGGCAGATCTTCCGGCCCGGCAATGCCGACGGCCTTCATCACCGGTAGCCCATAGCGCGCCTTGATGTCAGACACGCGCGGGGGCGTTTCCGATCCATGCAGCTGCAGCATGTCCAGCGGCACGGCAGCAACCAGCGCGTCCAACTGCGCGTCATCCGCGTCCACCGTCAGCGCAACCTTGGTGATGCCACCGGGCGTAGCGGCCGCGAGCGCGGCGGCGGTGTCATGGGTGACATGGCGCGGTGATCGAGTGAAAAAGACAAATCCGACGTAATCCGTCCCCGACGCCGCAGCGGCAGCAACGTCAGCGGGCTGCGTCAGGCCGCACATCTTGATCCGGATGGTATCGCGCATGACGCCTCAGCGGCCGTCGTCCAGCAGGGCGATCACCTCGTCACTGCCCTCATGCTTTTCCCGCTTGAGGCGCTTGATCTCGGCCCGCATGCGCGCCATTTCGCGCGCTTGTTTGGCGGCCGCAGCCCGCTCACCTGCTTCGCGAATCCATTCCCAGATGAAGCCAAGGACAAGCCCGGCCAAGATACTGCCAAAGATCACGACGAACAGCGGCACTTCCATGGCGGGGCTAAGCGCCGTGAACCCGCTCAATTCGCCCGGGACCATGCGGACGGGGACGGTCACGCGGTTTGCCAGCGCGATAAGGATCAGGGCCAGCGCGAAGATGGCGATGGAGGCATAGCGAATGTAGCGCATGTTTTACTTTCCGTTCAGCCGGTCCCGAAGGAGTTTGCCGGTCTTGAAGAAGGGCACGTGTTTCTCTTCGACAGGAACGGATTCGCCGGTGCGCGGGTTCCGTCCCACGCGCGCATCGCGCTTCTTTACCGAGAAAGCGCCGAAGCCGCGCAGTTCCACCCGATTGCCCGATGCCATGGCATCGGTGATTTCGTTGAAGACCGTGTTCACGATCCGCTCCACATCCCGTTGGTACAGATGAGGATTTTCATCGGCAATTTTCTGAATCAACTCCGATCGGATCATCGGCAAAGTCCCCCGGTCCTGTGTATTTCGCAATTGCAGCGATCCTGTCAGTATAGGTGCAAAGCGCGGAAACAAAAACACAAAGCGCGACAAGGGTGCGATAAATCCAGCGATAATCCGCGCCTAACTCAGAAATTGCGGTAAAACTCAAGGTCAGCCGGTTTCCGGCTACACGCTGCGCGCACCGCTGGCGGCACCGATTCGCGCCGCGCCGGTGCCCCGGCGGCGCATGCAGACCCGGCCGGTGGCACGGACCGGGGGGGGGTATGCTGGCGGCTCCGCCATGCGCGCGATAAATGGTACTCGGCAATGCCAAATCAACGCACAATGTCCAGCCTGCGGAAAAATGTCGCGCAAGATAAATCCAAAATGGCCCGCCCAAAGGTATAATAGTTGCGCTGCACCTGCAAAATGACTAGGACGATCTGCAAGTTTGAGAGGATCAAAAAATGGCCCATGATGGACAAATCGAAATGACAACGGATACCGTACTTCTGGACAATCTCGCGGATCTGAGCCGCGCCAGCCTCGCCCCGGTGGCGGCGCTGTTGGCGACCGCCAAATCCAGCGTCAAGACACTGGTGTCAGAGGGCGGACGCGTCTCAGGCGGCCTGATCGAACAGCATCAGACCGCGGCGCATGGTCTCGCCTGGCTGGCCACCTATTCCGAAGCGTTGCACCAGATGCAGGCCTGGGCAGATCGGCTGCAGGCCGATGGCACATTTGGCGAGGTCGAAGCGCTGATCCATCAAATCGCGTTTGGCGAATACCTCGCTCAGATCCTCGGCGGCATCCCGATGAGCCAAGGCGAAATGCTGCGTTTGCAAGATATCGGTTTGTCGCAGGACGACATGCGCGGCCTGATGACGCCCGAAATCCTGATGCTGACCCAAGTCGGCAACAGTCAGGCGGCGCGGACGCGCCTGGTCCAGCTGATGCAGGAACGCGTCGCCGAAATCACCGTGGGCCGCACCGGTCTGGATGACGAGCTGGAGATGATCCGCGAGCAGTTCCGGCGCTATGCCGTCGACCGGGTGGAGCCGCACGCACATGACTGGCACCTCAACGATGAATTGATCCCGATGGAAATCATCGAGGAGCTGGCCGAAATGGGTGTCTTTGGCCTGACCATCCCCGAGGAATTCGGCGGGCTGGGCCTCAGCAAGGCGTCGATGGTTGTCGTCTCCGAAGAACTCAGCCGCGGCTATATCGGCGTCGGCAGCCTCGGCACTCGCAGCGAAATCGCGGCCGAACTGATCATATGCGGCGGCACCGACGCGCAAAAGGCGCACTGGCTGCCCAAACTCGCCAGCGCCGAAATCCTGCCGACGGCGGTCTTTACCGAACCGAACACAGGCTCCGATTTGGGCGCGCTGCGCACCCGCGCGGTGAAGGACGGCGATGACTACCGCGTCACCGGCAACAAGACGTGGATCACCCACGCCGCGCGCACCCATGTGATGACGCTGCTGGCGCGCACCGATCCTGCCACTACCGACCACAAGGGTCTGTCGATGTTCCTTGCCGAGAAGATCCCCGGCACGGACGAGGCCCCCTTCCCCACAGATGGGATGAGCGGCGGCGAGATCGAAGTGCTGGGCTACCGCGGCATGAAGGAATACGAACTGGCCTTCGACAATTTCCGCGTCAAGGGCGAGAACCTCTTGGGCGGCGAAGAGGGCAAGGGCTTCAAGCAACTGATGGAAACCTTCGAATCCGCCCGCATCCAGACAGCCGCCCGGGCGATAGGCGTGGCACAATCGGCGCTCGACGTGGCGATGCAATACGCGCAGGACCGCAAGCAGTTCGGCAAGCCGCTGATCGACTTCCCGCGCGTGTCCGGCAAATTGGCAATGATGGCGGTCGAGATCATGATCGCCCGCCAGCTGACCTATTTCTCAGCCTGGGAAAAGGACGAGGGGCGCCGCTGTGATGTCGAGGCCGGCATGGCCAAGCTGCTGGGCGCCCGCGTCGCATGGGCCGCTGCCGACAACGGATTGCAGATCCACGGTGGCAACGGGTTCGCGCTGGAATACAAGATCAGCCGCATCCTGTGCGACGCGCGCATCCTCAACATCTTCGAGGGCGCGGCGGAAATTCAGGCGCAGGTCATCGCCCGCCGCTTGCTGGGCTGAAAATTCGCACGGCACCGCAGAAATCTTGCGGTGCCGCGTGTCACTCTATCTGGCTTTTTCTTGGTCCAAATACCCCTGCGCGACATTTCCTCACGCGCTGGCCTTGGATGCCTGCCCCTCGATCGTCAGGGTAATCGGGTTCAGCCCGTCAATACGCCCGCTCAGCACACTGCCCGGCACCACCGGTCCGACACCCGCAGGCGTGCCAGTAAAGATCAGATCCCCCGGCGCCAAATGGTAATAGCGCGACAGGTGCGCAACAATCTCGGGCACGCTCCAGACCATATCCGACAGCCGCGCCTCCTGAACGCGCCGTCCGTCCAGATCCAGAGTGATCGCCTGATCACTCAGTCGGCCAAAGTCACCCGCAAGCGTGATCGCTCCGACAATGGCGGAATTCTCGAAATCCTTGCCCAGATCCCACGGCTTGCGCCCCTGCTTGGCTGCGCCTTGCAGATCGCGCCGGGTCAGGTCGATGCCGCAGGCATACGCATAGACGGCGCCGGGTGCCCCGTCTGCGGTCACCTCGAACGCATCCGCGCCGATGGCGATGACCAACTCCATCTCGTAATGACAATCGCGCGTGCCCGGCGGATAGGGAATGGCGCTGCCCGATGGGATGACCGCATGGGCCGACTTGGTGAAGTAGAACGGCGCGGTGCGGTCCACCTCGTTGCCCATCTCCGCCGCGTGCGCAGCATAGTTCCGCCCGATGCAGAACACCCGACGCACGGGGAAAACCTGCGCAGAGCCCGAAATCGCCACATGGGGCGCTGGCGGAACATCAAAAACGGGTTTGGCGGTCATGGCATCTCTTTTTGACTGACGCATTATCAGTAAGTTATGCGGCCCATGGGCGGCCGTGTCAAAGACACCAGCAGGGATGCGTTGGACGCCCGCGATATATATGCGATAGCCAACTCACACTTGCGCCCAAGATGAGCCACATGCCCCCATCCGCCTATCGCCGCTATGCCATCTACTACACTCCGCCGCCCGGCCCGCTGGCCCGGTTCGGCGCAGAGTGGCTGGGCTGGGACATCGCGCAGGGACGCCGCCCTGTCGCGCGGCCCGCCGTCTCCGGCCTTCCGGCTGCCTTGGATACACTGACCGAAACGCCGCGCCGCTACGGCTTTCACGCCACGATCAAACCGCCATTCCGCCTTGCTCCGGAGCAATGCGAGAGGGCGTTGACGGCGGCACTTTTCGCCTTTTGCGCCACTCGCGCCCCGGCCCGCTGCGCCAGGCTGGAACTTGCACGTCTTGGCCGGTTTTCGGCACTGGTACCGTTGGGCGACACGACCAGTATCAATGCGGTCGCGGCCGACGTCGTTCGCGAATTCGACGTCTTTCGCGCAGTGCCGACGGCAGCCGAGATTGCGCGCTACGACAAATCCACCCTCAACGCCGCGCAATCGCAGAATCTACATTGCTGGGGCTATCCGCATGTCATGGACTGCTTTGGTTGGCATATGACGCTGACCGGCAAACAATCACGCGCGGACACCGCCAGCACCCACGCCGCGCTTGCCCCGGTTGTGGCACCTCTCCTGCCGCGTCCCTACACTTTGGATGCGCTCAGCCTGACAGGCGAAGATGCGGGCGGAAATTTCCATTTGATCCAGCGCGTCCCACTTGCAGGCTGAGGCACTTTGATGGCTTTCATCGTTCCAAAAATACTCAATCGAGTTCACCGCCGCGCGCCGCGCGCGCATCAAAGCGCGCTATGAACCGCGCGCGCGCGTCCGGCAGCGGCTTGTTGCCCAGCTCGGGCGCCAGTCGGTTATGCAGGAAATAGCCGGTGGTGCGCAGCCCTTCGGCGATCTCGTCATCTGGCGCGGTGCCGTGGCCCAGCATGCAGGGCGGCAGCGGCAGCAGGCGGTCAGCCCAGTCGCCCGCACCGGCGCGCGACACCGCCCGCCCGCTGCGGGGCGACACATAGGTGAGGTCGTTCGCGCGTGCGCCGCGCACCGCGCAGGCCGACAGATCAAGTCCAAAGCCCATTTCCTGCAACAAAGCCATTTCCCAGCGCAAATAGGCCAGCGGCCAAACCTCGCCTGCGCCCATCAGATCCAGGAGCGTCTCGGTCCGGTGATAGAGCGCTAGATGCGCCTCGCGCTCGGGCAGTGCAAAAAGCAGGAGCGACGTCACCGCATTCAGCCCCGCCAGCGCCAAGCGGTCGTCCATCACCAGCGCCGCGCGTGAGCGTACAGGCTCGACCGTGAAAGCGCCCAGATGATCCTCAAGGCGGGCGCGCCACGAGAGGTCCAATTGCGCACCGGGCTGCAGGATCGGCGCCAGCCGCCGCGACGCCCCCCCGCGCACGATACCGGCATGGCGGCCCCGCTGGGGAGTCAGGACGTCGATGATCGCGGCACTCTCTCCATGCCTGCGTACCGACAGCAAGATGCCTTGATCGCGCCACTCCATGGACGCCTATCCTAACGGCACGCGACGTCGCGCGCGAGGCAAAGCCATGACGGCCACGTCATTCCGCAAGGCCAGGCTGGTCCAGCAGGTGCCGCCCTGCGCGGTCTTCGACCTCGACAACCCAGAGATCGGGATCGAAACCGCGTTGGCGCGCGATAGCCGCATCGACTTCAGGCTCACTGCCCTCTATCAGGACATCCCATTTGCGTGCGCCGCTCATCAAATCGAAACTGCGCTGATAGGCCGCAGCGTGGCCGTCGAGCGTGTTCAGCTTGACCAGCACGGCGCCCGACGTGTTGTCGCCATGCGCGGTGATAAAGGCAGGAATGGTCATGCCCCGCAGGCGGCTCAGATAGGCATGGACCCAGAATTCTGCCGTGAGGCGCGTCATGCCGGCCGCGGGATTTGAGTATTTTTGGAACATTGAAAGACAAGGGGGCGCATCAGTTTCCGTCCTTGAAATCGAGGCCCATTTCAGAATAGCGCTCGGCCTCTTCCAGCCAGTTCGGACGGACCTTGATCTGCAGGAAAAGGTGGACGCGGCGACCGAGGAATTCCTCCAGTTCAGCGCGGGCGGCGGCGCCGACCTGCTTGATCGTCTCGCCCTTGTGACCCAACACGATACCCTTGTGGCCGTCGCGCATGACGTAGATCAGTTGATCTATGCGGGCCGAGCCGTCATCGCGCTCTTCCCAGTTTTCCGTCTCGACGGTCAGCTGATAGGGCAATTCCTGATGCAGGCGCAGGGTCAGTTTCTCTCGCGTGATTTCGGCGGCGATCATGCGCAGCGGCAGATCGGCGATCTGGTCTTCGGGGTAGAGCCACGGACCTTCGGGCAATTGACCCGCCAGCCATTGGCGCAGGGCGTCAACGCCGTGTCCCTTTTCGGCAGAGATCATGAACGTTTCGACGAACGGGAACCGGTCGTTCATGTCCTTGGTCAACGCCAGCAGCGCGGGCGATTGCACGCGGTCGATCTTGTTGATGGCCAGTGCGACCTTGCGGCCCTTCGTCACCTCGCCGAGATTCTGGAGGATGCGCTCAACCCCTTCGGTGATCCCTCGATTCGCCTCGATCAGCAGAACCACGACATCGGCGTCTGCGGCGCCACCCCATGCGGCCGCGACCATGGCGCGGTCGAGCCTGCGGCGCGGTTTGAACAGGCCCGGCGTGTCGACAAACACCAGCTGCGCGTCGCCTTCAATGGCGACGCCGCGAATGCGCGCGCGGGTCGTCTGCACCTTGTGGGTGACGATGCTGACCTTGGCGCCGACCATGCGGTTCAGCAGGGTCGACTTTCCTGCGTTCGGCTCTCCGATCAGGGCTACGAATCCGGCGCGTGTGCTCATGTGGCTGTGTTCCATCGGTTGCAAGCCGCAGACCTACCCGATTGGCGCGCGCTTGCCCAGTGGGCAGGGGGGATTGCCTCCTGCGGCCGTTCAAGCGCCGCCCAGCAGCCGGTCCATCAGCGCCCTGGCCGCCAGTTGTTCGGCTTGGCGTTTGGACCCGGCAGTCGCCGCCGCTTCGACGCCGTTCTCGAGCCGGGCTGCGATGGTAAAGACCGGCGCATGGTCGGGTCCGCTGCGGGCCGTCTGCACGTAGCGCGGCGGCGGCATCCCGCGCGCCTGCGCCCATTCCTGCAGCGCGGTCTTGGGATCGCGCGCATCCTGTTCGACTGCCTCGATGCGCGCGGCCCAATGTGCCATGATGACACTGCGCGCGGCCTCGAATCCGGCGTCCTGATAGACGGCGGCAATCACCGCCTCCATCGCGTCGCCCAAGAGAGCCTCCTTGCGGCGCCCGCCGGACAGCATTTCGGAGCGCCCCAGTTTCAGCACCGCACCCAGATCAATCTCACGCGCGACGGCCGCGCAGGCCTCCTTGCGTACCAGCGCGTTGAAACGGGGCGCCAGCAGGCCTTCGGCGGCGGTGGGGTCGTGGGCCAGCAGCGCCTCGGCCATCACCAGGCCCAGCACCCGGTCGCCCAGAAACTCCAGTCGCTGGTTGTCGGACCGGCTGGCAGAGGACATCGACGGATGCGTCACCGCCTCGATCAGCAGCGCCGGACGGGAAAATTCATGCCCGAGACGCGCCGCGAAGGCCCTGAGTTCTGCCGATAGTTTCAATCGAGCGCCTTGAAGAAGCGGTCGCTGCGCCACGTCCAGAAATACAGCATGGACTTGCCAGCCGAAGAGAAGATGACGCGATCGGCGCGCCCGATCAGGTTTTCATACGGCACGAACCCCACACCACCGACCGTCTGCGGATAGCGGCTGTCGGTGGAATTGTCGCGGTTGTCGCCCATGAAGAAATAATGCCCCTCGGGCACGGTGAATACGCCGGTATCGTCCGAGCGTTGGTCGGCGATATTGAGAATGTCATGCGAGCGCCCGTTCGGCAGCGTTTCAATCTGCCGCGGCTTGATGCATATCGCGCCCTCGCCCACCACGCCGTTGGCGCAGCGGGGGCGGTTGTTCATCGAGCCCTGGCTTTCGTACACTTCCTCGAAATTGCCGGCATCCTCCAGTTTGACCGGAGTGCCGTTGATCTGCAGAACGCCATCCGTGACCTGAATCGTATCACCCGGCAGGCCGATCAGGCGTTTGATGAAATCGCTGTGGTTGACCGGATGACGGAACACGATGATGTCCCCGCGCTCGGGCTCGCTACCCCAGAGCCGGGTGTTATCCCCGTCCAGAAAACCGCAGATGTCAGCGGCATCGACATCAATGGGACCAAAGCGGATCGACGGACAGGAGGCGTAGGAATAACCATAGGCCATCTTGTTCACGAAAAGAAAATCACCGATCAGCAGCGTGTCCTTCATCGACCCGGACGGAATCCAGAACGGTTGAAAGAACAGCGTGCGGAACACGCCTGCGATCAGGAGGGCGAACACCACCGTCTTGATCGTTTCGATGATGGGATTGCCTGTCTTGGCCTCGGATGCCATGCGCGGTCTCCGCCTGATATGCGTTTGCAGCTATGATTTGAGCCGCTTCATGGGCGCGGGCGCGGCCCAAGTCAACCCGGCGTATCGCTGTCCGTCCGCGCGACAGGACGCGTCTCGATCACGACGAAGGCCTGCGCCCAAGGGTGGTCGTCCGTCAGAGTGACGTGGATGATCGCCTCGTGGTCCGGCGGCGTCATCTGGGCAAGGCGATCCGCCGCCCAGCCCGTGACTTCCATCACCGGCTGGCCAGAGGCAAGGTTGCTGACGCCCATGTCCTTCCACGCTATGCCCATACGCAGGCCGGTGCCCAGCGCCTTGGAGCATGCCTCCTTGGCGGCCCAGCGTTTGGCGTAGGTGCCTGGTGTGTCGGCGCGGCCCTCTGCCTTGCCTTGCTCGATCTCGGTGAAAACGCGGTTACGGAACCGGTCACCGAAGCGGTCCAGCGTGCGGGCAATCCGCTCGATATTGGCCAGATCGCTGCCGATGCCCAGAATCATTGCAGGGCCTTCACGATTTGCCGACCCCATTGCGGCGGGCCGCTGCGTCCTGCTCGTTGCGGGCGCCGAGGCCCAGGAAGAAGCGGTTCGACAGAAGGTAGCCAAGCGCGTAAAGCGCCAGCAGAACCATGAACTGCCTGGATCCGAATTCCGCTATCGTCAGCTTGGCGAATTCCGGCATCAGTGCGGTCATGGCATAGCTGAGCGCCACGTTCAAAACGACCGCCAGTGCCGTTGCCAGCAAGGCAAAGTTCCACGCCTCGGCCGGGTTCGGTTTGCGCCTTTCGCTGCGCACGAATGCGCGCCCCTCGATCAGGGCCGCGACCATAGCGGGCGCAAGAAGTTGCGCGGACGATCCCAGACCGGCATCCGCCCATGCATTGGCCGCGAGCACGATCAGCGCAACGCCGATGGCCATACCCAGAAAGACAGCCGTATAACGCAGGTAATTCACCGCGCGGCGTCCATCAGGCGGCGCATTTCCGCAATGGCCGGTTTCAACCCCATGAACACCGCCTCGCCGATCAGGAAATGGCCGATGTTCAGTTCGGCCACCTCCGGCAGCGCGGCGATGGGCGCGACGGTGTCGAAGGTCAGGCCGTGACCTGCATGCACCTCAAGTCCCAGCGAATGGGCGAAGGTGGCCATGTCCGTCAGCGCCTTCAATTCGCTGTCGCGGGCCTCGAACCGCTCTTCGGCGTGGGCGTCGCAATAGGCGCCGGTGTGCAGTTCTATCACTTCGGCGCCGATGCGCGCTGCGGCCTCGATCTGGGCCGCATCCGCGCCGATGAAAATCGACACGCGGCACCCCGCATCCCGCAGGGGGGCGATGTAGCGGGCCAGATTAGCCTCATCGCGAACCACGTCCAGCCCGCCCTCGGTCGTGCGTTCCTCGCGCTTTTCCGGCACGATGCAGACGGCGTGGGGATTGAGCCGCAGGGCGATCTGCGCCATCTCGCCCGTCGCGGCCATTTCGAAATTCAGCGGCACTTTCAACTCGGCCATCAGCGCATCAATGTCGCTGTCAATGATGTGCCTGCGGTCCTCGCGCAGATGCGCGGTAATGCCGTCAGCACCGGCCTCCTGCGCCAATAGGGCCGCACGCACCGGGCATGGGATGGTGCCCCCGCGCGCATTGCGCAAGGTGGCGACGTGGTCGATGTTCACGCCAAGGCGCAGCTTGGTTGCGTCAGTCATGGTGTCCCCCCGAACGGCAGTAGCCCGGAACATGGACCGGACTCAATTTCAGACCACAGCAAACCTCTGAACCCGGCCCGGCGTCAAGCGTCCATCAGCCCTCGCCGCCGGACTGTGACGCTTTGGCACCGTCGACCTCGGCCTTCTGCTTCAGCGCGATCCACTTGGCCTTGAGCCGGGCCCGGCGGCGTTTTTGATAGACCAGAATGACGGGCAGGGAAAAATAATAGGCGGCCGTGGCACAGATCAGACCGGGGATAATTCCGCCGATCATGTAGGGCAGGAAAACATCGTTGTAGAAAACGATCAGCTTGCTCCAATGAGCCTGTTCATGGGTGAAAATGGCCACGAAATTGTGCCGAAGGTCCGCCCCGGCACCGACAATCTTCTCGGCAAGCGACAGATGAATTTCCTCGGGAAGGCGCCCGCCCGTGCCAAGGATGAAATGCCCGGTCTGTAGCGCGCTGGCGGCAATGGCCGGAAATGTCAGCGGGTTGCCGACGAACGTCGCCAGAAGCGAGGCCAGAATGTTGCCGCGTATGATCTTTGAGAAAATCGCCGCCAGCAGAAAATGCATGCCAAAAAACGGCGAGAAGGTCACGAAGACCCCGACGAAGATACCGCGCGCGATGCGGTGCGGCGGATCCGGCAGGCGCGTGACGCGAAATTTCACGTAGCGCGCGGCACGGGTCCAGCCGCCCTTGGGCCAGAAAAAGGCTGCGACGGTCCTCCAGACGGATCTTCTATCTCGTCGCTTGAAGACCAACGCGGCTCACTCCCGTTCTTTAGATTTCGCCCTTGCCAGCGGCACGGGACAGATCACGATGACGTTCCACCTGCGCGACGTCGGTGTCGGCATCCAGCACGTTGATGACGTTGTGCAGCTGCTCCGCGTCCCGCAACTCCACCTCGATCAGCAAACGGTAGAAATCCGGCTTGCGGTCGACGAAAGTCATGTTCGAGATATTGGCCTTGCACTCGCCGATCAAGGTGCAAATGCGCCCCAGAACACCGGCGTCATTGCTCATCGTGACGTCCAGCGACACGCTGTAGGCCGCCGCGTGGGTGCCGGAATGCCACGCCAGATCGACCCAACGCTCGGGCTGGTCCTCGTAGGTGGTCAGCGTGTCGCAATCGATCGAGTGGACGACGACGCCCTTGCCACGAAAGGTGATGCCGACGATCCGCTCGCCCGGGAGCGGCTCGCAGCATCGCGCCCGCTCGAACCGCTGATCGGGCGCAAGGCCGATCACGGCACGGTCGCGGCCCACCTCTTCGCCGGCCTGCGGGACAAGATCGGGATAGACGGCGCTGACCACCTCGCGTCCGGTCAGTTCGGCGCTGCCCATGCGCGCCAGCACGGAATCGACATCCTTGAGTTGCAGGTTTCGCGCAGCAGCGGTCAGCGCCTTGTCGGTGGCGCGCTTGCCCACATGTTCGAACGCGGCGCGGGCCAGTTCGCGGCCCAGCTTGATGTAGCGGCTGCGATCCAGTTCGCGCAGGGCGCGGCGAATGGCGGATTTGGCCTTGCCCGTTGTCGCTATGTCCAGCCATGTCGATTGCGGCGTCTGCCCGTCCGCCGTGATGACATCGACCGACTGGCCGTTCTTGATCCGGGTCCACAGCGGTACGCGCATTCCGTCGATCTTGGCCCCCACCACGGCGTTGCCGACGCGGGTATGGATGGCATAGGCGAAATCAATCGGCGTCGCGCCGCGCGGCAGCTTGATCACCTCGCCCTTGGGGGTGAAGCAGAACACCTGGTCCGAGTACATCTCCAGCTTGACCGCTTCGAGGAAATCGGCGTGATCATCGTCGTCCAACTGGTCGGTCAGCGTGTTGATCCATTTCGATGGATCGACGGCAAAGGGGTTTTCGCTGCGCACCCCGTCGCGATAGGACCAGTGCGCGGCGACGCCGGATTCGGCGACGTCATGCATCTGGCGGCTGCGAATCTGCACCTCGACACGCTTGCCGTCGCGGCCCGAAACCGTCGTGTGGATCGAACGGTAGCCATTCGATTTGGGCTGGCTGATGTAATCCTTGAACCGGCCCGGCACGGCGCGCCAGCGTTGATGGATCGCGCCCAGAATGGCGTAGCATTCGGATTCGTCGGCGCAGATGATGCGGAACCCGTAGATGTCGGACAGGCGCGAAAATGCCAGATCCTTTTCCTGCATTTTGCGCCAGATCGAATAAGGTTTCTTGGCGCGGCCCAACACCTCGGCCTCAATGCCGACCTTCTTCATTTCCTTGCGGATGTCGGCGGTGATGCGGCTGATGACGTCGCCCGATTCCCGTTGCAGTGTGATGAAACGGCGCATGATCGACGCGCGCGCCTCGGGGTTGATGACGCGAAAGGCCAGATCCTCCAGCTCTTCGCGCATCCACTGCATGCCCATGCGGCCCGCGAGCGGCGCATAGATATCCATCGTCTCGCGCGCCTTTTGCACCTGTTTATCCGGGCGCATCGCCTTGATCGTGCGCATGTTGTGCAGCCGGTCGGCCAGTTTGACCAGAATGACGCGCAGGTCCTTGGACATGGCGATCAGCAGCTTGCGGAAATTTTCGGCCTGCTTCGTCTCGCTGGAGCTGAGCTGAAGATTCGTCAGCTTGGTCACGCCATCGACCAGATCGGCGATCTCGATGCCGAACATCTCGGCCACGGTGGCATAGGAGGCGCGCGTGTCCTCGATCGTGTCATGCAGCAGTGCGGTGACGATGGTCGCGTCCCCCAACCGCTGCTGCGCCAGAATGGCTGCGACAGCGATGGGGTGCGAAAAATAGGGCTCGCCCGAATAGCGGGTCTGGCCCTCGTGCATGCGCAGGCCGTAGTCGTAGGCCCGGTGCAACAGGTTTTCGTCGCAGCGGGGATTGTAGGTGCGGACCAGCGCGATCAGGTCATCGGCGATAATCATGTGATGTACCCGTCGCGCCGCATTCCGGGCTCAGGCCGCCCTCGTGCAGCTGGGCCAAGGGGGTCAGCCCTGGCCCTGCGCCTTCATCAGTTCGCGCAACAGACGCTCTTCGGACATGTCGTCCTCTGCGGGCTTGTCGGCATCGCCGCCCATCAGCAGGGCCATCTGGTCCTCTTCGGGCTCATCAACCTCGATTTCGGTCTGGTTGGATTCGATCATCCGTTCGCGCAGATCTTCGGCGCTCTGGGTTTCGTCGGCGATCTCGCGCAGGGCAACGACGGGATTCTTGTCATTGTCGCGGTCCACCGTCAACGGCGCTCCGGATGCGATTTCGCGGGCGCGGTGCGCGGCCAACATCACCAGTTCGAACCGGTTGGGAACCTTGTCGACGCAGTCTTCGGTAGTTACGCGGGCCATGAGACCTCCGGAATTTGTAGGGCAGCGTGGAAACCTCTCCCTTACGCGCGCCGGGCGAAAGGTGCAAGCGCGTTATCGGCCATCACAGGCGCACCACCTCGGCCACCGCATTTGCCGGCAGGGCACGGACCATGTCGCGCACGGTCAGGCCCAGCACCGGATGGCGCCATTCCGGCACGATATCGGCCAGCGGGATCAGCACGAACGCCCGGTCCTGCACGCGCGGATGCGGCAGGATCAACTCATCGGGCGCCCGCGTCATCTGATCGTCCGGCGGCAGATCGCGCCACGCGGCATGCGCCGCACGGTCCGGCAGCACGGTCTGCCCCTGCGCGATCAGGTCCAGGTCCAACGTCCGGCGCCCCCAGCGCTGCACGCGCTCGCGGCCAAAGCGCCCCTCGACCCGGTGCAGCAGACCCAGCATCTGCGGCGCGTCCCCGGCCATGCCCAGTTCGGCCGCGGCATTCACATAGTCCGGCCCCGCCCCCGCCGGAAAACACGGCGTCGCATAAAATGGGCTGACGGCGCGCAATTCAGCCCCTTCGGCCACCAGCGCATCCAGCGCCGCGTGCAAGGTCTCAGCTGGCGATCCCGCGCTGGATGGCAGATTTCCGCCCAATGCAATCAGAAAACTGTCAATTACCGTCACGTCACCCACCTTGAAAGGAACACTGCGGTATTGCCCCGCGTTGGTCTGGAAATTATGTGTATGCCAAAGCACACTGAAATCATCACACAGCGCAGCATATTTTTCCATCCCGTAAGATGTTCGCGTGGCGGCCGACTGAAAGGATCAAAAAATGTTTTACAAGGACGAACGCCTTGCGCTTTTTATTGACGGCTCGAATCTCTATGCCGCCGGAAAAGCGCTTGGATTTGACATAGATTACAAGTTGCTGCGGTCTGAGTTCATGCGCCGCGGCAAATTGTTGCGCGCGTTCTACTATACTGCCTTGCTTGAGAATGACGAGTATTCACCGATCCGTCCGCTGGTAGATTGGCTGAACTACAACGGTTTTTCCATGGTCACGAAACCGGCCAAGGAATACACGGACAGCCAGGGCCGCCGCAAGGTCAAGGGCAACATGGATATCGAACTGGCCGTCGACGCAATGGAACTGGCGCCGCGCGTCGATCACATCGTGCTGTTTTCCGGTGATGGCGATTTCCGACCGCTGGTGGAATCGCTGCAGCGCCAAGGTGTGCGCGTGTCCGTCGTATCGACGATTCGTAGCCAACCGCCGATGATTTCGGACGAATTGCGCCGCCAGGCCGACAACTTCATCGAATTGGACGATCTGAAAGAAGTCATCGGCCGCCCCCCGCGCGAACAGCATGGCGACCGCGAAAGCACGCTGGAGCGGCTGGACTGACCACCATCGCGCGCTGATCATGCGGTGACATCACAGGTCGGCACACCTGCCCCGGTGCGCGGGTTTTCCGCGTCGCCCTCTGGACGCGCGGCGCCTCACCGCTTACCTCTGCGGCCAAGGAGCGTAATCGATGACCAAACCACCTCTGACCCTTCATCTGGCAGCGCCGCGCGGCTTTTGCGCAGGCGTGGACCGGGCGATCAAGATCGTCGAGATGGCGCTGACCAAATGGGGCGCGCCGGTCTACGTGCGCCACGAGATCGTGCACAACAAATATGTCGTCGACGATCTGCGCGCCAAGGGAGCCATTTTCGTTGAGGAACTGGATGAATGTCCCGCAGATCGCCCGGTGATCTTCTCCGCGCACGGCGTGCCGAAATCCGTCCCGGCCGAGGCGGACGCCCGCAACATGGTCTATGTCGACGCCACCTGTCCGCTCGTCTCCAAGGTGCATATCGAGGCCGAGAGGCACCACGACGCCGGCCTTCAGATCATCATGATCGGCCATGACGGCCACCCCGAAACCATCGGCACCATGGGCCAACTACCCCCCGGCGCGGTCCTCTTGGTCGAAACCGAGGATGACGTCGCCCAGCTGGACGTGCGCGACGAGGGCGCGCTGGCTTATGTCACGCAAACCACACTTAGCGTGGACGACACCATCGGCATCGTCGCCGCTCTCAACGCGCGTTTCCCGGCCATCCAAGGTCCGCACAAGGAAGATATCTGCTACGCCACCACCAATCGGCAGGCGGCGGTCAAGGCGATGGCGCCGGAATGTGACGCGATGCTGGTTGTCGGCGCGCCCAATTCCAGCAATTCGCGCCGTCTGGTCGAGGTGGGCGCGCGGGCGGGCTGCGGCTATGCCCAGCTGGTCCAGCGCGCAGGCGACATCGACTGGCGCAGCCTGTCGGGCGTGCGCAGCATCGGCGTAACAGCGGGCGCATCGGCCCCCGAAGTGCTGGTGAACGAGGTGATCGCTGCGATTCAGGACCGCTATGACGTGACCATAAAACAGGTCGAAACAGCCGTCGAAAACGTCGAATTCAAGGTGCCGCGCGTGCTGAGGGCACCCGCATGACCAGCGTGCCGCGATCTGCCCTGCTGCTCGGCCTTGCCGGGCTGATCCCATTCCTTTGGGGCGCTGTGACGGTGCTGCAACCGGGCCTTGCCGACTGGACGATCCGCACGATCGGCCCGCGCTTTGCCGGGCCATACGTGATGCTGTTTTACGGCGCGATCATTTTGGCCTTCATGTCCGGCGTGCTCTGGGGCTTTGCCACAAAACTGGAGGGCACGCAGGCGGCAACCGGCTATGCGCTGTCGGTGATCCCGGCGCTCTGGGCGTTCTTTACCACCGGCGGCGGGCCGACCAGCGCGGGCATCTCGTTGATGGCGGGCTTCATTGGCCTATTGGGTCTCGACTGGCTGTTCTGGCGCTTCGGCGTCGCGCCCGAGTGGTGGATGCAACTGCGCATTCTTTTGACCGCCGTCGTGCTGGGCTGCCTCGCCGTGGGCGTCTTTTCATGAGCGTGGATAAAGAAACCTTGGGCGTCTACGGCGCCCGCGCGCAGGATTACGCGGCCATCACGGGCGATCTGGTCGGCGACAAACACCTCGCCATCTTTATCGCCGCCATGCCGCCGGGCGCGCGCGTGCTGGATATCGGCTGCGGTCCGGGCCGCGCGGCGGGCCAGATGGCAGCGGCGGGACTGCACGCCGACGCCATTGATGCGGCGCCGGAAATGGTCGCCATGGCCGCCGCACAGCCCGGCGTGACGGCAGGGCAAGCCACATTCGATGAGATCGCAGGCGAGGCGCTCTATGACGGCATATGGGCAAATTTCAGCCTGCTGCATGCCCCGCGCGCCGCGTTCCTTGGACACCTGAACGCCATCCGGCGCGCTCTCAAACCCGGCGGACTATTCCACATCGGCATGAAAACCGGCGAGGGAGAGGGCCGCGACGCCTTGGGGCGTTTCTACACCTACTACACTGAGCAGGACCTGCGCGCCCTGCTGACTGCCGCGGGCCTCATCCCCGGCAACAGCTGGACAGGCCGCGACACCGGTCTTGCCGGAACCTCTGACGAATGGAGCATCATCCACGCCCATGCCTGAGCTTTTTGCCTATACCGACGGAGCCTGTTCAGGCAATCCCGGCCCCGGTGGCTGGGGGGTGCTGTTGCGCGCCATGGACGGAGACACCATCGTCAAGGAACGCTGCCTGAAAGGCGGCGAGCCGAGTACCACCAACAATCGGATGGAACTGCTGGCGGCGATCAACGCACTGGAGACGCTTGCCAAACCCTCCAAGCTGACCATCATCACAGACAGCCAGTACGTCAAGAACGGCGTCACCGGCTGGATCCACGGCTGGAAGCGCAACGGCTGGAAAACCGCTGCCAAAAAGCCGGTAAAGAACGCCGAGCTCTGGCAGCGCCTCGACACGGCTCAATCACGCCACGACGTGACGTGGGAGTGGGTCAAGGGCCACGTCGGCCACCCGGAAAACGAACGCGCTGATGAACTGGCGCGCGAGGGGATGGCACCTTTCAAGACCAAATCCGCCAAATGACCGCTGTCGCACTGCTCGACTACACGTCGGTGCTGATCTTCGCGCTGACAGGCGCACTGGTGGCCAGCCGCGCGCAACTGGACATCGTCGGCTTTGCCTTCATCGCCAGCCTGACGGCAGTGGGCGGAGGCACGCTGCGCGATATCATGCTGGACCGCTACCCGATCTTCTGGATAGGCGATCCGACCTATATCCTGATCGCCGCCAGCGCCGCAGTCCTCATCTTCTTCACCGCCCATCTGGTCGAGAGCCGCTATCGCTGGCTGCTTTGGCTCGACTCATTCGCACTGGCCGTCGCGGTCCCCGCCGGCGTCTCGGCGGCGCTGATCATGGCGCAACCGCTGCCCATCGTGGTCTTGATGGGCGTGGCGACAGGCTGCATGGGCGGACTGATGCGGGACGTCGTGATCGGCGAGGTGCCGTTGGTGCTGCGCAAGGGCGAACTTTACGTCAGCGCCGCCTTCGCCGGAGCGCTCGTTGCGGGTACCCTCGACCGTATGGAATTCGAGACGATCATCGTGCTAGGCACCGGGGGCATCGTCACATGGGCCCTGCGCGCCGGATCGCTCGCCTTTGGCTGGTCGATCCCGATCTACAAACGGCGCCCGCCTCGCGGATAACGCACGCCCCAGCTTTTCTTGGTCCAAATACCCAAATCCCCCTGCCCGACGCAGGCGCGCGGGCGCAAGTTCAGCGACGGCCACGCCAATGAAACGGCACGATCACCAGCGCCCCGATGGACGACACGATCGCATTCAGCCCCGCCGAGCCGAATCCGATCCCGAACATCAACCGCACAAAGTAGAAAAGGAACGCACCGCCCACGCAGATGATGATCGACTGCAAAATGCCGTTATGCGTGAATCCGGATTTCTCCGACAGATACCCGATGATCCCGGCAATCACGACAGTGCCCATTATGGTTGGAAACATCAGCCCTCGCCCAAGGTCATGCCCGGCGCCACGGACATGCCGCGCAGGAACTCGGACCCATCCTGCGCCGCGCGCCCGGCCCGCTGCAAGCGCAAAAGCTGCACCGCCCCGGTCCCGCAGGCGACGGACAGCGCGGCGTCCAGCACCTCGCCCGGCGCGCCATGTCCGTCGGCAAGCCGCGACGCCAGCAATTTTACGCGCTGTCCTGCTATCTCGGTCCAGGCCCCCGGAAACGGCGATAGGCCCCGGATCTGCCGGTCAATCTCGCCGCCGCTGCGCGTCCAGTCGATGCGCGCCTCGGCCTTGTCGATCTTGGCCGCATAGGTCACGCCGGTCTCCGGTTGTGGCTGCGGCACCAGCGTCTCCAGCCGCTCCAGCGCGTCGCAGATCAGGTCCGCGCCCATCACGCTCAACCGATCATGCAGTTGCCCGGTCGTCTCTTCCGCGCCGATCTGCGTTTCTTCGCGCAGCAGCACAGGGCCGGTGTCCAGACCCGCCTCCATCTGCATGATGCACACGCCGGTCGCGGCATCGCCCGCCATGATGGCCCGGTGGATCGGTGCAGCGCCGCGCCATCGCGGCAACAGCGAGGCGTGAATGTTGAGGCAGCCATGCACCGGCGCATCCAGAACCGCCTGCGGCAAGATCAGCCCATATGCAACGACCACCGCCATATCGGCGCTCAGCGCAGCAAACTCCGCGCGATCAGCTTCGGCCTTGAAATTCAGCGGATGACGCACCTTCAGCCCCATTTCGGCGGCGCGGGCATGGACGGACGTGAGCCGATCCTTTTTGCCGCGCCCCGCAGGGCGCGGCGGCTGGGTATAAACGGCGGCGATTTCGTGCCCCGAGGCGATCAGAGCCTCCAGAGATGGAACTGAAAAATCCGGCGTTCCCATAAAGATGACGCGCATACTTAATCCTTTACCTTCCGCGCCTTGCGCAGCAGCATGTCGCGGCGCAGCTTGGTCAGACGGTCAAAATACATGCGCCCGTTCAGATGGTCGATCTGGTGCTGCACGGATGTGGCCCAGAGCCCGACAAAGTCGCGCTCTTCCGCGTCGCCTTCCGCGTTCAAAAACCGCACCGTCACCGCGCGGGGCCGTGCGACCAGCGCGGAGAGGCCCGGCAGGTTCGGGCTGGCTTCCTCATGGGGGCGAATTTGAATGCTGGCATGAAGCACCTCGGGGTTCGCCATGCGGATCGCCTGACCGCGCGCGTCACTGGCATCGACGACCGCAAGACGCAGCATCACGCCGATCTGCGGTGCGGCAAGGCCAACGCCCGGCATCGCCTCCATCGTGTCGATCATGTCGTCCCAGATTGCGCGGATCTCATCGGTGATCGCGTCCACCGGCGCGGCAGCTGTGCACAGCCGCTTGTCCGGCCATGGGATGCAGCGGCGGACAGGCATCGCGCTAGCCCCTTGCCATTTCGCGTTTCAGCTTCTGCATCCGGCGGGTGATGAGTTGTCGCTTCATCGGGCCTATATGATCAATGAACAGCTTGCCGTTCAGATGGTCGATCTCGTGCTGCACGCAGGTCGCCCAGAGCCCGTCAAATCCGGCGGTCTGCTCGGTTCCGTCCATGTCGATCCAGCGCACCTCCACCTCGGCGGGGCGAGTGACTTCGGCGTATTGATCGGGGATGGACAGGCACCCCTCCTCGTAGACATTGAGCGCCTCCGAGACGGCGGTCACCTCGGGGTTGAACATCACCAGCGGCTTTGGCGCCGCGCCCTCTTCCTTGACGCAATCCATGACGATCAGGCGGCTCAGCACGCCGACCTGCGGCGCGGCAAGGCCAATGCCGGGTGCGGCATACATCGTCTCCAGCATGTCTTCGGCAAGTTCATGCAAATCGCCAGTGACATCTGCGACAGGATCGCAGAGCTTTTTCAGGCGCGGGTCGGGATGGATCAGGATCGGCATTTTCATGCGCTTGCATGTAGGGCACCCGCAGCCTTAGCGCAACGGGTGCAACGGCCCTTGCGCCTGCGCGCAAGTGGTTTAGCTTCGCGCTGAACGGCCAAAGGGAGATCCGAGCATGAACTTTGACGAAATAATCGACCGTGTCGGTACACATTCCAGCAAATGGGACATGATGGAGCCGATCTATGGCGTCAGCCCCCGCGACGGTATCTCCATGTGGGTTGCCGATATGGATTTCCGTCCGCCGCAATGCGTATCGGACGCGATCAAGGCGATGCATGATCATGGAATCTACGGCTACTACGGCGACGACCGCGCCTACCGCGCGTCGATCCAGTGGTGGATGAAGGAACGCCACGGCTGGACGTTGGACAAGGACGCGATCTTTACCACGCACGGGTTGGTCAACGGCACCGCGATGTGCGTGGATACGTTCACCCGGCCGGGCGATGGGGTGGTATTGTTCACGCCAGTTTATCACGCCTTTGCGCGCGTCATCAAGGCGGCAGGACGGGAGGTGGTGGAATGCCCTCTGGCGCTGGAGGCGGGCAAGTACCGGATGGATTTTGACGCCTGGGACACGCAGATGTCCGGCCAGGAGAAAATGCTGATCCTTTGCTCGCCGCACAATCCGGGCGGGCGCGTCTGGACGAAGGATGAATTGCAGGGCGTTGCAGATTTCGCCCGGCGTCACGATCTGATTCTGGTATCGGACGAAATTCACCACGATCTGGTAATGCCCGGGCACAAGCATATACCGATGGCGACCATGGACGGCATCGCGGATCGCCTGATCATGATGACCGCCCCGACCAAGACATTCAATATCGCCGGATCCCATACCGGCAACGTCATCATCCCGAACGCAGATCTACGCGCCCAGTTTGCCACGCGCATGGCTGCGATGGGCCTGTCGGCCAATTCGTTCGGCCTGTTCATGACCGAGGCCGCGTATTCCCCGGACGGGGCGGTGTGGGTCGACGCGCTGATTGGATATCTGGATGGTAACCGCAAGCTGTTCGACCAAGGGGTGAATGCCATCCCCGGCGTCAAGTCAACCCCGCTGGAATCGACGTACCTGGCCTGGGTCGATTTCAGCGACACCGGCATGGCCCGCGAGGAATTCACGAAACGTGTCGAAGCGGGCGCCCGCATCGCCGTCAACCACGGCCCGACATTCGGCAAAGGTGGCGAGAATTTTCTGCGTTTCAACCTTGCGACGCCCCGCACACGCGTCGCTGAGGCGGTGAAGCGCCTGCAAGATACTTTCGGCGATCTTCAGTAGATGCGATCGGCGGGGACTGTCCCCGCCGCAACACCGCGTCAGCCGCTGAAATCCTCCAGCAACGCGGCAGGCGCATCCGGCGCACGCACAAAATCTATCGGCTGACTGCCTGTCGCCTCCGTCATCCGCTTGTAATCAAAGTGCCACTCCGCCCCCTCTTCCGAGGCCGCGACGATCAGACATTGCGACAGGTGTCTGGCCCCGTCGTAGAGATCCACGAAACCGCGCAGATGCGGCGCATGTTCGGCATCAACCGCAAAACCGCCGTGCCAGGCGCGCAGAATGCGGTACGGCGTGCCATCCACCTCCACCCGCAGGCGGTGGCTCTTCAGATGCGCAGCGCGGCGTGCGGCATCCAGGCCGGCCTGAACGTCCTTTGGCAATCCCATTTCCATGACCGATCCCTCCCCAGAGCAGTGTCGTGATTCTAGGATGCAGCCAATTTCGTTTCGATCAAGTTAAGATTTTGGATAAGCTGTCGGCGTCGCCCTTTTGCCGACGTTTGCAGCCACGTCCCGCATGTTCCGGCGACACCGGCATGGTCGACGACCGCGAGCGCTCTCGACAACAAGTACACTCATGTCGCCGGCCTTTGGGCATGATCACCCCATGCCGGGCTGCCGCATCCCAAGAGAGGATCCTTGAGACGACGACCGCTTAGTCATCGCTGCAAACACATTGCACGATCACTACCTGTTGCGACGGACGCAAAACCGTCAGGAACACGCTATAAAGACTTGTAAAAACGGCCGATATCCGCTTGGAAGGGGGAGTTTTCGATAGGCTGCCAAGAAAAGAGGCCGACGGATGAGCACCGCTGCGATTGTGGCAACGGCTATGGCGCTTGATGCGGTGCTGGGCGAGCCGCGCTGGTTGTGGCAGAAGTTGCCGCATCCTGCCGTGCTGATGGGCCGGGCCATTGACGCTCTGGATGGACGATGGAACACCGGAGGCGCCCGCCGGGCCAAGGGAGTTGCCGCGATTGCGCTGCTGGCCGCCGCTGCATTGCTCATAGGCGCAACCCTGGCGCAGTTGGGCTGGCTGGTTGTCGTGATTGCCTCGGCGATCCTCATCGCACAGCGATCACTATGCGACCATGTCGCCGCAGTTTCAGCGGCACTGCGCCTGTCCCTGGCCGACGGACGCGCCGCCGTCGCCATGATCGTAGGACGCGACACCGACGACATGGACGTACCGGCAGTGACACGCGCCGCCATCGAATCGGCGGCCGAGAATTTCAGCGACGGGGTGGCGGCCCCCCTGTTCTGGCTGGCCGTTGGCGGTCTACCCGGCCTGATCCTCTACAAGATGGTCAATACGGCTGACAGCATGATCGGCCACCGCACACCGCGCCATAAACAGTTCGGTTGGGCGGCTGCACGCCTGGACGATCTGATGAACCTGATCCCTGCCCGCGCCAGCGCCTTGTTGATCGCGCTTTTGTCTCGCCCGCGGCCGCGCTGGGCCGATATTGCATCGGAGGCACGCCAGCATCGATCGCCGAACGCCGGCTGGCCCGAAGCAGCCATGGCCCGCAGCATCGGTGTCGCTTTATCGGGTCCACGTGCCTATCACGGGCAGCTTCAGGACCACCCATATGTGAATCCTCGCGGGCTACGTCAATCTGGCCCCGCTCAGATCGACGCCGCAGTGGTAATTCTTTGGCGCGCATGGGCCGTGATTTTTGCCACAGCCCTCCTTTTCACGTTCCTTTCATGAAATATGACGTAACTGCCCGACAATGGCCGCATATTCGTTAACTTTCCCTTTCAAACAGAAAGAAAAATTCGCTGATTCCCGAAAACTCGACCCTGGTAAGGCTTCACATGCGTATTTTGACCGTTCTGGCCGCCATCGCCTTCAATGCCTCGCCTGTCACGGCCGCAACATGCGGTGGTAATTTCGGGAATTTCGTCGCCGATCTGCGACAGGACGCGGTCAGCCGCGGCCACAATCCAGCCGACGTTGATCCCTTTTTCAAGCATGTCCGCCCGGACCCTGCCGTGCTGCGCGCGGATCGGGCGCAAGGCGTATTTCAAAAGCCATTCACCGACTTCGCACGTCGCCTCATTTCATCCAACCGTCTGAACACGGGACGGGCCAAGGCGACGTCTCTGGACGCTGTTTTCGACCGTATCGAGGCGAAATTTGGCGTCAGCCGCGGGATCTTGCTGTCATTCTGGGCGTTCGAGACCGATTTCGGTGGTTTTCAGGGTGATTTCAACACGCTGAACGCGCTCGTCACGTTGGCGCATGATTGTCGTCGCCCGGAATTGTTCCGGCCTCAGATATTCGCCGCGCTCCGGCTGTTCGAACAGGGCGATTTCGATCCGGCACGTACGACCGGCGCCTGGGCCGGCGAGATCGGCATGGTGCAGATGCTGCCACAGGACATTCTGGATAATGGGGTCGATGGCGACGATGACGGGCATGTCTCGCTCAAGACGTCGGCGCCCGATGCATTGATGTCCGGCGGCCGGATGCTGCACCATCTGGGCTGGCGCGCGGGTGAGCCGTGGCTGCAGGAGGTGTCGCTGCCCGAAGCGTTGGACTGGTCCCAGACGGGTTTGCGCACCACCAAAACGGGCGCCGAATGGGCGGCGCTGGGGGTACGGCCGCGTAGTGGACAATTGGCCACCGCGCTGCCCGCCAATATACTTCTGCCGGAGGGGCGCGGCGGCCCGGCCTTTATCGCATATCCAAATTTCCGCGTTCTTTTCAAGTGGAATCAAAGCTATACCTATGTCCTGACTGCGGCCTATTTCGCCACCAGGTTAGAAGGCGCGCCGGTGATGAATAAAGGCAAGCCCGCGCCCGGCCTGGCATCGAACGAGATGAAGCAACTGCAGCAAAAGCTCGCGGCCCAAGGACATGATGTCGGGGATATTGACGGTATTCTGGGCGCGGGTACGCGGGCGGCTGTGCAGGACGCACAGCAAAAACTTGGCCTTCCGGCAGATGCCTGGCCGACGCGGGACCTGCTGGAACGTCTCTGACGCAGATTTGCGGGTCGGTAACGAAAGTTCAGTAATACCGCTGAACGGCTGGTGCTTGATGGCACTTCGCCTCTGCAAACCGTTGCGCAAAAGAGATCGTGCGAAAGAGATATCTGAAAAACAAGTTCGTAGCGGTCACGCCACCAGCGCCTCGGCCTTCTTGAGGTCGACCGATACCAACTGCGACACCCCTTGTTCCGCCATGGTAACGCCGAACAGCCGGTCCATCCGGCTCATCGTCACCGCATTGTGCGTTATTATCAGAAAGCGTGTTTCTGTACGGCGGCACATTTCGTCCAGAAGGTCGCAAAAGCGGGCGACATTGGCATCATCGAGCGGCGCATCGACCTCGTCCAGCACGCAGATCGGTGCCGGATTGGCCAGAAATACGCCAAAGATAAGCGCCAGCGCGGTCAGCGTCTGTTCACCCCCGGACAACAGGCTGAGTGTCGCCAGCTTCTTGCCCGGTGGCTGGCACATGATCTCCAGACCCGCCTCCAGCGGATCGTCGCTCTCGACCAGCACCAGGCTGGCCTCGCCGCCGCCGAAAAGATGTTTGAAAAGCATGGCGAAGTTGGCATTTACCTGATCGAAGGCAGCCAGCAGCCGCTCGCGCCCTTCCCGGTTCAGGCTGCCTATGCCGCCGCGCAACGCCTTGATTGCCTCTTCCAGATCCGTTTTCTCCGAAACCAGTGTGCCGTGTTCGTCCTCAATCTCTCTCGCGTCCTCTTCGGCGCGCAAGTTCACCGCCCCCAGTGCGTCGCGCTGCCGTTTCAGGCGGTTCACATCAGCCTCAATGGCGTCGGGCGCCGGCATTTTCTCGGGATCAATCGCAAGCGTTTCCAGCAGCGTTTCGGGCGTGGCCTCCAATTCGTCCGCGATACGCTGAGCGGCCGCGCGCCTGGCTTCGCTGGCAGCATCGGTGCGTGCTTCGCTGCGTGCACGCGCCTCGCGCGCTTCGCCTGCGGCGCGCTCGGCCGTGCGTTCGTTCGCGGTCGCTTGGCGCAATGTCGCTTCGCCGTCGGCCAAGGCCTCGCGGGCTTTGCCCTGACGGGCCTCCGCCTCAGCGTTCTTGCCAACAAGCGCATCGCGCTGTTCAGCCAGCTCCGCAGGGACGGCAGCGGCCTGCGTCAGCTCGGCTTCTGACGTCTCTTTGCGCTCGGCCAACTCGGCGCTGCGCTTTTCCGCCGTCTCCAGTCGGTGACGCCAGCCGCTGATTTCCTTTGTCACCTCCTGGCGGCGGCGCACGCGCGCATCGCCATCGCGGCGCAGTTCGTCATGGGCAGAGCGGCGCGACATCATGGTGATGCGCGCAGCCTCGACCGTTACCTTTATATCATCTGCACGCGCGCGCTCGGCCTCCAGATCGCCCAACTCCGCCAGTCCCTTTTCAGCCTCGACCAATTGGGTCCGGCAGGCCATCGCTTCCTCCTCGTGGCGCGTCACGGCCAGGCCCAGGGATTCCAGCTTGGACGCGGCAAGGTTGCGGTCCGCTTCGGCGCGGCTGAGCGCGCGCGACGCATCTCCCATGGCGCTGTCAGCGGCGCGGCGGGCTGCGCGGGCGGCCTTGTCGGCTTCGGTCCGCTCGGCCAATTGGCGTTTGAGCGTTTCATGTGCAGTCCGCGCACCATCCGCACGCGCGGTTGCATGCTCCATTAATTGTTTCAATTCTTCCAATCGGTTAAGCTGCTCCAGGCGCAGCGCTGCAGCCGATGGCGCGTCCTCGGCCCAGGCACGGTAGCCGTCCCAGCGCCACAAATCGCCTTCGATACTGACCAGACGCTGGCCCGGCTTCAGCAGCGGTTGCAGGCGCGGGCCATCGTCAGAATCGACCAGACCGATCTGACTCATCCGGCGGGTCAGAACATCGGGGACCGACACGTTCCGCGTCAGCGGTTGCACCCCGCCCGGCAGCAACTGGGGCTGGTCATATCCCGGTAGTTCGGTCCAGCCCGAAGGGCCGTCGGCCTCGACCTGCGGCGCGCGCAGATCATCCGCAAGCGCCGCGCCCAGCGCCTTTTCATAGCCCTGCTGCACCTGAAGGCGGTCCAGAATCTGGCCGCCCTCTGCTGTGTCCCGCTCCAGCAGCCGTGCCAGTGCGGACACCTCGGCGCTGAGTGCGCTCAGCTCGCCCTCGGCTGCGCTGCGTTCGCCGCGGGCGTCAGCCTCGCGTGTCTGTGTCTCGCCGCGCGCCTCATCGGCGGCGGTCAGCGCGGTCTCGGCGGCTTCGGCGGCCGCTTGCGCCTCCTGTTCAGCGCGCCCTGCTATATCGAAATCCGTGCCTGCATTCTCCATCATCGCGCGGCTTTGTTCGACCGCCTCGCGGGCACGCGCGGCATCAGCCTCACTGCGTTCCAGCGTTTTGCGGCTATCGGACAATAGCCGCTGCGCGGATTGGTGCCGCGCGAACAGGCGTGCGACATCTTCGGTCAGGGTGGTCAGATCGCTTTCCCGCTCCTGCAGAACATGGCTTGCCTCGCTCGCGGCCTCGGCGGGCGCTTCCAGCCGGTCGTCATGGCCTTCGCCTGCCTTGACCAGTTGAGCCTGCTCCCAGTCCAGGCGCTGGATCGTGTCGCCTGCATCGCGGTTCAGCCCGGCTTCGCGTTCGATGTCGCGGGCCAGTTGCGCGATACGGCCCTCAAGCGTTTCGATCCGGGTGCGCGCGGCTGTTTCCTGATCGGCAAGGCTGGCTTGCTCCACGGTCAGGCGTTGCAGAACGGCGGCGGCGATCGCCTCTTCTTCGCGCAGGGCCGGCAGGGCATCGTCAGCCGCCGCGCGGGCCTTGGCGGCCTCGCGCGCGGCGGCCTCAGCGCGCGCGGCTTCGGCAATCCGTTCGCGCAACTCGGCCCGGGCGGCTGTCCGCGCGTCATCTGCCTCGCGCCAACGGCGATACAGCAACAGCCCTTCGGCGGCGCGCAGCTCATCCCCAATGGTGCGATAGCGGGCGGCCTGCCGGGCCTGCCGGGCCAGCGTCGCCAGCTGGCTGGACAACTGATCGACCGTGTCGTCGACACGTGTCAGGTTGGCCTCGGCGCCCTTCAGCTTCAGTTCCGCCTCGTGGCGCCGTTGGTAGAGACCGGAAATACCGGCGGCCTCCTCCAGAATCCGGCGGCGGGATTTTGGTTTGGCGTTGATCAGCTCGGATATCTGGCCCTGCCGGACCAAGGCAGGTGAATGGGCACCCGTGGACGCATCGGCAAACAGCATCTGCACATCGCGCGCGCGCACGTCCTTGCCATTGACTTGATAGGCGCTGCCAACATCGCGGGTGATGCGGCGCATGATCTCGATATGGTCTGCGTCGTTGAACCCGGCGGGCGCAAGCCGGTCCGCGTTGTCGATGTGGATGGTCACCTCTGCAAAGTTGCGCGCCCCGCGCGAGCCTGAGCCGGCGAAGATAACGTCCTCCATCCCAGCCCCGCGCATGGCAGTGGGCCGGTTTTCGCCCATGACCCAGCGCAGCGCCTCCAGCAGGTTGGACTTGCCGCACCCGTTGGGGCCAACCACGCCGGTGCGCCCGTCCCCGATGATCAGATCGGTCGGGTCGACAAAGCTCTTGAAGCCGGTCAGTCTAAGCTTGGAAAAGCGCAATTGGCCTGTCTTCCGTTCTGGTTGGGCTCGTTACAATTTGCGGCGCAATGTGGCGACGTAGAGGGTGGACTGTCAACGCAAAAGCCCCCTGACCGTCCCGCGACCCAGATACACCATCTATCTTATCCCGCCCGCTTGACACGGGCATGCAGGCCGCGCCACATCTGAGCCCATGTTGATCGTCGAGCCTGCCAACCCCCTGGACCCCGCACCCCGTGCGCTGTTGGAGCAAAGCCACGCGCTGATGCAGGAGTTGTTCGACCCAGAGGACAATTTCTTCCTCGGTTTCGATGCGCTCTGCGCACCCGAGGTGCATTTCATAGCTGCCCGCGACGGTAGAACAATCCTGGCAACCGGTGCGCTCGTGCAGATGGACGGATATTGCGAGGTCAAGTCGATGTTCACTGCGACCGCCGCACGTGGGCGCGGGGTGGCAGCCGCGGTTTTGCGCGCACTCGAGGATCATGCCCGCAGTCTGAACGCGCCCATGTTGCGCCTGGAGACGGGCGAGGCGCTGGATAGCGCAATCCGCCTTTACCAGCGGCACGGGTTCGTGCGCTGCGACAGGTTTGGCGATTACGTGCCGAACGATGTAAGCGTCTATATGGAAAAGACGCTGTAGGCACGCAGGGCAATTCCGATGCTGTGATGCCGCAACACGCTTACTTTTCTGCCTCGTCATCCTTGCTACGCTCATTCTGCGCCGCCTTCATACGCGCCAGCAGTTCTGCCTTGCTGGGTCGGCCACCCGAGCGTTGACCAAAAGGGTCCTGATCCGATCCGGGCGCGTTATGCTCGGCGTGGCGCGGTGCGTTGCGGCCCATCTTGGGGGCGCCTTGTGCCTTGTAATTCATGCTGGTGTCCTCGCGGGCGATACTGCCCGGCGCCAGCTATCGCGCAAACGCCCCTAATATTCAAGCGTCGCGCAGGGGCACGGAGTGATGTGCGAGGCCGCCATGGAGGCGCTGGCGGATGGTTTCAATATCGCACCGCCTCGCAGGTCAATTCGCCTAGGCCGTCCACCACCCTGTAGACGTCGCAATCATAGGTATTGCCGCGCGGCAAAGGTGCCAGCGGCTGGCCGCAATCCAGCCGCGCGGTCATCAGCGCGGCGTCACCCTCCAGTTGGCGCACCCGGCAGCCCGAGGCACGCTCGATCGCCGCCACCCCCTGCGGCGCGACCGCATCAAGGTTCGGCGCCCATTGGCGGTTAAGACGAATCGCCTCCGCACGGGTTCCGACCACGCGCACGTCAAAAGTGGCGCCTCCGACGGTGATGCGCGTCGGCTCGGTCCCGCGAAAGCCGGGGCCGGGTGTATTGCAAGCGCTGCAGAACAGCATTGCGACCGGCACGATGGAACGGATCAAACCTCTCATAGCCTACCCTAACCCCCGAATGATTAACGTATTCCTAACGCTGCCGCAGCGCAGCAATCGTTCAAACTCACCCCATTGCAGCGACATAAAATATCGCCCGTAAAAAATTTTACCAATTGATAAAATAAAAAACTGTGAAATACTGACATGAGCCACCCCACCCGACCTGCGTGATGGAGGACGCCATGAAGGACACCGCGTTGACCCCCGGCATCACTGCCGGACGCCTGCCGCCCGATGACTACGCCGAGAATTTCTCGGATCTGCACCCGCCGCTTGACCGTCACGAGGCACTGGTTGCCGCCGATCGCTGCTATTTCTGCCATGACGCACCCTGCATCACGGCCTGCCCCACGGACATCGATATTCCGCTGTTCATCCGCCAGATCGCGACGGGCACACCCGAAGCGGCGGCCCGCACGATCCTGACACAGAACATCATGGGCGGTATGTGCGCCCGCGTCTGCCCGACCGAAACGCTGTGCGAAGAGGCCTGCGTGCGCGAGGTGGCCGAGGGCAAACCGGTGCTGATCGGCCAGTTGCAGCGCTACGCCACCGACACGCTGATGGAGGCTGGCGTGCATCCCTTCACCCGCGCCGCGCCCACGGGCAAGCGGATCGCGGTCGTCGGCGCCGGGCCTGCGGGCCTTGCCTGCGCGCACCGGCTGGCCATGCACGGCCATGACGTCGCCGTATTCGACGCACGCGAGAAACCCGGCGGGCTGAACGAATACGGCATCGCCAGCTACAAGACGCCGAACGATTTCGCCGCGCGCGAGGTCGATTGGCTGCTGAAGATCGGTGGCATCGACATCAAGACCGGCCAGCGCCTCGGCGCCGGGCTGGACCTGAAACAGCTGACATCAGATTATGACGCGGTTTTCCTTGGCATTGGCCTCGGCGGCGTGAACGCGCTGAACCTCGATGGCGAGGACAAGGAGGGGCTGCGCGACGCGGTCGATTTCATCGCCGATCTGCGGCAGGCGAGCGATGTCGCCGCTGTGCCTGTGGGCCGCGACGTGGTGGTGATCGGCGGCGGCATGACCGCCGTGGATGCCGCCGTGCAGGCGAAATTGCTGGGCGCGCTGAATGTCTCGCTGGTTTACCGGCGCGGTCGCGACCGGATGAACGCCAGCGCGTTCGAGCAGGATCTGGCTGCCGCATCGGGCGTGCGGATCATCACCAATGCCACGCCGCGCGGGATCATCGGCAACGGCGCCGTGCGCGAGATCGAGTTTGAATATACCGATGACGACCTCAACCCGACCGGCCAGACCTTCCGCCTTGCCGCCGATCAGGTGTTCAAGGCGATCGGGCAGACGCTGCATGGCGAGGGGCTGCCCAATCTGGAGGGGCGCAAGATTGCCATCACGGGCGCGGGCCGCACGTCGATGCCGGGCGTCTGGGCCGGGGGCGATTGCGCTGCTGGCGGCGACGATCTGACGGTGACGGCCGTGGCCGAGGGCCGCGATGCCGCCATGGACATTCACGCAAGTCTGACGAACGCGGGCTAGCGGCGCCCGACACGCAGGACAGGGAGACATAAGATGGCTGACCTCACAAGCGACTTCATCGGGATCAAATCGCCCAACCCGTTCTGGCTGGCCTCGGCGCCGCCAACGGACAAGGAATACAACGTGCGCCGCGCCTTTGACGCCGGATGGGGCGGGGTGGTGTGGAAAACGCTGGGCGAGGCCGGGCCGCCCGTCGTCAACGTCAACGGGCCGCGCTACGGCGCGATCTACGGCGCGGACCGGCGGCTGCTGGGCCTCAACAATATCGAGTTGATCACCGACCGCCCCCTTGAGGTGAACCTTGAGGAAATGAAGCGGGTCAAACGCGACTACCCGGACCGCGCGCTGATCGCCTCGCTGATGGTGCCAGTGAACGAGGACGCCTGGCGCGAGATCCTCCGACGGGTGGAGGATACTGGCTGTGACGGGGTCGAACTGAACTTCGGCTGCCCCCACGGGATGAGCGAGCGCGGCATGGGCAGCGCCGTGGGACAAGTGCCCGAGTATGTCGGTCAGGTCGCCCATTGGTGCAAGAAACACAGCGATCTGCCGGTGATCGTTAAGC
>JBLWYG010000014.1:0-65304 GCA_048267045.1 Roseovarius sp. | reverse complement strand
GCGGCCGGGGTCGCGGCGGTTTTGCGGGTGCGGGGTTTGCGCGTCGGCTTGGGCTTCGGCGCATCGCCAGCGTCATCTGGCGCCGGCCTTGCATCCGCGCCCTTGTCCTCTTCGGCCACGCTGTCTGCCTTCTTGGCACGCGGTTTGCGCGTGCGCTTGGGCTTCGGCTTGTCCTCGGCAGGCTCTTGAGTGGCCGCGTCTGAGATGCCTTCGGCAGAAGCATCAGCGCTGTCCGCGTCGGCCTTTGCCGTCACGTCTTCGCGCTGGTCGCGCGCCGGGAGGGGGACGCGATTAGAGCGACGGCCTGAATCAGTATCGCCGTTATCATCCGAGTCGTCCTGATCGTCGCCATTGTCATCGCCGTTATCATCGCCATCGCGCGATTTCGACGATTTGCGCCGCCGACGCCGGCGGCGCTTCTTCGGCTTGTCACCGTCATCGCCGTCACCGTTGCCATCGCCATTGGAGCGGCCATTGGACTGGCTTTGCTGCTGCTCGTCCTCGTCCGGCTCATCGCCCGGCAGTTCGTCGGGATCAGCCTCCGTCTCGCTGTCGATGTCGTCCATCAGCGAGCTGTCGACAGACACAACGCGCGCGATCTGTTCGGGAACGGCGCGGGTTGCCGTCTTGAACTTCTCCAAGGCGAAGTCAGGGCTGATCAGCGACGGATCGCCTTCGATCCGCACCGACAGGCCATAGCGCGTCTCGATCTGGGCAACATGTTCGCGCTTCTGGTTCATCAGGAAGTTAGCGATGCCGACGGGCGCGCGCACCAACACCTCGAGCGAACGGCCCTTGGTGCCCTCTTCCTCGACCTGGCGCAGGATGTTCAGCGCAAGGTTGTCGTCTGATCGGATCAGGCCGGTGCCGTGGCAGGACGGGCAAGGCTGTGTCGTCGTCTCGATCATGCCGGGACGCAGGCGCTGGCGCGACATCTCCATCAGGCCAAAGCCGGAAATACGGCTGACCTGAATGCGCGCGCGGTCGGTTTTCAGGCAATCCTTCATCCGCTTTTCGACGGCGGCGTTATTCTTGCGCTCGTCCATGTCGATGAAGTCGATGACGATCAGACCGGCCAGATCACGCAGACGCAGCTGGCGGGCGACCTCTTCGGCGGCCTCCAGGTTGGTTTTGTAGGCCGTATCCTCGATCGAGCCTTCCTTGGTGGCGCGGCCGGAGTTGACGTCGACGGCGACCAGCGCCTCGGTGACACCGATCACGATATAGCCGCCCGATTTCAACTGAACGGTCGGGTTGAACATCGAGTTGAGGTAGGATTCCACCTGGAACCGGGCAAAAAGTGGCATGGTATCAACGTAGTGGCGCACGTTCTTCGCGTGGGACGGCATGATCATCTTCATGAAGTCCTTGGCAATGCGATAGCCGCGCTCGCCCTCGACCAGAACCTCGTCGATGTCGCGATTATAGAGATCGCGGATCGAACGCTTGATCAGATCCCCCTCCTCATAGATCTTGGTGGGGGCGATGGATTTCAGCGTCAGTTCGCGGATCTGCTCCCACATGCGCTGGAGATACTCGTAGTCGCGCTTGATCTCGGTTTTCGTCCGTTTGGCGCCGGCTGTGCGTACGATCAGGCCCGCGCCCTTGGGCACGTCGATCTCGGTCGCGATCTCTTTCAGCTTCTTGCGGTCGACGGTGTTGGTGATCTTGCGGCTGATGCCGCCGCCGCGCGCGGTGTTGGGCATCAGGACGCAGTAGCGACCGGCGAGGCTGAGATACGTTGTCAGCGCCGCGCCCTTGTTGCCGCGCTCTTCCTTGACGACCTGAACCAGCAGTATCTGGCGAACCTTGACGACCTCCTGGATCTTATACTTGCGCGGACGCGGTTTGCGCGGCGGACGGATGTCGTCGTGGCTGTCCTCGTCGGCGACAACCTCGATATCGTCGTCCTTTTCGGCGGCATCGTCGATGCTGTCGTCGGCATCGTCGCCCTTGCGCGACCGACGCGCGCGGGGGGTTCGCCGCGGCTTGCGCGGCGCATCACCGGCGTCGTCATCGTCGCTGTCGCCACTGTCGTTATCATCGCCATCCGAGGATGCATCGCCCGCGCCATTGCCATCGGCAACAGCACCATTGCCCGGCTCTTCGACGGGTGTGTCTGCGACACGCTCCATCGGCGAACTGCCCTCCTCGTCGTCAAGGTCGATGGTTTCCATGCCCGATACATCGGACTGCACGACTGCATCGTCATCTGACGTTGTCTTTTCGGCCTTGGATCGGCTACGCCCGCCGCGCGAGCGGCGCTTGGATTTGGCACCTTCCTCTTCCTCGGCCTCCTGGGCCTCGGCATAGGCGCGCTCTTCCTCCATCAGCGCCTCGCGGTCGGCGATGGGGATCTGGTAGTAATCGGGATGAATTTCCGAGAACGCAAGGAAACCGTGACGGTTCCCGCCATAGTCGATGAACGCCGCCTGAAGCGATGGTTCGACCCGTGTTACCTTGGCAAGGTAGATATTTCCGGCGAGTTGCCGTCTGTTTTCGGATTCAAAATCAAATTCCTCGACCTTGTTTCCGTCGACCACCACAACCCGAGTTTCCTCGGCGTGGGTGGCATCGATAAGCATTTTCTTGGCCATGTTGTCCGTTCGCATCCGGGCACGCGCACTTGCCCCGGTGGGGCGGAATCGTGCTGGGGATGTCTGATTGAGGCGACGTCACGAGCGCAGACGAGGGTGCCATTCTGGCCCCCCGGCGGAAAACTATCCAGTGTTGCGCGCGTCATCGCGTTTCTTCTCCGGCGCCAGAAAAGGCGCCCATGATATATCCGGCGCGTTCCCGAAGGGCGGCCCGGCGTTAAGGCGGCCCCGCTTTCGCGTGGCCTGATCGGTCTGCCCGGACGTGCCGGCGGAAGTGCCTACACGAGATGTCCGACGCAGCGAAACTCATGCGGATCAGTGCCGCCTCAGGCGACAGTCCCGCAGCGCCACACTAAAGCCCCCGGGGGCGCAATGACAATGGTCAAAATGGGAAACGGGCCGCTACAGCGTCCGATCCCGGCCAGAAAGACGGCGGACGGGCACGGCGTCCCGCCCGAAAGCTCAAAGATAATCAGACCTTTGCAGGTTATACTTCGCCATCTTCTCGTTCAGGGTCCTGCGCGGCAGGCACAATTCGTCCATGACGGCGGCGATGCTGCCCTTGTGCCGGCGCATGGTGTTGTCGATCAGCATCCGCTCGAACGCCTCGACATATTCCTTGAGCGGTTTGCCTTCTGTGGTCATCACCGGCTGCATGTCCTGATGATCCGACATGAGCAGCGACACGATGGTGCCCGACCCGCGCCGCGATTGCAGCACCGCCCGCTCGGCCACGTTGAACAGTTGGCGCACATTGCCCGGCCAGGGTGCCTGAAGCAGCTGCGCAGCCTCCTGCGCGCTGACCTTTGGCGCATCGCAGCCGTAATCATCGGCAAACTGGTCCGCAAAGCGGGTGAACAGCGTCAGGATATCCTCGCCGCGCTGGCGCAGCGGCGGCACGGTGATGCGCAGCGACGCAAGGCGATAAAAGAGGTCCGGGCGCAGCGCGTCCTCGCTGGTCTTACCCTCGTCCTGAAGGTTGCTGATCGCCACCAGCCGCGTTTCGGGCGGCGTGCCTTCCTCGTTCAGCCAGGTCAGCAGACGTGCCTGCAGCGCGTCGCTGAGCGCCTCGATATCTTCCAGCACCAACGTGCCGCCACGCGCCTCCTCGACTGCCGGCAGTTGGCTGTCCTCGGGGTTCATCGGGCCGAACAGGCGTTTAGCCAGTTGGTCCTGTTCGAATGCGGCGCAGGAGACCAGCACGAATTTCTTGCCCGCGCGCGCGCCGACGGCATGCAGCGCATGGGCGACCAAGGTCTTGCCGGTGCCGGTCTCGCCGTCGATCAGCACATGGCCATCAGCCTGCCCCAGATCAAGAATATCCTCCCTCAGCCGCTCCATCACGGGGCTGGAGCCGATCAGTTTCTTCATCAACTGACCGCCATCGGACAGCTCGCGCCGCAGGGCGCGATTGTCCAGCGTCAGGCGGCGGGCATGTGTGGCCTTCTTCGCAAGTTCGGTCATGCGGTCGGGATTGAACGGCTTTTCCAGGAAATCATACGCGCCGACGCGCATCGCCTCGACCGCCATCGGCACGTCGCCGTGGCCCGTGATCATGATCACGGGCAGCGTGCTGTCGGTGCCCATCAGCTTTTTGAGGAACTGCATCCCGTCCATGCCGGGCATGCGGATGTCAGTGACGACGATACCGGGGTAATCCGGCCCCAGCTTTTTCAGCGCGTCTTCGGCGCTGGGGAAGGTTTCGGTGTCATAGCCGGACAGGGCCAGCCATTGGCTGATCGACTGCCGCATGTCCTTTTCGTCGTCAACAATCGCAATCTTCATCGCATTGGCCATATGGGTCACTCCGCTGCACGGGTTTCTTCATTCAAGATAGGCAGGCGCATTTCAAATACAGCCCCGCCCGACGCCGCATCGCGCGCGGTCAGCCTGCCACCAAGCTCGTTTACGATCCCCGAGGAAATGGCAAGCCCCAGACCAACGCCCTCGCCGGGCTGCTTGGTGGTGTGGAACGGCTCGAACAGGTTCTCGATATCCTTCAGGCCGTGGCCATTGTCGCGCACGGTCAGCACAGCCATGGACCCGGCAGTCAGCACAAGGTCGATCTGTGCCTCGTCCACAGTCTGCGTCGCATCCAGCGCATTGCGCAAGAGGTTCACCATCACCTGTTCAATACGCACCCTGTCGCCCATTACCATGACCGGTTCTTCGGGCAGCGTGCGGTTGATCGTGACCCGCCGCTGGCGCAACTGCGGCTCCATCATTGCAAGTGATGACGCCAGCGCATCGCCAATGTTTACGGGCTCGAACGTATCACCGGTCCGGCGCGCGTAGGATTTCAGCTGCTTGGTGATCGCGCCCATCCGTTCGATCAGGTCGTCGATGCGCTGAAACGACGTCAACGACTCGTCCGGGCGGTTGCGCGTCAGCAGAAGACGTGCGCCGGCAAGGTAGGTCTTCATCGCCGCAAGCGGCTGGTTCAGCTCGTGACTGACGGCCGCGGCCATCTCGCCCAGCGCGGCCAGCTTGGAGCTTTGGGCGAGCGTCAGTTCGGCCACGGCCAGCGTCTCCTGCACGCGTTCGCGTTCGGCAATTTCCCGCTGCAGGCGCAGGTTCAATGCGCGAAGCTCTGCCGACTCGCGCTGGAACAGCGCCATCCGCACGGTCGTCTTGCGATTGAGAAAATAAAACGCCAGCGCCAATAGAATCGCAAAGCCCATGATTTCCAGCGCGAGAAACCCGTTCACTTTTTCCCGCACGCTGTCGTAGGTGGTGAAATTGGCGATCCGCCAGCCGCGGAACGCAACCCTTCCCGACACACGCATCACCGCCTCACCGCCAAGGTATGCGTCGGGGGGCAGCGTCGTCCAGTCGGCGGTGGCTTGCAGCGCGCGCTGAAGCGCGCTGCTGACAGGTTCGCGCGCCAGCGCCTCGGCCTCGGTCAGGCCGCGCCAGCGCGGCTCGGTCGACAGGATGATCTTGCCCTCGCTGTCGGAGACAATCACCGCGTCGGAAATTCCGGCCCAGGCGCGTTCGTATTTGTGCAAGTCGACCGCAACCAGAATGACCCCGATCACCGTTCCCTGGCTTTCAATCCGGCGGGAATAGATGAATTCAAAACGCCCGCTATCATTTTGAAGTAACGTGAAAATTGTGTCTTTGGCCCGCTGGGCATCAATGAAATACGGTGCTGCCCGCAGCGACTCGCCCAGACGGTTCCGGTCGGTCGCGGCCACCGTGCGCCCGTCATTGTCAAGCAAGGTCAGCGACGCCGCGCCGATCTCATCGACAAAGGAAATCAGGCGCTGGGTTGACTGCGAATAGTTACCCGAATTCAGCGCCGCGATCAGCGACGGGTCCCGCGACAACAGCTGCGGCACGATGGCGTTCTGACGCAGCTCGCTCAGCAGGTTGCCCGAATAGAGCACAAGCCGCAGTTCGGCCCGGTTCCGCGTATTTTCGGTAAAGCGGTCGGTCAGCAGCCTGTTGGTGACTGAGACGATGACAATCGCCAGCGCGGTCATGATGATCAGCGCGATACGCACCCGCCAGCTTGTCGTGCGCTCTACCCGTCGCTGCTTCTCACGGCGCGCATGACTGGCGGGCGGCGCGTTCTGCGACGTGGAGGGTGTGGGCGAGCTCATGTCCCCAAGCTACGGCGGCGGCGCGTTCGCCTCAAGCCTCTTGGCACGCCTCAGGCGTTTGCCAGCTGATCGACCAGCCCTGCGAACATCGCAGCGCCGTCGGTGCCGCCATGGGCAGGTTCGGCCATCCGCTCGGGATGGGGCATCATGCCCAGCACGCGGCGATTTTCCGACAGGATACCAGCGATGTCGTCCGCCGATCCGTTAGGATTATTCGCGTATCGGAATGCGATGCGATCCTGATCGGCCAGTGTCTTCAGCGTTTCAGCGTCAGCGTGATAATTGCCGTCGTGATGCGCGATGGGCACGGTGATCGTCTGCCCCGCCTCGTAGCGGCAGGTAAAGGGACTGTCAGCCGTGGTCACTGTCAGCGGCACGGGACGGCAGATGTATTTCAACCGCGCATTGCGCAGCAATGTGCCGGGCAAAACGCGCGTTTCGGTCAGAATCTGAAAGCCGTTGCAGACCCCCAGAACATAGCCGCCACGTTCGGCATGCGCCTTGACCGTCTGGGTAATCGGTGAATTCGCGGCGATGGCGCCACAGCGTAGGTAATCCCCGAAGGAAAACCCGCCCGGAACGGCGACCAGATCAATACCATGCGGCAGCGCCGTATCCTTGTGCCAGACCATGCTGACGCGCGCCCCGGCCCGCTGCAACGCAACGGCCAGATCACGGTCGCAGTTGGATCCCGGAAAAACGACGACAGCGGCATGCATCAGAGTATCTCCACCCGGTAGCTTTCGATGACGGTGTTGGCCAGCAGACGCTCGCACATATCCTTAATGGTGGCCTCACTGGTGCCGTCTTTCAAGTCCAGCTCGATTACCTTGCCCTGACGTACCGCATTGACGCCGTCAAAGCCAAGGCTGCCCAGCGCGTGGCGCACCGCCTCGCCCTGCGGGTCAAGTACGCCTGTCTTAAGCATGATGTGAACGCGGGCTTTCATCGGATGTATCCTTGGGTAGAAAGTTGGAAATTCAGTTGATCAGCGTGGGCCGCGCCATCGGCGTCGCACCCTTGGGCAGCACGCCAAGCCGTTTTGCGACCTCGGTATAGGCGTCCGTCAGGCTGCCCAGATCGCGGCGGAACACGTCCTTGTCCAGCTTCTGGCCGGTTTCGATGTCCCACAGGCGGCAGCTGTCAGGGCTGATCTCATCCGCCACGATCAGGCGCTGGAAATCGCCGTCGTAGACGCGGCCGATCTCGATCTTGAAGTCGATGAGCTTGATCCCGACGCCATACATGACGCCCGCCAGAAAATCGTTCACGCGCAGCGCAAGGCTCAGCATGTCGTCCAGATCCTGCTGGGAGGCCCAGCCAAACGCGGCGATATGTTCCTCGGTCACCAGCGGATCGCCCAGCTTGTCGTCCTTCAGGCAGTATTCGACGATGGGGCGCGGCAGCTGAGTGCCCTCCTCCAACCCCAGACGCTTGGCCATGGTGCCGGCGGCGTAGTTGCGCACGATGACTTCCAGAGGAATGATTTCGACCTGGCGCACCAGCTGTTCACGCATGTTCAGGCGCTTCAGGAAATGCGTCGGCACGCCGATATTGGCCAGCCCGACCATGAAGTATTCGCTGAGGATGTTGTTCAGCACGCCCTTGCCTTCGATCACGGCCTTCTTTTCGGCGTTGAAGGCGGTCGCGTCGTCCTTGAAATACTGGACCAACGTGCCCGGCTCGGGGCCCTCGTAAAGGGTCTTGGCCTTGCCTTCGTAGATCTTTTTGCGACGCGCCATGATAAACCTGTCCTTGCCTATGGGGACTCGGCCCCAAACTGCGTTATCGCGTGTTTAGATCATGCCCCGCCCTGCCGCAAGCATGCACCGGGCCTTGCGGTCGCTTGCCGGGCGCGCCATATCTGAGGATGCAGACATCTGCAGATACTTCAGCGAAAGGGACCCGACCTGATGAGCACTTTTCAAGACCGCGAAACTGCCTTCGAGAACAAATATGCCCATGACGAAGAAATGAAGTTCAAGGCCGAGGCGCGCTGCAACAAGCTGCTGGGACTGTGGGCCGCCGATCTGATGGGCAAGACGGGCGACGACGCCGACGCCTATGCGCGCGAGGTTATCAAGGCCGATTTCGAGGAGGCCGGGTTCGAGGACGTCATCCGCAAGGTCGCGGGCGATCTGGGCGACAAGGCGGACCCCGATACCATCCGCGCAAAACGTGCCGAGCTGATGGCCGCTGCAAAGGCGCAATTGGTGGCAGAGAACTGAACACCGGCGATCTGACTTACTGCGCGCCGCATTTTCATCATGCATGATATGGATTTGCCCCGCGCGCCCCACCGTGGCACAAGCGCGGGGAAACCCCGATTTGGATGATTTGATGAGCAACGCACTTTCCCGGATGATGGCACAGCGCGACTGGATCCTGGCCGATGGCGCCACTGGCACCAACCTGTTCAACATGGGGCTGGAATCGGGCGATGCGCCCGAATTCTGGAACGAAAAACATCCCGACCGGATCACCAAACTCTACAAGATGGCCGTCGACGCGGGCAGCGATCTGTTCCTGACCAACAGCTTTGGCGGCAACGCATCGCGCCTGAAACTGCACGGCGCACAGAAGCGCGCGCGCGAATTGTCGCGCATGTCGGCCGAAATCGGGCGCGAGGTTGCCGACCGCTATGATCGCCCGGTCATCGTCGCTGGATCGGTCGGGCCGACGGGCGACATCATGGCACCGATGGGCACTCTGACCCACGAACTGGCGGTCGAGATGTTCCACGAACAGGCCGAAGGCCTGAAAGAGGGCGGCGCAGACATTCTGTGGTTGGAGACCATCTCCGCCCCCGAGGAATACAAGGCCGCCGCCGAGGCGTTCCTGCTGGCCGGGATGCCGTGGGTCGGCACAATGAGCTTCGACACCGCCGGGCGCACGATGATGGGCATGACCTCATCCGCGATGGCCGACATGGTGGAGACGCTGGATCACAAGCCGCTGGCGTACGGCGCCAATTGCGGTGTCGGCGCGTCCGATCTGCTGCGCACTGTCCTCGGCTTCGTCGCCCAGGGCACCGAACGGCCCATCGTGGCCAAGGGCAACGCAGGCATCCCCAAATTCGTCGATGGCCACATTCATTACGACGGCACGCCCGACCTGATGGCCGAATACGCTTGTCTGGCCCGCGATGCAGGCGCGACGATCATCGGCGGCTGCTGCGGCACCATGGCCGAGCACCTGTCGAAAATGCGCGAAGCGCTGGAGACGCGCGAGCGCGGCCCGCGCCCGACGCTGGACCTCATCACCGAAACGCTGGGCGCGTTTTCCTCCGATGTCGATGGCACCGGCGAGAACGCCCCCTCCCCGCGCCGCACCCGCCGCAGGGGCGGCTGAGTCGTCCCGGCAAGGGCAGCCTTGCGATCACCGCAGAAGACCGCCACGCCCGCACCGGCAACTGAAGGGTGTAACAGGCAGGTCATGTGAGCAAATGGTGAACATATGCCTGATCACCATAATCAATATGCATATTTCGATCCTTCCCGCCCACTATTTCACCGTGTAAGTCGGTTCAGACGCGGCCAGTGTCGCAATTCGCCTAGTGCAAGAGGCGCGAATTGACGATGTCTGGAGCATTAAACAACGCGGGCCATGCAGCCTGCACCACCCGGAGGTTTGCACCATGTCCGACGACCAAGACGACATCATCCTGTCCGAACTGGACGACGACGAACTGGTTCAGCAGATGTTCGACGACCTCTATGACGGCCTGCGGGACGAGATCATGGAAGGCGTCAACATCCTGCTCAGCCGCGGCTGGGTGCCTTATGACGTCCTGACCAAGGCGCTGGTCGGCGGCATGACCATCGTCGGCAAGGATTTCCGCGACGGCATCCTGTTCGTCCCCGAAGTGCTGCTTGCCGCCAACGCGATGAAAGGCGGGATGTTCATCCTCAAGCCGCTTCTCGCTGAAACCGGCGCGCCCCGCGTGGGCAAGATGGTGATCGGCACGGTCAAGGGCGACATCCACGACATCGGCAAGAATCTGGTCGGGATGATGATGGAAGGCGCCGGTTTCGAGGTCGTCGATCTGGGCATCAACAATTCCGTCGACAAATACCTTGAGGCAATGGAAGCCGAAGGCCCCGACATTCTGGGCATGTCGGCCCTGCTGACCACGACGATGCCCTATATGAAGGTCGTCATCGACACGATGATCGAACAGGGTATCCGCGATGACTACATCGTGCTGGTCGGTGGCGCGCCGCTGAACGAGGAATTCGGCAAGGCCATCGGCGCGGACGCCTATTGCCGCGATGCCGCCGTTGCTGTGGAGACGGCCAAGGAGTTCGTCAGCCGCAAGCACAATCAGGGCGTGACCGCCTGAAGATCGCCCCGGCGGCAACGTCACATGATACCGACGGGGCCGCCAGCGGCCCCGTTTCCATTTTCGACCCGGCCCTTGCCCGCGACACACCGAAGGTACAGACTGGAACGACCACACAGATTGGTACATTTGGACCATGAGCGAAACCCTACCAAACCTGCCTTCTGATCAAATCCTGACCGAAGCGGGCATACCCGCCCCGGACACCGGCACAGGCCGTATCCTGCTGATCGCCTGCGGCGCATTGGCCCGCGAAATCCTTGCGCTGATCCGGCTGAATGGCTGGGACCACATGACCCTGGTGTGCCTGCCCGCCAATCTGCACCTTTACCCGGACCGGATTGCGGATGCGGTCGAAAAGACGGTCCATAAACACCGCGACTGCTTTGAACAGATCTTTGTCGCCTATGCCGATTGCGGCACCGGCGGCTTGCTGCGCGACAGATGCGACGCCTTGGGGGTCGAGATGATCCAAGGGCCGCATTGCTACAGCTTCTTTGAGGGTAACGATGCCTTTGCGCAGCATGATGACGAGATCACGGCATTTTATCTGACCGATTTTCTGGTCCGGCAGTTCGACGCTTTCGTATGGAAACCGATGGGCCTCGACCGGCATCCGGAACTGCGCGACATGATCTTCGGCAACTATACCAAACTGGTCTATCAGGCCCAGACGGACGATGCCGCCCTGCGCGCCAAGGCCGAAGACTGTGCCCGTCGACTGGGCCTGGAGTATGAACACCGCTTTACCGGATATGGCGATCTGACCACCGCGCTGGCCAACGTGGCGCACAAGAAATAGGCGCACCGCTTTCGCGGCGCGCCCGGTTTTTTCTTGGGTCAAATACCCAAATACCGCCGCCGCGACAGGCGCGGCACCGGAGTATTACGCGTTGGCTTCGCGGATCTTGTCCGCCGCCGCCTTGTCATAGCTGACGCCGTTTTGCTCCAGCAAGGTGTCCAGCTCGCCCGAGAGGGTCATCTCGGTGATGATGTCGCAGCCGCCGACGAATTCGCCCTTGACGTAAAGCTGCGGGATGGTCGGCCAATCGGAGTACTCCTTGATCCCCTGACGGATGCCTTCATCCTCCAGCACGTTCACGTCGGCATAGTCGATGCCCATGAAGTTCAGTACCCCTGCCACGCGGCTCGAGAACCCGCATTGCGGCATCTCCTTGGTGCCCTTCATGAACAGGACAACGTCCTTGGCCTTGACGGTGTCTTCGATACGGGTCTTTGCGTCAGTCATGTCTTGTCCTCATCATTCTGTCCAGGACCACTGGTCCAAAAAATCGTGGAGCGCCGCCCAAACGATAACCGGAAAAGCCAAGGGGACAGCCAGCAGTCCAAAATCCCCACCGATCCGGTATATCGGCCGGGTCAATCCGGCGCGCGGGTCGTCAATGCGAGCGCATGCAGCTCGCCCGCCGGTCCGTCCATCTTGCCCTTGAGCGCAGCATACACGGCGCGTTGCTGCTGTACGCGATTCATGCCCTTGAAGGACGGATCAATCACCTCGGCGGCAAAATGCGCGCCGTCGTTTCCCTGCACGCTGACGCGGGCATCGGGAAACGCCTCGCGGATCATTGCTTCGATATCGGATGCGAGAATGGCCATTGATGCCCTCCTGTACAGCGGTTGATACCGATGTAGAGGGCCACCCGCCCAAGCGCAAGATGCCCCAGACCCCAAACCGCGCCGATGCACTTCATATCCCCGCCCGCTTGCGCCATCCCGCGTTGCGCGCCATGGTGTGCAGGCAACCGATTTTGGCAGGCGACATGCAGAACGCGACCACCTGGGGTTTAGTCTCCACCATCAGGGCACCGGCGGACGCGATCCTCAGCTTTGCCGCGCACCACCTTGATATCGGCGCCCACCGCATTCACATTTTTCTGGATGAGGATTGCCCGGTGGCGCGGCGCGCCCTTTCGGCCCATCCACGCTGCACTGTCACGGTGACGGACGATGCGTACTGGGCCAAGCGGCGCAAACGACCCGAGGCGCATCAGGCGCGCCAAACCGCCAACGCCACCCGCGCCTATCGCCGCAGGCCGGGTGTGGATTGGCTGGGCCATATCGACGTCGACGAATTTCTCAGTCCATCCATTCCGCTCGGCGTTCAACTGAGCGCGCTGCCCGCCAGCGCACGAACCGCCCGCGTACGACCGATCGAGGCGCTGGCACCCGTGCCGGGTGACGCAGGCGGGACATGGTTCAAGGCCTGCCATCTGCGCCAGAGCCCGCGAAACGCGCAGACCGAACAGATCTACCCGACCTTCGGTGCGTTAATGAATGGGGGGTTTCTAAGCCATGTTGCAGGCAAGATTTTCGTGCGCACCGGGCAGGCGGGGCTCAGCCTGCGTATCCACAATGCCTTTGACGACGCGGGGAAAATTGCCAACGAGGATGATCTGGCGCAGACCCAGCTCTGCCATTTTCACGCCCCGAACTGGCAGGCATGGCAGCGCGCCTATCGCTACCGACTGCAAAGCGGCTCCTACCGCGAGGGTCTGAAGGGTGCGGCAAGCATCCCCATGACGATGAATGCCCTTTTCAACGCTATCGAGACGGACGGCGGCGAAGATGCGCTGCGCGTCTTTTTCGACGAGGTTTGCACCGCCACCCCGTCCCTGCGCGCCCGGCTGGAGGCGCACGGTCTGCTGCACCGGATTGATCTGGATCTGGATGCCAAACGCGCGCGGCACTTTCCTGACCAGGCGTGACCGCTGCACCCGGTTCGCCGGGCCGATCCCTGCCGTTTCGGCAGCAAGCGGCCGATGCCGACTTGGTCGGCGCCAAATACCCGGATTTCTTCATCTTACAGCCCATCTGATTGACCAGGACCCCCAATCTGGGGTAAAGCCGCGTCAGAGGTCCCCGCATGCGGAGAACCGCAGGGTCGTACGGACCCGGACCCAATTAGACGTGCGGGCCAAGTTGTGTCCGTAAACCACGGATACACATGACAAAATTTTCCGATCTGAATCTGAACCCCAAGGTTCTGAAAGCCGTCGAAGAGGCGGGCTATACGAACCCGACACCCATTCAGCAGGGGGCGATTCCCCCGGCACTGGCGGGCCGCGACGTCTTGGGCATCGCCCAGACCGGCACCGGCAAGACAGCGGGTTTCGTTCTGCCCATGCTATCGCTGCTGGCGCGCGGACGCGCCCGCGCGCGCATGCCGCGCAGCCTCGTGCTCTGCCCAACGCGCGAATTGGCAGCTCAGGTGGCCGAGAATTTCGACACCTATTCCAAGCACCTGAAACTGACCAAGGCCCTCCTGATCGGCGGCGTCAGCTTCAAGGAGCAGGACAAGCTGATAGACAAGGGTGTCGACGTGCTGATCGCCACTCCCGGCCGCCTTCTTGACCATTTCGAGCGGGGCAAGCTGCTGCTGACCGGCGTTCAAATCATGGTCGTGGACGAAGCGGACCGCATGCTGGATATGGGGTTCATTCCCGATATCGAGCGGATCTTCAGCCTGACGCCCTTCACCCGCCAGACGCTGTTTTTCTCGGCCACCATGGCACCGGAAATCGAACGGATCACCAACACGTTCCTCAGCTCGCCCGAGCGGGTAGAAGTGGCCCGCCAAGCCACCGCCAGCGAGACGATTGAACAGGGCGTCGTCATGTTCAAGGGGTCGCGCCGCGACCGCGAGGCCAGCGAAAAGCGCAAGGTTCTGCGCATGATGATCGACGCCGAAGGTGACAAATGCACCAACGCCATCGTGTTCTGCAACCGCAAGATCGACGTTGATACAGTGGCCAAATCGCTCAAGGCGCATGGCTATGACGCCGCGCCCATCCATGGCGATCTGGACCAGAGCCAGCGGACCCGCACACTTGACGGCTTCCGCGCCGGCGAGTTGCGCATTCTGGTCGCGTCCGACGTCGCTGCGCGCGGTCTGGATGTGCCTGCGGTCAGCCACGTGTTCAACTTCGACGTTCCCTCGCATCCCGAGGATTACGTACACCGGATCGGCCGGACCGGGCGCGCCGGGCGCGATGGCAAGGCAATGATGATCTGCGCCCCCAAAGACGAAAAGAACATGGCCGCGATCGAGGCGTTGATTCAGCGCGATATTCCGCGCCTTGAAAACCCGCTCGGCGCCGTCGGCGATGCGCAGAACGAAACGGTTGACGCAGATGCGGGCACAAGCGACACCCCCAAGCCGCGCCGTACGCGCAGCCGCAAGAAGCCTGACCCTGCGCCCAAGGCCGCGGATACCTCACCGGTCGAGGCGGCAGCAGAGAACGCGCAACCCGATGCGCCGCAGAAATCTGCGCCGGTCGATGCACCTGACCGGAATGCGCCGCAAAATATTGGGCGGGACGCTGCACCTCAGGCAGCATCGCAACAAGGCAGCCGCGATGACCCCAACGCCCAGCAAGAGGGTAAATCGGGCCGCTCACGCAGCCGCGGAGGGCGCGGACGCTCGGGCGGTGGCAATGGCGGCGGCGGCGACAAGATCGTCGGAATGGGCGATCATATGCCCAGCTTCATCGCACTCAGTTTCGAGGATCGTCGCACGGGCTGATCACGCCATCGCTTCCAGGGCGATAAGTGAATGCAAAAACGCCCCGGCCAATTGCTTGGCGGGGGCGTTTTCATGTCTGGGCTGCGCCCGATGGCCCCCGTCACCGACCATGCAGGTCCCCTACGGGGGGCCTGCGGTCGTTCCCTTCGGGAAAGCGGCCTAATCTGGTCTAGCTCATGCGACTGATAATCACCGTGACCTCAGGCTTCTTGCCGATCTCGCCATTGGCGGACTGCCGCACAATTCGTCGCAACTCCTCCTCCAGCTTGTCATCGTCGGCGCGCAGCTTGCGGGCCGAGCGGCCCAGAAACTGGCTCAGATCCTCCTCCAGAACGTCCAGCAGCGGCGCGTTCGACGTGCCGGTCTCTGGCAGGCCCTTGATCTCGCACCACGGATCACCAAGGCTTTCGTGATCCTCGTCCAGGATGATGTTCACCGTCACATGCCCGTTCAGCGCCATGCGGATGCGGTCGCGCACCACGCCGTCCAGCGCACCGATCTGAACCGTTCCGTCCAGATAGGTGCGCCCAGTCTCGACATGTTCCGCCACGACGGGTGTTTTTGCAGTCAGGTCCATCATCATGCCATTGACGGCCAGAACGCCGCGTATCCCCTTGGCATTGCATATTTTTACATGCTCGCGCAGGTGACGATGCTCGCCATGCATGGGCACCACCATCTGCGGTTTGACCAGATCATGCATCTTCTCGATATCGGGTCGGTTGGCGTGGCCCGAGACGTGATAGCGTCCGCTGCTGTCGTCGATCACGTCAACACCCAGTTCAGAGAACTGGTTGATGATGCGGATGACACCGCGTTCGTTGCCGGGAATCGTCTTGGACGAGAACAGGAACATGTCCCCTTCCTTCAGCTTCAGCCCCTGATATTTGCCATTGGCCAACTGCGCGCTGGCGGCGCGCCGCTCGCCCTGACTGCCGGTGACGATCAGCATCAGGCTCTCGCGTGGCAGGTTCTTGGCATCCTCGGGGCTAACGGTCGCCGGGAAGTCCTTCAGCACCCCCGTCTCGACTGCGGCCTCGATCATCCGGCGCATAGCGCGGCCCATCAGGCAGATGCTGCGCCCGGCCCGCACGCCCGCCTCGGCCAGCGTCTTGACCCGCGCGACGTTGCTGGCGAACGTGGTCGCGGCAATCATGCCCTTGGCGGGCGCGATCAGCTTTTCGATCTCGGGGCCGACGGTTGCCTCGGACCGGCCTTCGTGGGCCGAGAACACGTTGGTCGAATCGCACATCAGCGCAAGAACGCCGTCCTTGCCCAGATCCTCCCACATCGCGTGATCAAACGGCTCGCCGACGCCCGGATCGGTGTCGATCTTGAAATCGCCGCTATGCACCAGACGGCCCTTGGGTGTGTCGATCACCAATCCCGAGCTTTCGGGAATCGAGTGGGAGATCGGCACAAACCCTACCTTGAAGGGACCCGCCTCGGTCACCTTGGGCCATGGCCGAACGACGGTCACCGCCTTTTCGGGATGTCCGAATTCTGACATCTTGCGCCGTGCGATGTTGGCCGTGAAGGCCCGCGCGTAGACCGGAGGCGCGCCGAGGCGCTCGTAAAAATGCGCGACGGCGCCGATATGGTCCTCATGCGCATGGGTGATGAAAATCGCTTCCAGATCGCGCTTGCGCGCCTCCAGCCACGAAATATCGGGCAGGATCAGATCCACGCCCGGGCTGGTTTCCATATCGGGGAAGGTCAGGCCCAGATCGACAAGGATCAGCTTTTCCTTGCCGGGTTTTCCGTATCCGTACACGTAGGCGTTCATGCCAATTTCGCCCGCCCCCCCGAGGGGCAGGTAGATCACTCGTTCATTGCTCATCCGGCGTTAGCCTTTCTTGTTGTAGTCATGAATCACGGTCAGGCCGTGCATCGTCAGATCTTCATCCAATTCATCGAAAAGCTCGGCCCCTTGGGCAAAAAGCGGCGCCAGCCCGCCGGTGCCGATAACCCTCATCGGGCGTGCATATTCCGCCCGGATTTTTGCGCACAGGCCCTGCACCAGCCCGATATACCCCCAATAGACCCCCGACTGCATGCAGTCGACCGTGTTTGTCCCGATCACGCGGGGCGGCGTGGTCACATCAACGTGGGGCAGCGCGGCGGCGGCCATGTGCAATGCCTCAAGACTGAGGTTGACACCGGGCGCAATCACGCCGCCCACATAGGCGCCATCCTCTGCAACCACGTCGCAGGTGGTGGCAGTGCCGAAATCCACGATGATCAGATCACCGCCGTGACGATCAAATGCGCCCGCAGTGTTGACCAGCCTGTCCGGCCCGACCAGCGTGCCCTGATCGACGCGCGGCTGCACAGGCAGCGCGCAATCGGGCTTGCCCACCACCATCGGGCGGCATCCGAAGAACCGGTCGGCAAAGACCCGGAGGTTATAGACCACGCGTGGCACGGTGGACGAAATGATGACATCCGTGATGTCCACCTCGACGCCGTAGTGTTTGACCAGTGTGGAGTACCAGGTGAAATACGCATCCGCCGTCCGCGCATGATGCGTCGAGGTGCGCAGCGTGCAGAGAAATTCGGCACCGTCCCAGATGGAAAAGACGGTATTTGTGTTTCCACAATCAATTGCCAGAAGCATGATAGGCCTCGCTTAGAAAAACACGTCCGCCGCCGGAATGGCACGCTGACCGCCGGGGGTGGATAAAACCAGATTGCCTGCCGCATCGACAGTCTCGAACCGGCCTTGCACCTCTTCGTGCATGGTGCGGGCCGTGACCACCTGCCCCAGCCTTGCCGCCCGGGCCAGCCAGTCTTTGCGTATCGGTGCAAACCCTTCGGCCGCAAATACCGCCTCGCGCCGCGCATAGGCGGCGGCCAGATGGTCCAGCAAGATCTCCGGCGCCACCTGCACCCCTGCCCCCGACAATAGCGACACAGGCTCCACCGCACCGGCGGCTCCCGGCTCTGGCAGATTAGCCAGATTTACGCCGAGTCCGATCACCAGATAGGTCATGTGCCCGCCGGCGCTAGTGCCCTCCAGCAATATCCCGGCAAGCTTCCCTTCATTCAGCAAGACATCGTTCGGCCATTTCAGCGCCAGATCGGCCCCCGGGGCCAGCGCGCTCAGTGCGTCGAGCAGGGCCAGCGATGCCACGAAGGATCTCAGCGCAGCCCGCTCTGGCGGCTCGTCCGGGCGCAGCACCAACGAGGCTGCAAAGTTCCCTGCCGGATCGCGCCACGCCCGCCCGCGCCTCCCGCGTCCGGCCACCTGCCGCACCGCATGGATCCAGGTTGGAACCTCCAGCCCCGGGGCCAGGCGCATGCCTTCGGCATTGGTGCTGTCCACCTGCGCCAAAATGCGCCTGTCATATCCTGCCGGCCACACCGGATGATCTGTCATTCTTCTAGTACTCTCGCGGGCGGCACGCCGCAGTCTACCGGGTTGCCGAAAACAAAAGCGACGCACCGTGGTGCGTCTCCTCTTGTTTGAAAATCGCCGGGCCGGATCAGTTGACCAGCGTCGCCGCTGCCGCCTGCGCGGCGCCTTCGACCCCCAGAAGGTTCACGCCCGGAAGCCAGGCCAGGCCGATGATCGCGGCCGACACCATGAGAACGCTCCACAGAACCGGCGATGCGGGTGGGTCCAGCACCTCGCCCTCTTCGCCGAAATACATGTAGTAAACGATTCGCAAGTAATAGAATGCACCGATCACGGACCCGATCACTCCCAGCACGGCCAGCCAGACAAGACCGCCATCATAGGCCGCACGCAAGACGTACAGCTTGCCGAAGAAGCCGACCAGCGGCGGCACGCCCGCAAGACTGAACAAAAGCACCAGCATCGCCAATGCGCGACCCGGATGGGCACGGGAATACAGGTTCAGGCTGCGGATGTCGGTGATCGGCAGCCCGTCCCGCTGCATGGACAGGATGAAGGCGAAGGTGCCCACGTTCATTGTGACGTAGATCGCCATATAGATCAGCATCGCCTGAACACCGAACGCCGTGCCCGACGCAAGCCCCATCAAGGCAAACCCCATATGCGCGATGGTCGAGTAGCCCATCAGACGCTTGAAATCGGTTTGCCCGATGCCGCCAAAGCTGCCGAGGAAGATCGACAGCACGCTCAACAATGCGACAATCTGCTGCCAGTCGGCAACAATGCCGCCGAATGCGTCGAACATCACACGTGCGAACAGCACCATCGCGGCCACCTTGGGGGCAGTGATGAAGAAGGCGGCGACCGGCGTTGGCGCTCCTTCGTAGACGTCAGGTGCCCACATGTGGAACGGCACTGCGCTGACCTTGAACGCAAGACCCGACATGACGAAGACAAGGCCAAAGAGCAGTCCCAGCGGAGCGTGCCCCTTGGCCGACGCGATGATACCCGCAAAGCCCGTGGTGCCCGCATATCCATAGAGCAACGACGCGCCATACAGCAGCAAGCCCGAGCTGAGCGCTCCCAGCACAAAGTATTTCAGCCCCGCCTCGGTCGATTTGATGTTGTCGCGGCGCATCGCCGCCAAAACGTAGAGTGACAGCGATTGCAGCTCCAACCCCATGTAGAGCGACATGAGGTCGCCCGCGCTGACCATCATCATCATCCCGACGGCGCTGAACGCGATGAGGATCGGAAATTCAAACCTGAGCGTACCACGATTGGCCATGTAATCCTGGCTCATCACCATGACGGCGGCCGCACTCACGAGGATCATCACCTTGGCAAAGCGCGAGAATCCGTCATCGATGAACATGCCCGAAAAGGCAATGCGTGTGCCCGCACCGGTCGTTCCGATCCAGAATGCCAGCGCAACGAACAGTGCGGCTGTCAGCCAGATCAGCATACCCGCCGCCTTGTCCTTGACTGTATAGACCGCGCCAAGAAGGGCCAGCATCGCATAAACCGCGATGATAATCTCGGGCAGGATAACGTTCAGATCAGCCTGGATCATCTGGGCCTCCTCAATTCGCTGTTTCGGCGGTCTGGACGGCGGCATTGCCACTATCTGCCAGCGTGGTGTCGTATTGTGAAATGAGCGCCTGCGTGGAGGGCCCGATGATGTCGGTTATCAGCGATGGGTAGACCCCCAAAAGCAGCGTCATCGCCACCAGCGGCGCAAAGATCGCGCGCTCGCGCCCACTCATATCGGTAACAGACTTGAGACTTTCCTTGATCAGATCCCCAAAGACGACCCGGCGGTACAGCCACAGCGCATAGGCGGCCGACAGGATGACGCCGGTGGTGGCCACGAAGGCAACCCAGGTGTTGACCTGAAATACGGCTACCAGCGTCAGGAATTCACCGACGAATCCGCTGGTGCCGGGCAGGCCCACATTGGCCATGGTGAAGAACAGGAAGATCAACGCATAGGCTGGCATCCGGTTGACGAGCCCGCCATAGGCGTCAATCTCAAGTGTGTGCATGCGGTCATACATCACGCCAATTACGAGAAACAACGCGCCCGAGACAAACCCATGGCTCATCATCTGGAAAATCGCGCCGTCCAGCCCCTGCTGGTTGACCGAAAAGATGCCTATCGTCACATACCCCATATGGGCGACCGAGGAATAGGCGACCAGCTTCTTCCAGTTGGTCTGCGCCAATGCGACCAGTGATGTGTAGAAGATGGCGATTGCGCCCAGCCACAGCATCAGCGGCCCCAGCACTTCGGATGCGACCGGAAACATCGGCAGGCTGAACCGCAGGAAGCCATAGCCCCCCATCTTGAGCAGTATCGACGCCAGCACGACAGAGCCGGCGGTCGGCGCCTGCACATGCGCGTCGGGCAGCCAGGTATGGACCGGCCACATTGGCAGTTTGACGGCAAAGCTGGCGAAGAAGGCAATGAACAGAAGCGTCTGCATCCCGCCGACGATCGTCAGGCCCAGGACGCTGATGGTCGAATGTTCAAAGCTGTGATGCAGCAACGTCGGAATGTCGGTGGTGCCCGCATCCGAGAACATCGCGACCATCGCCACCAGCATCAGCACCGAGCCAAGGAAGGTATAGAGGAAAAACTTGAAGGCCGCGTAAATGCGATCCTTATGACCCCAGACCCCGATAATCATGAACATCGGGATTAGCTGACCCTCAAAGAAGATGTAGAACAGCACCAGATCGAGCGACACGAACACGCCCAGCATCAGCGTTTCCAGGATGAGAAACGCAATCATATACTCTTTGACGCGGCTCTTGATGCCCCAAGACGCGGCAATCGTCAGCGGCATGATGAAGGTCGTCAGCATTACGAAAAGAACACTGATTCCATCCACGCCCAGCTTGTATTTCAAGCCCAGCAGCCAATCCTGCTCTTCCACGAACTGAAAACCGGTGTTGCTGGGATCGAAATCGAACAGAATGAACAGCGACACCAGGAACGTCACGACCGTTGCGGCCAGCGCCACCCATTTGGCGTTGCGCTGTGCCGCCTCATCCTCGCCCCGCAGGAATATGGCGAGGATCGCCGCCGCGATGAGGGGGATGAACGTGGTGATCGACAGAACGTTTTCCATCAGTTTGCCCCTCCGGTAAACGTCATCCACGTGACGAGGATCACGATCCCGATCACCATGGCGAAGGCATAGGTAAAGATATAGCCGGACTGCGCACGCCCAGAGATGCGGGTAAAGAAGGGCACGATCCCCAACGCCACACCGTTGACCACGCCGTCGATGACGCTGCCGTCACCGCGCTTCCACAAAAGTGCGCCAAGGCGTTTGGCCCCACCGACAAAGAGGACATCGTAGAGTTCGTCGAAATACCATTTGTTCAGCAGTAACTGATAGAGCGGGCGCTGCGCCTCGACGAATTTACGCGGAGTTGCCGGACTCCAGATATAGAACCACATCGCAGCGAGGAACCCGAGCACCATGGCGACGAATGGGCTGATCTTGACCCAGACAGGCGCATGGTGGGCGTCGTCGATCACGGTGTTTTCCGCGCCCATATATATCGCACCGACCGGGGCGGTCCCGGGTTCCTGCGCCTCGGCGTGAGCCTCGCCTGCTTCGGTGGCGGGCGCGCCTTCGATATCCTTGGTGACGGCATCCGCCGCGACGGCAAGATCGCCCTCGGCCAGATCTTCGCCAGCTGCAACGACACCTTCGTCATGCCCGGTATCAGTCGCCTCGGCATGATGCGCGGGGATACCGAAGAACCGATTCACCTGCGCATGATCACCGAAGAAGCTGCCATACCAGATCATCCCGGCCAGAACCGACCCCGCGGCCAGAACGCCCAGCGGCACCAGCATAACCATAGGCGATTCGTGCGCGTTCTGATGCGTATGCTTGTCGCCGCGCGCGGTGCCGTGGAAGGTCATGAACATCACCCGCCAGCTGTAGAAACTGGTCAGGGCCGCAGCGATCACCAGCATCCAGAAGCCATAGCCACCCGCGGTGCCGGCCCACGCGCTCTCGACCACCGCATCCTTGCTGAGGAAGCCGGCAAAACCGATATGCGTCATTGGAATACCGACGCCGGTGATGGCCAATGTGCCGATCATCATCGCCCAGTAGGTATAGGGCATCTTGTGGCGCAGCCCGCCATAATTGCGCATGTCCTGCTCGTGATGCATACCCTGGATGACCGAACCGGCCCCGAGAAACAGCATCGCCTTGAAGAACGCGTGCGTCAGCAGGTGGAACATCGCTACCGAATAGGCGCCGACGCCGGCGGCGACGAACATGTAGCCCAACTGGCTCATGGTGGAATAGGCAATGACGCGCTTGATGTCGTTCTGCACAAGCCCGATCGTGGCGGCAACAAAGGCCGTGGTCGCACCGATGAAGGTGACGAACATCAGCGCTTCGGGCGCGTATTCCATCAGCGGCGACATGCGGCAGACCAGAAAAACGCCGGCCGTGACCATCGTCGCCGCGTGGATCAGCGCCGACACCGGGGTCGGGCCTTCCATCGCGTCCGGAAGCCATGTGTGCAGGCCCAGCTGCGCCGATTTTCCCATCGCGCCGATGAAGAGCAGGAAGGCGATCAGGTTGGCCGCGTTCCAGTCGGCCCACAGGAACCGCAGGTTGGTTTCGGCGAGTGCAGGACCCGCGGCAAAGATGTTCTCGAACAGCAGGCTGTCTGTCAGCATGAAGATCGCGAAGATCGCCAGCAAGAAACCGAAATCGCCGACGCGGTTGACCACGAATGCCTTGATCGCCGCAGCGTTGGCCGAAGGTTTGCGATAGTAAAAGCCGATCAGCAGATAGGAGGCAAGGCCGACGCCCTCCCAGCCGAAGAACAGCTGAAGGATGTTGTCAGCCGTGACCAGCGCCAGCATGGTGAAGGTAAAGAAAGACAGATAGGCGAAAAAGCGGGGCCGATAGCTGACGCCAGATTCAAAATTCTCGTCATGGGCCATGTAGCCCATCGAATAAAGGTGAACGAGGGCCGAAACAGTAGTGACCACGATCAGCATGATCGCCGTCAGACGGTCCAGACGGATCGACCAACTGGTATCCAGCAGGCCCGATTGCACCCAGTTCATGATGTGGATCTGCTGCAGTGTGCCGTCATGGCCGATAAAAACGATCCAGCTCAGTACACAGGACAGGAAGAGCAGCGCCGTGGTGACCACCTGCGCGCCCTTGTCTCCGATGATCCGCCAGCCGAAACCCGCGATGATGGCGCCCACGAGGGGCGCAAAGAGGATGATCTTTTCCATGGCGTCAGCCCTTCATCACGTTGACGTCTTCGACCGCGATCGTCCCGCGGTTGCGGAAGAAGCAGACAAGGATCGCAAGGCCGATCGCGGCCTCGGCAGCGGCGACGGTCAGCACCAGCAGAGTAAAGATCTGCCCGGCCAGATCGCCGGAATAACTGGAAAATGCGACGAGGTTGATGTTCACCGCCAGCAGCATCAGCTCGATCGACATGAGCAGGATGATGACATTCTTGCGGTTCAGGAAAAGCCCGAAGATGCCGATGACGAACAGCGTCGCCGCCACCGTCAGGTAATGTTCAATTCCGATCATGTCTGTCCCTCAGTCTTTCTTCTCAGGCGCGGCGCCTCTTCGGGCGTTCTCGCTCGGGGTTCAGCCGATCAGCGAGTAGCCGCCAAAGATCACGATCAGCACGACAACAAGCACCACGATTGTATTTCTGGACATGCGATCCATCCTCTGGGTTGGCGCGGCGCGCGCGGCGCCGCTTTCATTTCTCAGCTCGAAAGCGGGGCCTAGAGGCCCTGCCCCGGTTTCACGTCCTTCAGTTCCATCGCCTTGGCCGGATCGCGCCACATCTGATGCAGCACGTTCTGACGCTTGATGTCGGTACGGTGGCGCAGGGTCAGGACAATTGCGCCGATCATCGCGACCAGCAGGATCAGACCGGCCAGTTGAAACAACAGGAAGTATTTGTCATAAAGCAGCAGACCCAGCGCAGCGGTGTTCTGCACGTCTGCGGGCGCTGGTGCGACGCGCGCGGCCTCGGACCCGGCAGATGTTTCCCACGCACCAAAGGCGATGCCGAACTGCATCAGCAGGATCAGCCCGATCAACAACGCAAGCGGCATATATCTGGCCATCTCGGCCTTCAATTCGGCAAAATCGACATCCAGCATCATCACCACGAAGAGGAACAGCACCGCAACCGCGCCGACATAGACGATCACCAGCAGCATCGCCACGAATTCCGCGCCCAGCAGTACAAACAGCCCCGCCGCGCTGATGAATGACAGGATCAGCCACAGCACCGAATGGACCGGATTGCGGCTGATGACCGTGAACAGCCCGCCGACAATCACCGATATCGCAAACAGGTAGAACGCAAATACCATCGCGGTCATGTGTCTTTCCCTTCCTCGGTTTCCCCGTCCATGACCTCGCGTGCCAGATCCATCGCACGGTTCATGGCCGGAACGCCTGCGAACATCGCCATGCTCGCAATCGTCTCGGCAATCTCGGCGCGCGTCGCGCCGGCGGCCAGCAGGTGGCGCACGGTCATGCGTACCGCCGTGTCGGCCTGCGCGCCCTGCATCGTCAGTCCCGCAAGCGTGAGCAGAAGCCGCGTCTTGGCATCAAGCCCATCTGGATTCAAGCCCTTGCCGAAGGTCATTTCCATGACATCCTTCGGCATCGTGCCCCAAAGCGCCTCGAACCCTTTCGGGGAGAAGGATTCCAGCGCCGGATTCATGGACTTCGCCATCTCCTGCGCCTGCCGCATCATCTGCTCGAACGGGTTTTTTGCATCTGTCATCGGTAGGGTGCATCCAGTTCGAGGTTGCGGGCAATCTCGGCCTCCCAGCGGTCGCCGTTCTCCAGCAGCTTGGTCTTGTCGTAGAACAGCTCTTCGCGGGTTTCCGTGGAGAATTCGAAATTCGGGCCTTCGACGATGGCATCCACAGGGCAGGCCTCCTGGCAGAAGCCGCAATAGATGCATTTCGTCATGTCGATATCATAGCGCGTGGTGCGGCGGCTGCCGTCGTCGCGCGGCTCGGCGTCGATGGTGATTGCCTGCGCGGGGCAGATTGCCTCGCATAGCTTGCACGCGATGCAGCGCTCTTCCCCGTTGGGATAGCGGCGCAGGGCATGCTCGCCCCGGAAGCGCGGGGACAGGTGACCCTTCTCGTGCGGATAGTTGATCGTGGCCTTGGGAGCGAAGAAATACTTGAGCCCCAGCTTGAGGCCAAGCCACTGATCGCCCAGAAGGAAATACCACGCAGCGCGTCCATAATCTACATTCGCCATCTCGTCAGATCCTCGCAATCGTAGTGGTCAGGGTCTGCATACCCAGCCACGTCATACCTGCTTCGCCCGCGCCATTCCAGCCTGTCTGCGCAGGGCATTTGGTCGCCATGCTCTCAGCCCCCCATCGCAAACCGGGCCCAGAATGCGCCCAGCACTTCGAACTTCGCAAGAAAGGCAATGATCACCACCCAGCCCAGCGACAACGGCAGGAACACCTTCCAACCGATGCGCATCAACTGATCGTAGCGGTAGCGCGGCGTGTATGCCTTGACCATGGCGAAGAGGAAGAAGAAGAATGCCATCTTGCCGATCATCCACAGCACGCCGTCGGGCAACCCTGGAATGGGCGACAGCCAGCCGCCGAAGAACAGCAGCGATGTCAGCGCGCACATCAGGAAGATCGCGATGTATTCGCCCGCCATGAAAAGCAGAAACGCAGTTGCGGAATATTCCACCTGATAGCCGGCCACCAGTTCGGATTCGGCCTCGGGCAGGTCGAACGGCGGACGGTTGGTCTCGGCCAGACAGGAGATGAAGAACAGGAAAACCATCGGCAGATGCGGCAACCAATACCAGCCAAAGAAGCCGTATTTGGTGTCTTGCGCGCCGACGATGTCGCCAAAATTCAGGCTGCCGGTCGAAATGATGACGCCGATGATGATCAGGCCCAGGCTGACCTCGTAGGAGATCATCTGCGCCGCCGAGCGCAGCGAGCCAAGGAATGGGTATTTCGAATTCGACGCCCAGCCGCCCATGATGACGCCGTACACTTCCAACGACGAAACAGCGAAGATGTAGAGGACCGCCACGTTGATATTAGATATGGCCCAGCCGTCGGACAGAGGGATCACGGCCCACGCAATGACCGCCAGAACGAAGCTGACGATCGGCGCCATGATGAACACAGCCTTGTCCGCGCCGGCGGGAATCACGACCTCCTTCACGACATACTTCAGCGCGTCGGCGACCGATTGCAGCAGGCCGAACACGCCAACCACGTTGGGGCCGCGCCGCATCTGCACGGCGGCCCAGATCTTGCGGTCGCCATAGACGAGAAACAGGAGCGACACCATCACGAAGCCAAGCATCGCAAGACACTGCGCAAAGATAATCAGAACGGTCCCGAACGGGGTTGCAAAGAATTCGGCCATCAGATCCTCATACCATCGGTATTCCATTTTCCGCACAGTCGGCGGCGACGATTTCGGCGTCGATTGTCATCAGCCCGCGCGGCAAGGTGGGCGAGATCGTATAAACCGCATCGCCGCGCCAGATGCCACCCTCATCCGTGATATTCGTGCGCACATGGCGCGCAAACCCGTACCCGCGGATCAAGGTGTATTGGGCGGCAGCGCATTCGGCATAGCGCGCCACGTCGCCGGTGTCACGTGCGCCTGTCATCATCACCCGGAAATTCACCAGGTCACCATCCAGCAGATCCGTCTCGATACCGCGATATTCGGGCGCAACGGGCACGACGTCGCTGCCGGGCGCGCAGGCCGATACAGCCCCGGCTGTCACCAGCACACCCACGACGTCAGCGGCACGCATCACGCGCAGCCCGGCGCGGGTTTGCGCCGGTCCGTCACGATCCAGCCTGTGCCGCGACGGGTGGTAATCAGCGTGTAAAGGCATGTTTTCGTGTAGGTTTCATAGGACGTGCCGATTGTGGTCACATTGCCCCATCCGCTGCGGCCAACGCCGATTCCGACACCGATCACTGGGCGCGGTGACGGGCGGCGGGCCTGCTTCGAAACCTCCCATTGGTAGGCGCGCCTGCCATCCGGCAGATCGAACACCTCGTTCGGCTTGCCGAAATCCAGCATCGGATCCAGCACCGGACGGCCCATGTACTTGTCCAGCACCGGCGGCGCGCAGCCCATCAGAATCGCCGCCAGCGCAAGGCCTGCCAGGATATGAGGGGCGCGCGGCACGGAAGCTACTCCGCCGCCATCTTGGGCGCACGGCGCGCCTTGGAGCTTGCGCTCAACTCGGCCATCAACTGGCTGGCGCGGGCGACCGGATTGGTCAGGTAGTGATCCTTGATCGCATGGCGGAAGCTGGCCGTGCCCGGCGCGCACGCCTCCAATGGCTGCCAGTCGTTTTCCGGCACGCGGTCGATCCCGGCCAGATGCGGCACTTCGGCGACCAGCGCCTGTCGCAGTTGCGGCAGGCTGTCATAGGGCAGCACACTGCCCATCTCGCCCGACAGCGCGCGCAGGATCGCCCAGTTTTCCTTGGCCTCGCCGGGGGCGAAACCAGCCCGCAGCGCCAGTTGCGGGCGTCCTTCGGTGTTGACGAATAGCCCCTGCTCTTCGGTGTAGGCGGCGCCCGGCAGGATCACGTCGGCGCGGTGCGCGCCGCGATCGCCATGGCTGCCCTGATAGATCACGAAGGGGCCATCCTTGATCTCATTCTCGTCGGCGCCAAGGTTATAGATCACCTCCGCGCCCTCGACTGCGGCCTCGATGCCGCCTTCGGTCACGGCGCCCACATCCATCGCGCCGACGCGGCCTGCGGCGGTATGTAGCACCAGAATTTTGCCGCCAGCCCCCTGCGCATAAGCCATGGCCTGGCTCAGCACAGCCTCGCCGTCGGCCTCCATCAGCGCACCCTGACCGACGATCACGATGCAATCGTCCTTGGCCTTTACCTTGCCGATCAGATCGGTCAGCGCGGCGCGATCATCGCCGAAATGGTGATAGTCATAGGTCAGATCGGCCTTGGGGCCGATAACGCCCACATCGGCGCCCGCCAGCCATGCCTTGCGGATGCGGGCATTCAGGATCGGCGCCTCATCGCGCGGGTTGGCGCCGATCAACAGGATCGTCCCGGCGGTGTCGATTTCCTCGATCCGCGCCGTTCCGACATAGGCCGAGCGGTTGCCCGCGGGCAGTTTGGCCCCATCGGTGCGGCACTCAACATTACCGCCCTGCCCCTCGATCAACTGCTTCAGCGCAAAGGCCGCCTCGACCGGGACCAGATCACCGACCAGACCGGCGATCTTCTTGCCCTTCATGGCGCTCGCGGCCGCACTCAGCGCCTCGGGCCATGTGGCGGCGCGCAGCTTGCCGTTTTCGCGGACATAGGGCTGGTCCAGACGCTGGCGGCGCAGGCCGTCCCAGACAAAGCGGGTCTTGTCGGAAATCCATTCCTCGTTCACGCCGTCATGGTTGCGCGGCAGCATCCGCATGACTTCGCGGCCCTTGGTATCGACGCGGATATTGCTGCCCAGAGCATCCATGACGTCAATCGTCTCGGTCTTGGTCAATTCCCATGGGCGGGCTGTAAAGGAATAAGGCTTGTTGACCAGCGCGCCGACCGGGCACAGGTCGATGATGTTGCCCTGAATGTTGGAACTCAGGCTCGAACTGAGCGCGGCGGCAACTGGATGCGCCTCGGTGATGGACGTCTCGTTGCCATAGGTCACGATGCGCATGTCTTCGCCGCGTCCCGTGACCCCCATCTCGGGTATACCGGCCACCTCGGTCATGAAGCGGACACAGCGCGTGCAATGGATGCAGCGCGTCATGTGCGTTTCCACCAAGGGCCCGAGATCAATGTCCAGAGCCGCCCGCTTCGGCTCGCGGAAGCGGCTGAAATCGACGCCATAGGCCATCGCTTGATCCTGCAGGTCGCACTCGCCGCCCTGATCGCAGATCGGGCAGTCCAGCGGATGGTTGATCAGCAAGAATTCCATCACGCCCTCTCGGGCCTTTTTCACCATCGGCGAATTGGTTTTCACCATCGGCGGCTCGCCGTCCTTGCCGGGGCGCAGATCGCGCACCTGCATGGCGCAGCTTGCGGCCGGTTTCGGCGGGCCGCCGACGACCTCCACTAGGCACATCCGGCAGTTACCGGCGATCGACAGACGCTCGTGATAGCAAAAGCGCGGGATTTCCACGCCTGCCTGCTCGCACGCCTGGATCAGGGTCATCGCCCCGTCCACTTCGATCTCGGTTCCGTCGATGTTCACTTTGCGAAGGTCGGTCATGGTGTTCACTTTGCTTTCAGGAATGAGCCGATGCGGCTGCGGTTCTTGATCTCTTCCCGTCCCAGTCGGCACAGGCTGGCGGCATCCAGATTGCTGGCGCCTTTCGACTTGAAATAGGCGTTGCGGCGCTCGCGCATCTTTGCCTTTTCCGTGTCGTCGTTCACATAGGCGTCAATCTGCGCTTCGGTATAGCCGCGCGAAGTCGCCATTTCCTTGAGCTGCGTCACATAACTGCGCGCGGCCCAGTATTTACCTGACAGATCGCCACATTCGCGGCGGATCTTGTTGGCAGCAGCGATGGCCAAAAGGCCGGCGTTGATGTCCTGCTCGGCTGCCAGATCGGCGCGGGCGGCATTTGCCATCCCGCCAAGGCTGAGGGCGATAAGTGTGGTCAGGATGAGGCGCATGGTGGCACTCCTTTCTTGCGTGTGGGACGGGGCTGGATCGCACCCCCGCTGCCACTCGAGATGTGGAGCGCACCGCCTGTTATGCAATAACATGCGCCACTTGCCGCCGTTATGCGCCGCGATCCTACCATTTCACGCAGCTTCCCCGCAGAACGAGGTTGCCATTATCGGTAATCGCGCGGCCATCATCGGGGCCATAGCCGGGTTGCCAGTTAATGTCGCTGTCGCCGACCGTTTCGACGCAATAGCTCGTGCCGGCGAAACGCCCGGCCTCGCGCGCGCCTTTGATGCCTTGGGCGACACCGCTGACGGTCACGACAAACTCCTCGCGCCGCTCGCCCGATTTGCTCAGCTTGGCCGGATAGTAGTTGCCGTCAAAACGCACCCGCTCGCCCGGCTTGCCGCAGGCGGTCAGGGCCAGTGCGGCGACCAGCGCGGTCAATGTCATCGCTCGGATCATCGCGAACCCCTTTTCAATCGCCTGATTATTCTGCTGCCACAGGACGCGCAGTCGTGCTGCGCTTGTGTTTGATTCGGTCCTCAATCTCGTCGCGGAAGTTGCGGATCAGACCCTGGATGGGCCACGCGGCGGCATCGCCCAGCGCGCAGATCGTATGCCCCTCGACCTGCTTGGTCACGTCCAGAAGCATGTCGATTTCTTCCGGCTCGGCGTCGCCCCGTACCAGCCGGTCCATGACGCGCATCATCCAGCCCGTGCCCTCGCGGCAAGGCGTGCACTGGCCGCAGGATTCGTGCTTGTAGAATTTCGACAGGCGCCAGATCGCCTTGATGATGTCGGTGGACTGGTCCATCACGATCACCGCAGCGGTGCCCAGACCGCTGCGGTGGTCGCGCAGATAGTCGAAATCCATGATCGCCTCGCGCATGTTCTCGCCCCGGATCAGCGGCACAGAACTGCCACCGGGGATCACCGCCTTGAGGTTGTCCCAACCGCCGCGGATACCGCCGCAATGCTTCTCGATCAGTTCCTCGAAATTGACGCTCATCGCTTCCTCAACAACGCAAGGGTTGTTGACGTGGCCCGAGATCGCGAACAGCTTGGTGCCCGAATTATTCGGACGGCCAAAGCTGGAGAACCAGTCGGGCCCGCGCCGCAGGATCGTCGGCACGACGGCGATGGATTCGACGTTGTTCACCGTGGTCGGGCAACCGTAAAGGCCCGCGCCCGCCGGAAACGGCGGCTTCATGCGCGGCATGCCCTTCTTGCCCTCAAGCGATTCCAGCAATGCGGTTTCTTCGCCGCAGATATAGGCGCCGGCGCCGTGCGTCAGGTAGATGTCGAAATCATAGCCCGACTTGCAGGCATTACGCCCGACCATTCCGGCCTCGTAGCATTCGTCGATCGCGGCCTGAAGCGCCTCGCGCTCGCGGATATATTCGCCGCGGATGTAGATGTAGCACGCATTCGCCTGCATCGCGTAGCTTGCGATCAGGCAGCCTTCGATCAGGGTATGCGGATCGTGGCGCATGATCTCGCGATCCTTGCAGGTGCCCGGCTCGGATTCGTCGGCGTTGACCACCAGATAGCTGGGGCGCCCGTCGCTCTCTTTCGGCATGAAGGACCATTTCAGACCGGTGGGAAAGCCCGCACCGCCGCGCCCGCGCAGGCCGCTGGCCTTCATCTGGTCGATGATCCAACCGCGCCCGTTCTGAAGAATCTTGGCCGTGCCATCCCAATGGCCCCGCGCCTGCGCGCCTTTCAGCGTGCGGTCATGCATCCCGTATAGGTTGGTAAAGATGCGGTCCTGGTCTTGCAGCATTGCCTTAACGCCCCTGATTGTCCCGGCGCGCGCGCCAGATATTGTAGATCATCCAGATTGCCCACAGGAACCCCCCGAGAGCCATCAGATCGAACAGCGCCAGCACGCGCTGGCTTAGCCCCAGTTTAGCACCGATGAACGTCGCCGCCACCCACAGGATGGCCGTCGCCGCAATAACCAGCGCGGCACGGCGCCCCTGCAACGCCTGGTCTGCGTCCTTCATGGTCCCGGCACCTCAAGTCGCATCGCCGCGCGCCAATGCCACGGCCTGCCGCACCCATTCATCGCGGCTGGCACGGCCCTTGAAGCCGGTCAGATTACGGTCAACCCAGTCGATTTCCGCCTCGGTCCAGTTGGCAATCTGGTCGAAATGGTAAAACCCCATGTGGTTCAGCATCGTCTCCAGCTTGGGGCCGATCCCCTTGATCCGCTTCAGATCGTCGGCGCCGCCTGCGCGCGGTGCATCCAGCGTGGACGGCTTTTCCAGATCCTCGGGCGCTGCGACCACCGCATCCTCAGCCACCGGGCGCACGGCCTCGTCGGGGATCGGATGCGCCTCGGGCGCGGGCCGCACCGGAGCGGCCCCGGCGGGGAGCGGCGCATCCGGGATCGGCGCCGGTGGATCCCCCGCAACCAGGCTTGACGGAGTGCTGGTGGCCGCCAAGGGACGCTCTGCCCGGTCGCCGGTGCAGATCACCTGCGGCAGCACGAAACCAAGCACCAGGAAAACGACCGCGCCCAGAAACGCCCCCCACAGGAACGACCATCCGGCGGCCGCAATCAGCACAATGGATAGCAAAAGGCCCAGACCGACGGAAACATACCAGCAGGTGCTGGCGCATCTTTTGTCTGATGTGTTGATCGTCATCGTCATCTCCCTCTCGGTTCCGGGCACCGGCGAACAGGATTATTCGTAAACGTCGCCCTTCTTGACCCGGCTGGCGAACTCCGTGTCGCCGCCCGCCGCGAGGATACCGGCCTGACGGATCCATTCGTCGCGCGTCGCGCGGCCCTTGAACCCTTCGAGATTCTGGTCAACCCACGCCAATTCGTCTCCCGACCATGCAGCGATCTGATCGAAGTGGTAGACTCCCATGTCGTTCAGCAGCTCTTCCAGTTTCGGACCGACGCCCTTGATCATCTTCAGATTGTCCGCGCCGGCCGGACGCGGAGCTGTCATAGTCTGAGGCTTCTGGCCCGCTGCGTCCCCGGATTTCTGTCCGGCAGTGCCGGGCAGCGGCGTCTTGCCCTTGGCGGTTCCGGCCTTTGCCGCGGCCTTGGCGGGGGCACCCTTGGCGCCGCCCTTCGGTGTGCCGGTGGCATCGTCTTCCATCTGCGGCGCTTTTGCCGACGCCTGCGATGTCTTGGCGATGCTTTCGGGATCGCGCGGACCAGGCTCGCCTGCCGGGGCCTTGGTGTTGTCCGGCTTTGGCTTGGCCTTGGATTTGGCGGCATCGCCTTGCGCCGCCTTGGCGGGGTCGATCCGGCCGGTTTCGGTGACGATATCCAGCGGCGCATCGCGCACAACGACCTTTGACGGATCAGGATGGTGGCCTGCGCCTTTGTCACGCCACGGCGCCAGCAGCGGCACTTCGGTGCCGTCGATCCGTTTGACCGTTTCGTTCAGATCCGTCGCAAGCTGCACCGACGCATTGTATTTGCGTTGTCCGCTGTCGAATTCTTTGAGGCTGGTCAGCCCCGATTTCGGCTCGGACGCAAAACGCCCGTTCTGCGGCCCCGGCACAGGCACACGGCCCGCCGACAGTTCGTCAATGATCTCGCGCAGGCGGTCGGCTGTCAGATCCTCGTAGTAATCCTTGCCGATCATTGCCATCGGCGCGTTGGCACAGGCGCCCTGACATTCGACCTCTTCCCAGCTGAATTTGCCATCGGCGCTGACTGTGTGGGGCTTGTCGGCGATCTTCTCGCGGCAGACGGCCATCAGATCCTCGGCGCCGCAGATCATGCAGGACGTGGTCCCGCAAACCTGGATATTGGCAATGCTGCCAACCGGTTGCAGCTGAAACTGAAAGTAGAACGATGCCACTTCGAGCGCGCGCATGTAGGCCATGTCCAGCATATCCGCGATCCCCTCGATCGCGGGGCGGGTCAGCCAACCCTCCTGCTCGTGGGCGCGCCACATCAGCGGAACGATCGCCGATGCCTGACGCCCCTCGGGGTATTTGGCGATCTGCGCCTCGGCCCAGGCCTGATTGGCGGGGGTAAAGGCAAAGCTGTCGGGTTGTTCGTGATGAAGGCGACGTAGCATCAATCTTCCATTTCGTTACATGCGCTGCGAATACCACGAATAAAGCAGATGAAGTAGTTACTGCGTTTCGTGACGATCACCTGCATAGATCTGTTTTCTTCTTGAAAGGCTGCGCTTGCTACAACCTCATATCCATCATTCAGCATTTTCGGTAGGGACGGCCGATTGTCATCCTGAGAGCTTGCCGCCGTTCCACCAACCCAGAACGCGAGCATCAATAGCGCCCCCCATCCTCTCACCTGTCGATCTCCCCGAACACCACATCCAAAGAGCCGATGATCGCGGCGATATCGGCCAGCTGGTGGCCGCCGGCGATGTAATCCATCGCCTGAAGATGCAGATAGCCCGGCGCGCGCAGCTTGGCGCGGTAGGGCATGTTGGTGCCCTCGCTGACCAGGTAGACGCCGAATTCGCCCTTGGGCGCCTCGACCGCGGCGTAAATCTCGCCCTCGGGGACGTGGAAACCCTCGGTATAGAGTTTGAAGTGATGGATCAGCGCCTCCATCGAGGTCTTCATGTCGGTGCGCTTGGGGGGCGAAATCTTGCCCCGATGCATAATCTCGCCCTGCCCCTCGGGCGCGCGCAGTTTCTCGATGGCCTGGCGCATGATAAGGGCGGATTGACGCATCTCCTCCATGCGGATGAGGTAGCGGTCAAAGCAATCGCCATTGGTGCCGACGGGGATCTGGAAGTCAAATTCGTCATAGCATTCGTAGGGCTGCGCCCGGCGCAGATCCCATGCCATGCCGCAGCCGCGCACCATGACCCCGGAAAAGCCCCAATCCAGCACATCCTGTTCACTGACCTTGCCGATATCGACGTTGCGCTGCTTGAATACACGGTTTTCCGTCAGAAGGCCGTCGAGATCGTCGAGAAAGGCCGGGAAGCCCTTGGCCCACTCGTCGATATCGTCCAGCAGATCGCTGGGCAGGTCCTGATGCACGCCGCCGGGCCGGAAATAGGCCGCGTGCAGGCGCGCGCCGCAGGCCCGCTCGTAGAAGATCATCAGCTTTTCACGCTCTTCAAAGCCCCAGACCGGCGGGGTCAGCGCGCCGACGTCCATCGCCTGCGTGGTGACGTTCATCAGATGGTTCAGGATGCGGCCAATCTCGCAGTAAAGCACGCGGATAAGGCTGGCGCGGCGGGGCACCTCGATGCCGCACAGACGCTCGATCGCAAGGCACCAGGCATGTTCCTGATTCATCGGCGCGACGTAATCCAGCCGATCGAAATAGGGAAGGTTTTGCAGGTAGGTGCGCGACTCCATCAGCTTTTCGGTGCCGCGATGCAACAGGCCGATATGCGGATCGCACCGCTCGACAATCTCGCCGTCCAGTTCCAGCACAAGGCGCAGAACGCCGTGCGCGGCAGGGTGCTGCGGGCCGAAGTTGATGTTGAAGTTACGGATCTGCTGTTCGCCTGACTCGTGATCGCGCGTACCGTCATCATAGGTATTCTTGCGGATATCGCCGTCCATCATGTCCGTGCCTCCGGCATTGTATTCAGCGGCGTCTTCGGCTCCATGAAGGCGATGACCCACAACAGGACGAGGGCCCCGACCGGAATAATCGCGAACAGCGAGACCCATTTACTGATCCCGAACTTGGGAAGAAGCAGCCAGAACGGGATGACTACAACGGCAAACATGAGGAGCAACATCACCAGCCCGGGAAAGCCCATATTGTTCATCATCACTTTGCCCCCTCTTTCTTGTCGCCGCTCTTCTCATCACCGGGCAGGATGTATTCGGCCCCTTCCCATGGCGACATGAAATCGAACTGGCGGTATTCCTGCACCAAGGACACCGGCTCGTAGACGACACGCTTCTGCGCCTCATCATAGCGGACTTCGGTATAGCCCGTGGTCGGGAAATCCTTGCGCAGCGGATGGCCGCGGAAGCCGTAATCGGTCAGGATGCGGCGCAGGTCGGGATGGCCGGAGAACAGCAGGCCGAACATGTCGAACACCTCGCGCTCAAACCAGTTGGCCGAGCGGTGGATTTCGGTGATCGACGGCACCATGTCATCGGCGCGCGTCGCGACACGCAGGCGGATGCGGTGGTTCTGGTACATGCTGAGGAAGTGATAGACCACGTCGAACCGCTTGGCCCGCTCCGGATAATCAACGGCGGTGATGTCGACCAGGGTCGAGAACCGGCAGGTGCTGTCGGTTTTCAGAAACTCCACCAATCCCTTGATGTTGCTCAGCGCCACGTCGACGGTCAGCTCGCCATTGGCGACGGACCAGCCCAGCACGCAATCTTCGCGCTTCGTCTCGATGTGCGAACCCAGTTCCTTGAGCGCTTCGGTCATATACTTCCCTTTGCAGTCAGCGGTGCAATCAGCGATGGCCCGCCTTAGCGGGTGATCGTTCCGGTGCGGCGGATCTTGCGTTGCAGTTGCAGGATACCATAAAGCAGCGCCTCGGCGGTCGGTGGGCAGCCGGGCACATAGATATCGACCGGCACGATCCGGTCGCAGCCGCGCACCACGGAATAGCTGTAGTGATAGTAGCCGCCGCCATTGGCGCAACTGCCCATCGAAATGACATAGCGTGGCTCGGGCATCTGGTCGTAAACCTTGCGCAGGGCCGGGGCCATCTTGTTGGTCAGCGTGCCGGCGACGATCATCACGTCCGACTGGCGCGGGCTGGCGCGCGGCGCGATACCGAACCGTTCAGCGTCATAGCGCGGCATGGAGGTGTGCATCATCTCGACCGCGCAGCAGGCAAGGCCGAAGGTCATCCAGTGCAAGCTGCCGGTGCGCGCCCAGTTGATGATGTCCGAGGACGCCGTCAGCAGGAACCCTTTGTCCTGCAACTCGCGGTTCAGGTCCTGCGTGGCGACCTCGCGGTCGGCGCCGGCCGTGTTTGCTCCGGTCGCTACTCCCATTCGAGGGCTCCTTTTTTCCATTCATAGGCAAAGCCGATGGTCAGCACGCCCAGGAAGAACATCATCGACCAGAAAGCGGTCATGCTCAGATCCTTGAACGCGACGGCCCACGGAAACAGCATGGCGATTTCGAGATCGAAAATGATGAAGAGGATCGCCACAAGGTAGAACCGCACATCGAACTTCATGCGCGCATCATCGAAGGCGTTGAAGCCGCACTCGTACGCGCTGACCTTTTCCGGGTCGGGATCGCGCCCCTTGAGGATCAGCGACGCCAGGATCAGCACGACGCCAAGGCCGATGGCGATGGCCAGAAAGACCAGAATGGGAAGGTATTCCCTCAACATCTCTTCCAAGAGCGGCTCCTTTTCTGCCTGCGTGCGGCGCACCGGTGGCAGGCGCGGGCAAGCAAATGGCAAAGTTGACTGCTGATGTATCTATCTCTGCCCTTGGGTGGGGTCAACCTGCGCCGGGCGAAAACGCGGGCCATGTTGCGGCCTGCCCGGCCCTTGGCAGGCAGCGCGCAGTCCCGCTCCTAACCCGCCGGTGATTGATAGAAATCGCGTTCAAACATGCGGCTTGAGCCCTCGGACGGCAGTGCGTCCAGATAGCTCTGGCGTTCGGTGATCCGGTCGAACCATGCGGACAGTTCGGGGTAGCCGTCCAGCGCGGCGAAATGGCGCGCCATATACACGGCTTGACCCACGCAGATATCGGCGGCGGAATAGCCGCCCGTCAGCAGGTAATCACGATTCTCGACCGGAGTGCTCAGCCGCGCTTCGATCGCGTCATAGCATTGCCGCAGATGCGCGACCTCGATGCGCATGACGGCGGCGCTTTGATCGCGGGGATCCAGAACAACATGCTGCTGGGTCAGTGCGGCGACATGCTGCGTCACGGTCTCGGCGAAATGCACCCAGACGAGCCAAGCCATCCGGTCCATCGCGCCGGGCAACCGACCGATACCGCGCTCGGGGAACCGCTCGCACAGATACTCCACCATGGCACCGCTTTCGAACATGCGCTCGCCCTCAATTTCCAGCGCCGGCACGCGCCCCGCGGGGGACCGGGTCAGAAATTCCTCGGTGCCGAGCGATCCGTCAAAGGGCATTTCGACCAGACGATGCTCTACCTCCAACTCGTTCAGCAGCCACAGCACCCGCATCGAGCGGCTCTGCGGCACGTGATAGAGCGTGATCATGGGTCTCTCCCGTCGTTTTTGCCGCCGTGCGGCGCACAGAGTATTGCGCCAGTGTACAGGACCCCGCGCCCGGCGATAACCCGAGATGCAGTGCCCTGGTTTCACGGGCGCCTGCCAAACCTCTCGCAGCCCCCACGCAGACCGGCGACTGTGGCCCTTGGGCCACGAAACAATGCGTTTTGCCTGCCAAAACAGTAATTTGATTCGCGCCAAAGTCGCTTGGTGCGCTGCGGCATATCTGATCCGCGAATCTGGAAGGATACATGCCAGGACCATCTAAACCAAAGCCCTCGCCGCGACTGCCGCCGCTGCGATCACCGGTGCTTCCGCCCCGGCCCTCGCCTAGTCCAAGCGCAACATGACCCTCGGCACAGGCGTGCACAGCGTCAACCCGCAGGGCGGCACATCAAACAGCGCCATTGGCGGCATTTCCGTAGGCGACAACCTCCGTCCGACGCTGACATTTGAATACTTCATCGCTGACCGCATTGGCGTCGAGGTATTGGCCGCATGGCCTTTTGAGCATGATATCAAGCTGAACGGCGGCAATATCGGCAAGGTCGATATCGACCCGTTCGTGTTCGGCGTGGCGTATGTCCACCGCTTCTGATGGCGCAAGGCGCCGGAAAACAAGGGCCACCCGGCAACGGGCGGGCCTTTTTTGTCGTGAAGTCAGGCTGCGTCCGCTTCTCAGTCCTGGCGCCGCGCATCTGCCGGCGCCAATCCCACATGCCGGACCGCGCCGAACCTGTCGATGAAATATTCGCGCCCGCCGCGCCCCGGCGCCGCGCAGGTGATGACGAGCCACAGCCCCTCGGATACGGCCGGATGTGCAGTGCAGTCTGTCGGCTGCGCATCGCCGCCGGTTTCGGCCACATAACGCGCGGCAACTCGTTCGATCACATCTGTTTCGGTCCCGAGCGCCACCTTGCGCCCCAGCGACAGGCCGATGACGGCGGATGCGGCGACCAATGCGATGATCGGTAAAAAGAACATCCAGCGCGGCATTGCCTGTCCCACTCCTGGTTCATTTCACGGCGCCCTCATCAAGGCGTGCCGCCTGACATCCGGCGGAACCGCTTGCGACGGGAACCGTCCGGGATGCGGCGTCGTTAAGCCGATGACAAGCATCACAGCATGAGGACCGACATGACCGATACAAATCTCAAAGGCACTTTCTGGGACCGCGTGGAAAACGTCAACGTGGGCATGCTCGCGGCGCAGGGCACCGATCCACGGCCGATGGCCCACCATGCGCGCCGCGACGACGGCGCCCTGTGGTTCCTGACCGCCGACTCGACCGACATCGGCAAAGACGCCGCAGCAGGCAAATCCGCCCGGTACCAGATCGCCAGCGGCGATGCCAAACTGTACGCCGTCATCGACGGAACCCTCAGTGTCGAGACGGACCGCAACAAGCTGGAAGAAATCTGGTCACCCGTGGATGCGGCCTGGTTCGAGGAAGGCAAGGATGATCCCGATGTGCGTCTGGTCCGCTTCACACCCAAGACCGGCGAAATCTGGGCAAGTGACAGCACGGCCAAGGCGCTCTACGACATGGCGACGTCGGCCATGGGTAGCAGCACTGCCAACCCCGGCAGCCACGGCAAGATAACGTTCTGATGGGCCGCTTTGCACCTTGCACGATGGGGGCTGCCTTGGTGGCGGCCTCTTTTGCGTGGCCGGTCGCCGCCGAGGAGGTTGGCGAAATCGGTGTCGACTGGGCCGGCAACGACATCGTGATCGAAGCCATTGCCGATCCTGACGTGACCGGCGTCACCTGCCATCTGGCCTATTTCAAGCGCGGCCTGATTGACCGTCTGGCCAACGGCAACTGGTTCGAGGACCCCTCGAACAGCGCGCTGGAATGCCAGCAGACCGGCCCGATCAGGATCGGCGACATCAGCCGCTCGAAATCAGGCGAGGACGTATTTCGTGCCAGCCGGTCGATCATCCTGAAAACGCTGCGGGTCAAGCGGATCTATGACGAGGCGAACCAGACATTGATCTATGTCGCGCACGCACGCGAGTTGACCCAAGGGTCGGCCAAGGTTGCAATTTCCACCGTGCCCGTCCGAGACGCGGTCAAGGAGTGACGCGTGCGGCAGCTGCCTGCCAGACCGCGCCGACCTCGGCACGGATAATGCGCGCGATCAAGGCGCAATCGTCCAGGCTGAAGGTCAGCGGCAGGCGCATGTCGACGATCGCGCGCAGGACACGGTCGCTGGGTGGCAGCGGGGCGCTGGGGGCGTAATGCCAGCTGTCATAGCGGCTTGTGTAGCCCTCGGGCTCGGCCCCGCCGAACCATTTCAGCTGCACACCGCGCGCCGCACAGCGTGCGAGAACTGCGCTCACGGCCGCGTCCGGCCAGTCCAGCAGCAGGAACTGGATGGAGGAGCCGACGAATACCTCCTCTGCTGGCCGCTCGATCACTGCCAGACCGGGCGTGCCGCGCAATCCCGCCTCGACCACGCGGTAGCGTTCTGTCCAGGCGGCGCATTGCACGTCCAGCCGCGCCAGTTGCGGGCGCAGGATTGCCGCGCGCAGGTTGTCCATGCGGCCTGAAATATTAGGCATATCGTATTTGGCCCGCGCAAAGGCCGCATCCGGCGGCACGGTGCCATGCCTCCCATACAGCATGTAGGACCCCGACAGCATTATCGCGCGCGCCATCACCTCGTCGTCATCGGTAACCAGCAGACCGCCCTCGCCCGCGTTCAGATGCTTGTAGGTCTGCACCGAATAGCAGCCTACCAGCCCGTCGCGCCCCGACATCCGCCCGCGCCACGCGGCGCCCATCGTGTGGGCGCAATCCTCGATCACGGTTACGCCTGCCGCGTTGCAGATCTCCATCAGCCGGTCCATGTCCGCCAAGTGGCCGCGCATGTGGCTGAGCATCAAGACCCGCGCCTGATCCGCCTTGGCCGCCAGATCCTCCAGATCAATGGTCAACCCCTCGGTCACGCCGACGAACACAGGCACGGCGCCTACGCCTGCGATGGCGCCTGGCACAGGGGCCAGCGTAAAGGCGTTAGTTAACACCCGGTCGCCCGGCCTCACCCCGACCGCGCGCAGCGCCGCGCCCAGCGCATAGCCGCCGGAGGCGACGGCCAACGCGTATTTCGCACCGGTATAAGCGGCAAACTCCCGCTCCAGCGCCGCAACCTCGCCGATCTCGTCGCCGCTGGTGTTGTAGCGATGCAGCCGCCCGGTGCGCATGACGGCAACCGCCGCCTCTATCGCGTCCTCGGGGATAGGCTCCTGCTGGGTGAAATTCCCTGCGAAGACCTCGGCAGCGCCGGTCATATCAGCAGGCGCTGCGCGGCGGCGGGCAGATCGGCAAAATCCTGCAGCAACACGTCCGGCTTCAATCCCGCCATGTCGGCACCATTCGGCCCGAAGGTGACCAGCACCGACGGAACGCCCGCCGCGCGCGCGGTCGTATGATCGGTGATCGTGTCGCCCACCAGCAGGCAGCGCGCAGGATCGCCGCCCGCGCGGCGCGCGGCCTCGCGCAGCGGTTCGGGGTCAGGCTTGCGCACGGCCAGCGTGTCGGCGCCTATCAGCGAGCCGAAAAGATCCAGCGCCCCCATCCGTGTCAGCAGCAAGCGCGCAAGATACTCTGGCTTGTTCGTGCAGATCGCCACCTTGAAGTCTGCGCTTTTCAGCGCCTCTACGGCATCCAGCGCACCGGGATAGAATAGCGTGTGGGTATCAATAGCGGCCTCGTAAGCGTCCAGAAGAACGGGGTAATACCGGTCCAGCACTGCCGGATCGGCTGCGCGGCCCATCCGCTCCAACCCCAAGGTCAGCATGGCGCGGCCACCGCACAGCGCGGTGCCCGCATCGTCCAGCGCATTCAACTGATCGCCCGCGCCCATCTGGCGAAAGCACGCGTTGGCTGCTGCAACCAGATCGCCGCTGGTATCGGCAAGCGTTCCATCAAGATCGAAAACAATGCTGCGCATCTGCGCCCTCCGGTATTGGACCTGCGGCATCGTTCCGCCCAGCCTGTCACATTCGGCAACTTTAAGTGTGTCGACAATTTGCGCAATCAAGGCAAAAAGGCGATATCGCGGGGCGGCAGGCGGCGCAGGTCCGAACTGCCGCTGTCTTGCACCTGCCTGCCCAGCAGATAAAACGGGCGCCGGACGGATACAAAGGAAATCGTGTACATGAGCCTCGCCCTGATCGTCCTTGCCGCCGGCAAGGGCACGCGCATGAAATCGGACCTGCCCAAAGTGCTGCACCCCATCGCGGGCGCGCCGATGCTGGTCCATGCCCTGCGCGCGGGCGCAGCACTGGAGCCCGCGCGGATCTGCGTCGTCACCGGGCACGGCGCGGACGCGGTCGAAGCGGCGGCGCTGGAGCATGATCCGGACATCAGGACCGCCCGTCAGGACGCGCAGTTGGGCACCGCCCACGCCGTCGCGCAGGCGCGCACCGCGCTGGACGGGCATGACGGCGACGCCATTGTGCTTTATGGCGACACGCCCTTCATTCGGCCAGAAACGCTGGAGCGGATGATAGAAGCGCGCGCCGATCACGACGTGGTCGTGCTGGGCTTTGACGCCGCCGATCCGGGCCGCTACGGGCGGCTCGTCATGGATGGCGCTGCGCTGGAACGCATTGTCGAGTTCAAGGATGCATCAAATGAAGAACGCGCCATAACACTTTGCAATTCCGGTGTTGTTGCGGCGGACAGTGCAACGCTGTTTGATCTGATAGACGCCGTAGGCAATGACAACGCAGCCGGCGAGTACTACCTGACTGACATCATCGGCATCGCCCGTGCGCGCGGCCTGACCGCCACCGCCATCGCCTGCGACGAGTCCGAAACGCTGGGCATCAATTCGCGCGCCGAACTGGCCGCCTCCGAGGTGCTGTTTCAGGATCGCGCGCGCGCTGCGGCATTCGAGGACGGCGTAACCTTCTATGCGCCCGGCAGCGTCTATTTCGCCTTCGATACCGTCCTTGGCCGCGACGCGCTGATCGAGCAGAATGTCGTCTTCGGCCCCGGCGTTACAGTGGAAAGCGGCGCGCATATCCGCGCGTTTTCGCATCTTGAGGGCTGCCACGTCGCGCGCGGCGCGGTGGTCGGCCCCTATGCCCGCCTGCGCCCCGGCGCCGAGCTGGCCGAAGATGTACGCGTCGGCAATTTCGTTGAGATCAAGAACGCGTTTCTGGATACCGGCGCCAAGGTCAATCATCTCAGCTATGTGGGCGATGCCGATCTGGGCGCGGGCTGCAATGTCGGCGCCGGGTCCGTGACGTGCAATTACGACGGCGTGCGCAAACATCGCACGCAGATCGGCGACGGTGCCTTCATCGGGTCCGGCACGATGCTGATCGCCCCCGTCACCGTAGGCGAGCGCGCGATGACCGCCTCGGGCTCGGTCATCACGCAGGATGTTCCGGACGGGGCGTTGGCGCTGGCCCGTGCCCGGCAAGTCACCAAACCGGGACTTGCAAGAAAACTGATGGACATGTTCAGATCGTCCAAAGAAAAAAGTAACGAAGGGGCAGTCTGATGTGCGGTATCGTCGGAATTCTGGGCAAACACGAGGTCGCCCCAACATTGGTCGAGGCGCTGAAGCGGCTGGAATATCGCGGCTATGACAGCGCCGGCATCGCCACGGTCAATGACGGGGCGCTGGACCGGCGCCGCGCGATCGGCAAACTGGTCAACCTCAGCGATCTTCTGGTGCACGAGCCGCTCGCGGGCAAATCGGGCATCGGCCATACCCGTTGGGCCACGCATGGCGCCCCGACGCTCATAAACACGCACCCCCACCAGACCCGCCGGGTCGCCGTCGTCCATAACGGCATCATCGAGAACTACCGCGACCTGCGCGACGATCTGGCCAAGGTCGGCGTCAGCCATCAGACCGAAACGGACACTGAAACCGTCGCGCTTCTGGCGCAACATTTCATCGACGAGGGCGCAACGCCCGAGGAGGCCGCACGCCGCACTCTGGCCCGGCTGGAGGGCGCCTACGCGCTTGCCTTCCTGTTCGACGGCGAACCCGATCTGATGATCGCCGCACGCAAAGGCAGCCCGCTGGCGATCGGCCATGGTGACGGCGAGGTCTACATCGGCTCGGATGCCATCGCGCTGGCGCCGATGACGGACCGCGTCACCTATCTGGAGGAGGGGGACTGCGCGATACTGACACGCAGCGCGATCCGTATTGTCGATGCGGCTGGCGAAACGGTCGACCGCGAGGCGCGTACCATCCGCGTCGATGCCGCACAGATCGACAAAGCCGGTCACAAGCATTTCATGTCCAAGGAAATTGCCGAACAGCCGACAGTTATCAGCGAAACCATCGCAGCCTATGTCGCGACCGACGCCAGCGACATCAAGTTCCCCGGTGAGGGTATTGACTTTGCAAAGATAAATCGCGTTACCATGGCATCCTGTGGAACAGCGTATTACGCCTGCCTGACGGCCAAGTACTGGTTCGAGCAGCTGGCAGGCCTGCCTGTCGAAGTCGATTTCGCCTCCGAGTTCCGCTACCGCACGCCGCCTGTGACCGACGGCACCGTCGCCCTCTTTGTCAGCCAATCCGGCGAAACGGCCGACACCCTTGCCGCCTTGCGCTATTGCGTGGGCAAGGCGCAGTCGATCCTGTCGGTGACCAACGTACCCGAAAGCTCGATCGCGCGCGAAAGCGATCTGAATATGCCGATTTTCGCCGGCGCCGAGATCGGCGTAGCTTCGACCAAGGCGTTTACCTGCCAGTTGACCGTGCTGCTGCTGCTGGCGCTCAAAGCCGCCCACGCGCGGGGCCGCCTGGACGACGAGGCGTTCAAGTCCAAACTGGCCACGGTGCGCGGCCTGCCCGCGATTCTGAATCAGGCGATGAGCGTCGAAGAGCATGTGCGCGGCATATCCCAGCGCCTTGCCGAATCGCGTGATGCACTGTTCCTGGGCCGCGGCCGGATGTTTCCAATCGCGCTAGAGGGCGCACTAAAGCTAAAAGAAATCAGCTATATACACGCCGAAGCTTATGCGTCAGGCGAATTGAAGCACGGCCCCATCGCGCTCATCGACGAAAAAATGCCCGTTGTGGTCCTGGCCCCCAGCGATGCGCTGTTCGACAAGACCGTATCCAACATGCAGGAAGTGATGGCGCGCGGAGGCAAGGTCATCCTGGTCACGGACGACGCAGGCGCCAAGGCAGCGTCGGACGGCGTCTGGCAAACCATTGTGATGCCCGATATCGATGTCGATCTGACGCCGGTCCTCTACGCGCTTCCGGTGCAGTTTCTAGCCTATCATACGGCGGTCACGAAGGGCACCGATGTGGATCAGCCGCGCAATCTAGCCAAATCGGTGACCGTGGAATGATTGCGTCTTTTCAGATTTTTATAGGCCAATCCTGATCTGCCACACTATTCCAGCGAGAAGACCCGCACCTCTGGCAAGCCGGTCAGCGGTGCCTCCAGCACGCGGAGCGCGGCCAGCGACATGCGGCTGCCCGCACCCGCGTCACCGGGGATCGGGATCAGGTCAACCGTCACCGATTTCCCATTCGCCGGATAGACCACCCGGCCCGGCCCCGGCGCCCGCGCCAGCGGCGTTTTCAGCCAGAAGCCGGGCTCGCCTGCCGCGCCCAGACTGGCGATGGTCAATCCCAGATCGGTGCCCCCTGCCGTGGGGGTGATCGCGGCGGCCTTGTCTGCGGCGGTGGAGGTATCAAAGTCATCAACGGTGCGGGCCGTGCTGGGCGGCTTGATCGCGGCGATGGTGCTGGGCGCGGTGATCGGGGCCGCAGCGGGATCATCGGCTTCGGGCGCGGCGTTCTGCCGCGGCGCCAGCCAATCGGGCGCATTGGCGCAAGCGGCGATCAGCGGCACTGCCAAAATGAGGGATAGGTGTTTCATCCCGGTAGCCTATGGCGGGACATCGAACCATTCAATAGCCGGGCTGCAGGCCATGCGTCGCGGCGGCGGATCACAGCCCGCGGGCGACCGATACCTCTTGCCCCGCACGGCCCGGCGCCTTACCTTTGCGGTCATGACAGAGCCCCTGATAGACCCGTTTCACCGCGCCATTGATTATCTTCGCGTGTCCGTCACCGACCGCTGCGATTTTCGCTGCGTGTATTGCATGTCCGAGAACATGACGTTCCTGCCCAAGAAGGAACTGTTGACGCTGGAAGAGCTGGACCGCATGTGCACCGCATTCATCGGGCTGGGCGTGCAAAAACTGCGTATCACGGGCGGGGAGCCGTTGGTGCGGCGCGGGATCATGACATTCTTCGACGGGATGGCCCGCCATCTGGACAGCGGCGCCTTGCGCGAGCTGACGCTGACCACCAATGGATCGCAACTGGAAAGATTTGCGGATGACCTCTACGCTGCGGGTGTGCGGCGCGTAAACGTGTCTCTCGATACAGCTGACGAGGAGAAATTCGCCGCCATCACCCGCTGGGGCCGTCTGCCGCAGGTCCTGCGCGGCATCGACGCGGCGCAGCGTGCCGGGCTACGGGTCAAGATCAACGCCGTCGCGCTGAAGGGATTCAACGAGGACGAGCTGATTTCGATCACCGAATGGTGCGCGAGCCGCGACATGGACCTGACCTGGATCGAGGTCATGCCGATGGGCGACATCGGCAACGAGGATCGGCTGGACCAATACTGGCCGCTCAAGGATCTGCGCGCCCGCCTGGCCGAGCATTACACCGTTACCGACATCCCCGAACGCACCGGCGGCCCCGCCCGTTATGTACGACTGGAGGAGAGTGGCCAGAAAATCGGGTTCATCACGCCGCTGACGCATAATTTCTGCGAAAGCTGCAACCGCGTGCGGCTGACCTGCACCGGCGAACTGTACATGTGCCTCGGGCAGGAGGATATGGCCGATCTGCGTCCGCCATTGCGCAATCATCCGCAGGATATCGCCCCATTGCAGGACGCGATCCGCGCCGCAATCGCACGCAAGCCGAAGGGGCATGATTTCGACTATTCGCGCCAGACAGTGGACGGAAAGATGCCCCGCCACATGAGCCATACGGGCGGCTAGGCGCGTGACGCGCGAGGGTGCCGCGCCGCCTGTGCGGCCGACAGTCCTGTTATCAGCCTATGGATTGGCGTCCCGCGCCCTCGCGCCGTTGGCCTATCGCCGCGTTCGGCGCAAGCTGGCGGAGCACGGCACCGATCCTGTTCGCATTCGCGAACGGCTGGGACATGCCACATTGCCGCGCCCCGACGGGCCGATGCTGTGGCTACATGCCGCAAGCGTCGGGGAAAGCCTGTCGGTGCTGCGTCTGATCGAACACTTGGGGCAGATGAATCCGGCTCTGAATTTCCTTCTGACTTCGGGCACGGCCACGTCCGCTCAAATGCTGGCGTCGCGGTTGCCGCCGCGCTGCCTGCACCAGTTCGCACCGCTGGACAGCCCAGTCTGCGTAAGGCGGTTTCTGGATCACTGGCGCCCTGACGCGGGCGTTTTTGTCGAATCCGAAATGTGGCCGGGCATGCTGCGCGGTGCAGCGCGGCGCGGTATTCCGCTGGCGCTGCTGAATGCGCGTATCTCGGACGGCTCGGCGCGCGGCTGGGCGCGGCTGGGCGGCACGGCGCGTTATCTGCTGGGCCTTTTCAGCATGATCCACTGCCAGGACGCGCGCACTGCCAAACATCTGGCGGCTCTGGGTGCAAGTAATGCGCAGAAGGGCGCAAATCTCAAGGCGATGGCAGGCCCGCTGCATTGCGATTCCGTCGCGCTGGACGATCTGCGCCAGCGCATAGGCGATCGCCCGGTCTGGACCGCCGCATCGACGCATCCGGGCGAAGAAGAAGTGGTGCTGAGCGCGCATCACACGCTGCTGGCCGCCGAGCCTGACGCGCTACTGATCCTCGTGCCGCGTCATCCTGACCGGGCGGACCGTATTGCGCAGATGATCGAGGCTGCGAGTCTCACATCCACCCGCCGCAGTTCAGGCGGAATGCCGACGGCGACGACGCAAATCTACCTTGCCGATACGCTGGGCGAATTGGGACTGTGGTATGCGCTGGCGCCGGTGGCCTTCATCGCCGGTTCCTTCACTCCGGTGGGCGGGCACAACCCGTTCGAGGCCGCCCATGCCGGTGCCGCGGTGCTGCACGGCCCGCTTTACGCCAATTTCGCTGAAGGATACGCGCAGATGGACGCCGCAGGGGCCGCCCGGCAGGTGGCGGATGCGGGCGATCTGGGCGCTGCCCTGCAAGGCCTTTTCGCGGCGCCCGAAGTGCTGCGCGCGAAGCAACAGGCGGCGCAGCAGTTTGCCGCCGCGCAGGATGACCAGCTAGCGGCGCTTGCCATGACACTTTGCGCGGCGTTGAAGCTGGGATAGACCCCGCCAAAGAACCGCAGCCGAAAGCCACGCCTTGACCGATCTTATCGTCACCAATTTCAATCGCAACTTCACCGGTGTTTCGGCCACGGCGGCGGGCGTGCTGCGCGCGCAGGTGCCGCGCTATGATCTGGCGCTGGCAGGCCAGCCCCTGCCCGGCTGCCCCGCGCCGGTCAGCACAGCCGAGGCGCGCCGCCTGTCGCACCGCGCGCCCGAGGGCCGCCCCTTTGTCATCTGGCATGTGCGGCGCAATACCGAGATGCGCGCGGCACTCTGGGCGCGCGATGTGCTGCGTCTGCCGATTCGCATCGTCTTTACCTCTGCGGCGCAGCGGCGTCACTCGGCGCTGCCACGTTGGCAGATCTCGCGTATGGATGCGGTAATCGCAACGACCGACCGCGCTGCCGATTTCGTGCCGCATGTGCGCGCTGTGGTCCCCCATGGCGTCGATTGCACCACCTTCACCCCTGCGCCAGACCGCGCCGCTGCATGGGCTGCGACCGGGTACTCAGGCACGCGCGGCATCGCCACGGTGGGGCGCATCCGGCCGGAAAAGGGCACCGACCGCTTCGTCGAGACCATGCTGCACCTGCTGCCGAGGCACTCTGACGTAACTGCGCTGGTGCTGGGGCGCGCGGGGCGAAGCGATGCGGCGTTTCTGGAGGGGTTGAGGACCCGCATCGCGGATGCAGGTCTGCAAAATCGCATCCTCTTTCCCGGTGAGATCGCCCCGGACGCCCTGCCCGCGCTTGTGCGCAGCCTGTCGGCCATCGTGCAGATGCCGCGTTATGAGGGCTACGGCATGGTCCCGTTGGAGGGAATGGCCAGCGCCGTGCCCTTTGTTGCAACCGATGCGGGCTACTACCGCCAGTTCAGTCAGGGCGGCACTTGCGGCGCGATTGTCAGTGATGCGGCTGAGGCGTCACAGACGCTTGCCGCGCTGCTGGACGATCCGGCCCGGCACGGCGACATGGGGCACGCCGCCCGCGCGGCGGCGGCCGAAAAATTCAGCGTCGAGGCCGAGGCGGACGGCATCGGAGCCGTCTACGATGCCCTCTGGACGGCGGGCTAGCGTCAGGTCGGCATCCGCCGCTCGACCAGTTCGGCCCACCAACTGCACCCGGCGGGAATGATTGCATCGTCGAAATCGTATTCGGCGTTGTGGACCGGCGCGGTGTCGCCGTTGCCCAGCAGGATATAGGCGCCGGGCCGCTCCTCCAGCATATAGGCGAAATCCTCGCCGCCCATGACCAGCGGCGCGTCGGTGCAGTACCCGGCGATGGCGCGGGCGGCATCAGCGGCAAATTCGGTCTGGTCCGCGTGGTTGACCATCACCGGATAGTTGCGTTGATATTGCAGGTCTATGCTGCCCCCCATCGCGGCGCTCAGACCGGTGCAGATGGCGCGCAGCCGCGTTTCCGCCAGATCGCGCATCTCTGGCTTCAGCGTGCGGATCGTACCTTTCAGATGGACGCTGCCCGGGATGACATTCAGCGCCTTGGATGAGGATTCGATGGACGTGACCGATACGACCAGCTGCTCGGTCGGATCGGCATTGCGGCTGGCAATCGTCTGGATCATCGAGACCAGTTGCGCCGCCATCACGACGGGATCCACACCCTCATGCGGTTTGGCCGCGTGGCCGCCGCGCCCCTGCACATTGATCTCGAACTCGTCCGTCGCGGCAAAGAACGGGCCGGGCCGGATGGCAAAGTTGCCGACGGGCAGGCCGGGCCAGTTGTGAAGCCCATAAACCTCCTGAATGCCGAAGCGGTCCATCAGCCCGTCGTCGCACATGACCTTGCCGCCGCCGCCGCCCTCTTCGGCGGGCTGGAAAATGACGACGGCAGTGCCGTCAAAATTTCGCGTCTCGGCAATATATTGCGCCGCGCCCAACAGCATGGCGGTGTGCCCGTCGTGGCCGCAGGCATGCATTGTGCCGGGCACGGTGCTGGCATGGGGCGCGCCCGTCGCCTCGAGGATCGGCAGCGCGTCCATGTCCGCGCGCAGCCCGATCACCTTGCCCGAGCCGGTGCGCCGCCCCTTGATCACTCCGACGACACCTGTGCGCCCGATGCCCGTCACGACTTCGTCGCAGCCAAATTCGCGCAGCTTGCCCGCCACCAATGCGCTGGTGCGGTGCGTGTCGAACATCAGTTCAGGATGGGCGTGGATATCACGCCGCCACGCGGTAATGGTGTCATGGGTTTCGGCAAAGCGGTTCTTGATCGGCATATGCATTCTCCTGAAGGGCCAGCGCAAGAGGGCCCGCCTGCTCAGGATGACGCGGGCCGCTGCGGACGTAAAGACGTGTCGCGGCCATGCCTGCTCCTGATGCATGGCCAAGTTTGTCGGCACCTCCCATAATTAGGTAAAAATTTTGCGCATATTGCTGGAAATACTTGCCTGCGGGTCTGGAAACACCTGACCGTTTCGTGCGAGTTCATATTTTTTATCCGTATTCATGGTTAACCGTCTTTCCGATCCTGCCCCGATCTGACACCGGAGGATGGCGATGCTTGCCAGATTGTTTGCAGCGGCTCTGCCGCTGTGCCTGCCTGCGTTCGCGCTTGGCGATGAGGCGCCCTCCGGGCGCGGCGCAGACGGTTTGCTGCGGCTCTACTACTGGCAGGCACCTTCGACGCTGAACCCCTATCTTTCCGGCGGTATCAAGGATGTCGAAGCGGCCAGCGTGATTCTGGAACCTTTGGCCCGCCTTGATCCCGATGGTGAAATGATCCCATGGCTTGCGCAGGAGGTACCAACGCTGGACAATGGCGGCATCGCAGCGGATATGCGCAGCATTACCTGGCATTTGCGGCCCGGACTGACATGGTCCGATGGCAGCCCGGTCACGTCGGCCGATGTCAAATTCACCCTGGAATACTGCATGGCCCCCGGCAGCGGCTGCGCCCAGCAGGCAAAATTCCGCGACGTGGTCGCCGTGGACACTCCCGATGCGCTGACCGCCGTGCTGCAATTCGCAGCGCCCAAGCCCTACCCTTACGGCCCCTTTGTCGGCCCGCAGACGCCGCTGATTCAGGCAGCGCAATTTGCAGATTGTTTGGGCACCCGCGCTGCCGCCTGCACCGCGGCCAATTTTGCGCCCATCGGCACAGGCCCGTTCCGCGCGATTGATTTTCGGCCAGGCGATGCGGCGCGCTTTGACGTGAACCCCGAATATCGCGAGCCGGATGCGCCCGCGTTCGATGGCGTATTGCTGAAAGGCGGCGGCGATGCGGTCACCGCCGGGCGCGCGGTGCTGGTGACCGGCGAATTCGACTATGCCTGGAACCTGCAACTGGGCCCCGATGTTTTGGCGGCCATGGCGTCAGAGGGCAAGGGGCAGGTCGTCACAGCCTTCTCCACCCTCGTCGAACGTATGGCGCTCAACCTGCGCGAACCGATGCCGCGCGGATCGTCGACACGTGGCGCCAGACCGATACCGCATCCGGCGATGGCAGATATCGCCGTGCGGCGTGCGCTGGCCATGTCGCTGGATCGCGCGCTGATGGTGCAGATCGGATATGGCCCCTCGGGCCGCGTCACCTGCAACATCGTGCCCGGCCCGCCAGCCTATGCCTCGCACGCCAATGACGGCTGCGCGGCGCAGGACATACCCGGCGCGCAGGCTGTTCTGACCGATGCCGGGTGGACAGACGACAACGGCAATGGTGTACGGACGCGCGACGGGCGGGAGTTGCGGTTCATCTTCCAGACATCGACAAACGCGGTGCGCCAGGATTTTCAGATCCTGGCCAAGGAATGGTGGCGCAAGATCGGCATTGTCACCGAACTGCGCAGCATCGACGCATCGGTGTTCTTCAGTGACGATACGGACAATCCCGATACGCTTCAGAAGTTTCGCGCGCATATTCAGATGTATGCCAGCGCCTCGGATGGCGCCGACCCGGAAGCCTACCTGTCCGGCTGGGCCTGCGACAACATCCCGAATGCGCAAAACGGATGGCAGGGGCGCAATGTCGGCGGCTGGTGCGATCCGGCGTATGATGCGCTGCTCAAGCGGTTGTCGGTTACCACAGAGCCGAAGGACCGCGCGACTCTGGCTCGCACGCTGAACGACATGCTGGTGCAGAACTATGTCGTCGTGCCGCTGGTCGATCGCGGCCGCGTGTCGGCGCATGCAAACACGTTGGACGGCGTGCGCATGAATGGGTGGGACAGCGAACTATGGAACATCGCGACCTGGCGCCGGACGCAGCCCTGACCGCCGCCCTACCACCGCCCCTTGACGGCGCTATCCTTGCGCCAGACACTGCCGATCACGCCGCACCCTTACCCCCCTGCGGACAGCCCCAAGGCCAACTCATGCGCTTTCACGCCCTTCGCCGCCTCGCCATGGCCCTGCCGACGCTGCTGGTGATATCGGTGCTGATCTTCGCACTTCTGGAGCTTGCGCCGGGAGATCCCATGACGCACCTGCCCGCCAGCATCCCCGACGCCGTGCGCGCCGATATGCGTGCGGCACTGGGGCTGGACCGAAGCGCGTTCGTCCGTTACGCGATCTGGCTGCGGCAGATGCTGGTGGTCGAACCATCAATCGCACTGGACGCCATGCTGGGCACCGACCTCGCCGCCGGGGCGCCGCGCATCCTCAGCTGGCAGACCCGCGCGCCAGTGATGGCCCTGATCGCGCAGCGTCTGCCCCAGACGCTGGTCGTCGTCGGGCTGGCCTATGTGATCGGCACGGCGGCGGCGGTGGCATTGGGGGTTTGGTCGGCAGCGCGGCACCGCACGGTGCTGGACCGGGTCGGCACGGGCGTTGCGGCAATGGGCTATGGCCTGCCGCCCTATTTTACCGCCGCCATATTGATCTACATCTTTGCCATCTCGCTGGGATGGGTTCCGACAGTCTATGACACCACGCACCGCGTCACGGGATGGGACAGCGCGGCAATACAGATCCGCCAGATGATCCTGCCGGTCGCGGTGCTGTCACTGCAGACCACCGCGCAGATCACGCGCTACGCCCGCGCCGCGATGCTGGACGCGCTGGGGCAGGACTATATCCGAACGGCGCGGGCCAAGGGCCTGCCAGAAAGGCGGATTCTTCTGGATCATGCGCTGCGAAATTCATGGGTCGCAACGTTGACCGTCATTGCACTGGGTGCGCCCCAGATCTTTGGCGGAGCGATCATTACCGAGCAGATCTTCGGCGTGAACGGCATTGGCCAGCTTTTGATCCAATCACTGCACGCGGGCGACCTGCCGGTGGTTCGGACGGTGACCATGCTGATCGCAGGGCTGATCGTGCTCACGAACCTCGCAGCCGATCTGACCATCGCGCGGATCGACCCGAGGACCGCACATGCCTAGCCCGCGCCGCCCCAGACTTGGTTTTTTCCTGTTCGGCTGCGCTATGGTGCTTGTTCTGCTGGGGCCACTGCTGTGGCCGATGCCGCACGACGCCACAAATCTGGGGACGCGCAATGCGCCTGCCAGCCTCGCGCATCCGCTGGGCACTGACCAGCTCGGCCGCGATCTGGCAGCGCGGCTGCTGGCGGGCGGGCGCGTATCGCTTGCCGTGGCATTTGTGGCGGCACTGGTCGGAACGGGCATCGGTCTGACCATCGGCATTGCGGCGGGGATGTCAAGGCGGCTCGATGCACCGCTGATGCGGTTGACCGATGTATTTCTGTGCCTGCCTCTTCTGCCCCTGCTGCTGATCGCCGCAAGCCTCTTCCGCGCTCCACTGGCTACAGCGCTTGGCCCGGGGGGCGGGATATTCGCGCTGATCACCCTGTCCATCGGCGCAACCAGTTGGATGGGCACCGCCCGCATCCTGCGCGCCGAGGTCCGCAGCGTAATGCAGCGCGAGTTCATCGCTGCCGCACGGCTGGTCGGCATCGGCCCGGCGCGCATGGTCCTGCACCACATCCTGCCTAACATCGCCTCTGCACTCGGCGTCTCTGCCGCGCTGGCGGCCGCCTCGGCAATCCTGATGGAAAGCGCACTCAGCTTTCTGGGGCTCGGCTTTCCGCCGGATCTGCCTAGCTGGGGCCGACTGATCCATGAAGGCACACCTCACCTGGGCACCTATCCCGGCCGCGCCCTCTGGCCCGGCGCGATGATCGCGGCCACCGTGATCGGCATCACCTGCCTTGGCGATGCCCTTCGTAATCTGGTCGCATCGCAATAGGTCCCGACCTGTGCCATAACGCATCTCTCGGGTTTTTTCTTGGCATAAATACCCAAACCCAACGCCGCATTACATGTACAACCCGTAAATCGGACGCGCCGCTGCGCGGCACCGGTTTGCAGCGGGCCACAAAGCCCGGTAGTCAGGCGCGGACTAGACAGGAGCAACGCATGCACTATGGCGACACCCGGCCCGAGGCGCTGAAATACAACCCTTTCAAGGCGATCATCGCACCGCGCCCCATCGGCTGGATCGGCACGCTGGATCCCGGCGGGCAGGCCAATCTTGCGCCCTATTCGTTCTTCAACGGGATCGGCTCGGCCCCCGATATGGTCATGTTTTCCAGCGAAGGCGCGAAACACTCCGCCACCTATGCGCGCGAGCGTGGCGAATTCACCTTTTCGCTGGCAACCGAGGCATTGGCCCCGCAAGTGAACATCACCTCCGCGCCCGAACCATCGGGCGTGAACGAATTCGATCTGGCCAGGCTGGAGCAAGGCGTGCCCATCGTCATCCAGACCCCTTTCGTCGCGGCAAGCCCTGCGGCGCTTGAATGCGTCACTTTGGACGTGCGCCAGCTAAGCGACCGGCACGGCACCTTGCTGGAGCGGTTTCTGGTGATCGGCGAGGTCGTGCAGACGCATATTCGCGACGAATTCATTACCGATGGCCGCTTTGACACGGTGGCTGCGCGGCCCATCGCGCGGATGGGCTATGCGGATTATGCAACCGTCACCGAAGCGTGGCAAATGGATCGGCCAGAGCGTTAGAGCGTTTCGCAAAAAAACCTGAATCACAGCTTTTCACGGAACGCGCGCACCATACCAGCGTTGCGCGCGTTGCGCCTTTATCTGATGTCTCAGGTTAAAGGCGAAACGCTTTAGGCGCACGCTGCGCTGCCAGCGACAGATCGGCGCGAAACTCGGCAGTAGCACGTTCTCGCGCCTGCGCGTCCGGCAGGCGCAGCAGATAGGACGGATGCAGTGTGATCAGCACGTCATGGCCCAGGTCGCCCTTCTCGACCCTGCCGCGCCGGGCGGTGATCTGCGCGCCGGACCCCGTCAGCGCCAGCGCTGCCGTAGCCCCCATCGCGACGATCAGATCCGGCTTGGCGCGCGCAATTTCGGCCTCCAGCCACCATTTGCAATGATCCACCTCGCCCGCATCGGGACGCTGATGGATACGCCTGCGCCCGCGCGGGATGTGTTTGAAATGTTTGACGGCATTGGTGACATAGGCCGCCTCGCGGTCCAGCCCGGCCTCTGCCGCCACCTTGTCGAATAGCTGCCCGGCAGGTCCGACAAAGGGGCGTCCAGCCAGATCCTCGCGGTCGCCGGGCTGCTCGCCCACCACCAACAGCGCCGCACGCTCCGGCCCTTCGCCGCAGACGGCCTGGGTTGCATTGCAATGCAGCGGGCAGCGGGTGCAGGCGCGAATGGCAGCCTCCAACCCCTCGCCGGTATCGGTCCACGCCGAGACGTGCCGCGCCAATCCTGCCTGCGCAGCGGCGGCACGCAGGGGTGGCAATGTCGGCGCGGCGGCGGCCATCGCGCGGGCGCGCGCCGGAGCGTCCGCAATCAGACCCGGAATCACCGCCGCCTCTGGCAGATTCTTCCAATATTTGCGCGGCATCTCGGATGTCATCGCGTTCACCTTCAGCCGCGCGGGATTAAAGATGTTGCGGAAATAGGTCAGCCACAGTTCTTCGCTCGCGTCCTCGGGCAGGTGCGGCGCCGCCTGCCCCGGCTCCAGCCGGACCTTGCCTTGTTCATAAATCGCCGTCACGTCCGGGGTAACGATGCGCCAGTCCATATCGGCAAAGCGGCCCTCAAAAAACCCGGTGTTCATCTCCAGCGTATAGTGCGTCGGCTCAAACCACGCGGCAAAGCTGCGCCGGGGCGCTTCAGGCGCGCCGATCTCGCGAAAGCGAACGAAAGCGCGCATCTTGTGTCGGCATCGATGCACGGCCTTTTCCATCTGGCGCAGTTTCGCCAGATCAGGATCGGCGCGGTCCGACATCAGGTGCGGGGCATCCGCCAGCCGCCACAGCAACGCATATAGCCGGGCGAACCGCTGAGGGTCAGTATGGAAGACCACCGTGTTTGCCAGCGCGACAAAGCTGCGCGGCACGGTCACGGCGGCAGTCCCCTCTGGCACCGCGGCATCTGATCCGAACAAATCAGACGCGCCCGCCTGCCCCTCGGCGTTCCAGAGCACGTCGCCCGGCGCCACGCCTTCGGTCAGTAACCCGCGCGCCGCATCGCGCCATGCGCCCGCCGCACCGATCAGCGGCACCGTGATGCAGCGCATCACAGCAGGCTCATCTGTTCGGGCGGCGGTGCAAAACGCGCGCGCAAATGGGCGCTGTCGGTCAGGCTGCCGGGGGTCCAGCCAGCTGCGGTCACGAACGCGCCCGCCTTCTTCATCGACGCACCCATGCGCGTGATATCCTCATAGCGCAGGTGCCGGTGGCGCCGGGTGGTCAGGATGCGGCTCACCGTTTTTACACCAAATCCCGGCACCCGCAGCAGCAATTCGCGACTGGCGCGGTTCACATCCAGCGGGAAGAGCCCCCGGTGCGACAATGCCCAGGCAAGTTTCGGATCGATATCGAGCGCCAGATTGCCGTCCGGCGTGACCGAGGTGATTTCATCCACGTCAAAGCCGTAAAACCGCAGCAGCCAATCCGCCTGATAGAGGCGATGCTCGCGCTGCAAGGGCGGTCTGATCAGCGGCAGCTTGGCCGAGGCGTCGGGGATCGGCGAGAAGGCGGAATAATAGACGCGGCGCAGGCCATAGCTGGAATATAGCCGGGTGGATTGCGTCAGAACGGTGGCATCGGTGGACGCATCGGCGCCGATGATCACCTGCGTCGATTGCCCGGCGGGGGCAAATTTCGGCGGGCGCTTACCGGTATGGCTACGCTCCTTGGACGCTTCGCGGCGCTGGCGCACATCGGCCATGGCGCGCCGGATCTGGCCGGGATTCTTTTCCGGCGCATAGGTGCTGAGCGCGGCATCGGTCGGCAGTTCGACATTGATCGAAAGGCGATCCGACAGACCTCCCGCCTCCGCGATCAGGTCAGGCGCGGCGTCGGGGATGGTTTTCAGGTGGATATAACCCTTGAAACCTTCTTCATGGCGCAGTTTGCGGGCAATCTGCACCATGTCCGACATGGTGGCATCGGGCGACCGGATGACACCGGAGGACAGGAACAGCCCTTCGATATAGTTGCGGCGATAGAATTCGATGGTCAGCTTGACCACCTCATCAACCGAAAACCGCGCGCGGGGCACGTTGGAGGACACCCGGTTGATGCAATAGCTGCAATCGTAGATGCAGAAATTCGTCATCAGGATTTTTAGCAAGCTGATGCAGCGGCCATCCGGGGCGTAGGAATGACAGATCCCGCTACCGGTGTTAGAGCCCAATCCGCCCGCACGCGCATTGCGTTTGGTGCCGCCGGATGATGCGCAGGAGGCATCGTATTTCGCGGCATCGCTGAGAATCGCAAGCTTCTGATCGAGGGTTTGGCGGGTCATATGTTCTTTATATGTTCTCACCTTCGATCTCACAAGAGGCGGCACATATGCCGGGCGAAAGGCCGCACGCAAACGAAAAAGAGCGGACCGTTCGGCCCGCTCTTTCCTTAACTCTCAATCGTCAGAACTTATGCAGTCCGCGCTGCGGCAATCGAGTCTTCCAGAATATCCATCGCCTCGGCGAAGATTTCATCCTGAATGGTGATCGGCGCGAGGAAGCGGATGACGTTGCCATAAATGCCGCAGGTCAGCAGGATCAGGCCGCGCTTGAGCGCTTCCATGCGGATGCGGTTGGTCATGTCGGGGTTCGGCGCGCTGCCGTCCGTGGTGTTGAATTCAGCGGCGACCATGAAGCCGGGGCCGCGCACATCGACCATTTCGGGCGTGTTCGAGCGGATCGACTCAAGGCGCTGCTTCAGCCGCGAGCCCAGCTCGTTCGCGCGGTTGCACAGATCCTCTTCCTCGATCACGTCCAGCACAGCATTGGAGGCCGCGATACCAAGCGGGGTACCGCCATAGGTGCCGCCCAGACCGCCGGGATGTGCGGCATCCATTATCTCGGCGCGGCCCGTCAGCGCCGCCAGCGGCAGACCGCCAGCCAGCCCCTTGGCCATCGTGGTGATATCGGCGGCCACGTCGTAGCCCTCCATGGCAAACAGGTGCCCGGTGCGCGCGAAACCGGTCTGCACCTCATCCGCGATCATCACGATGCCGTGCTCGTCGCACAGTTGGCGCAGGCCGCGCATCAGATCGGCCGGCGCGGGGTAGAAGCCACCCTCGCCCTGCACGGGCTCGATGATGATCGCCGCGACGCGCCCCGGGTCGAGGTCGGATTTGAAGAGCTGCGTCAGCGACGCCATCGCATCCTCGGTCGAGATGCCGTGCAGCTCGATCGGGAACGGGATGTGATAGACATCCGGCATCATCGCGCCAAAGCCTTTTTTGTAGGGCGCGACCTTGCCGGTCAGGGACATCCCCATGAAGGTCCGGCCATGGAACGCGCCGCCAAAGGCGATGACCGCCGAGCGGCCAGTGTGGATGCGCGCAACCTTGATCGCGTTCTCGACTGCCTCGGCGCCGGTCGTGACAAAAACGGTCTTCTTGTCGAAATTGCCCGGCACCTTTTCGTTCAGACGCTCGGCAAGGCGGATGTAGTTTTCATATGGCAGCACCTGATGGCAGGTATGCGTGAATTTCGCCACCTGATCGGACACGGCCTGCATCACCTTGGGGTGGCAATGGCCGGTGTTGACGACGGCGATGCCGGCGGCAAAATCGATATAGCGGTTGCCTTCCACGTCCCACACTTCAGAGTTCTTGGCGTGGTCGGCATAGACCTGGGTCATCATGCCCACGCCCTGCGAAATGGCGCCGTTGCGGCGTTCTGCGATCTCGGCGTTCAACATGACGCATCCTTTCGAGAAAAGTGAAAGAGGTTAAGGCGGGCGCGCCGCCTATAGGTTCAGGCCCCCTGTACGCCGTTTCCTGTGCTGCCAAAAGTCTGTTTATTGCTTCCGGCAAGCCGTTGTTTTATAACATATCATATTATAAATGTTCAATGGGGTGAACATGCCCAACGTCGCTGATGATCTGGAATTGGGTCCCCGCCTGCGCGCCGTACGGACCAAGGCAGGGCTGTCACAGCGCGGATTGGCCAAGCGGACAGGCGTGCCCAATTCCACGATTTCATTGATTGAAGCTGGCAAGGTAAACCCCTCGGTATCCGCGCTCAAGAGGATATTGGAGGGGATTCCCATATCTCTGTCGGAGTTTTTCAACTTCCAGCCCGAAGCCGAACGCAAGACGTTCTACGCCGCCGAAGAGCTGACGGAAATCGGCAAGAACGGCGTATCCCTGCGCCAGATCGGTACAACGCTGTTTGGCCGGGCGATGATGATTCTCAGCGAGACCTACGATATCGGCGCCGACACGGGCCGCACGATGATCGGTCATGAGGCCGAGGAAGGCGGGATCGTTGTAAAGGGCCGGGTCGAGGTAACGGTTGGCGATCAGCGCAAGGTGCTGGGACCGGGGGACGCCTATTACTTTGACAGCCGCATACCGCACAGGTTTCGGCAAGTCGGACCAGAGCCATGCGAGATCATCAGCGCCTGCACGCCGCCGACATTTTAGGCCGCATCCGCAAGCGGGGCGCATTTTCCGTGCCGTCAAACCGAAAAAGCGGACCCAGCCGGGCCCGCTTTTCCATTCCGCCAGACGTCTGCACAAATCAGAAAGGATCGTCGATTCGCACCATCACCGTCACAGTGCCGCTCACCGGCTGCCCGAATTGCAGGCGGATCTGATTGCTGTCCGGTCCCTGTTTGGCCTGATAATACGGGGCCACATGCACCACATTGTTGCCAGCATCCCGCAGCGGCCCGGCGGGCAAGATGGACGTGACCGTCTGCGCATAGGCGCCGAACGGCAGGCTTGCCCCCGGATCGATCGTCCACGTCGCCGCGGGCGAGACCTGCTCATACTCCAACAGCAAGGGGCTGGAGATCGGATTGAAGATATTACCGAAAGTATTGTCGCTGAAGGCAATATTCTTGATTCGGTTATAGTCCAGATCGGCAAAGCTGGTGTCGATCCGCTCGATCCGGTCGATGGGATCGTCGATGATGCGGAACGAATTGCCGCTGACGTTGACCCCGTTCAGGAAATGACCCGCACCGTGCGGCTTGACGACCAGAAACGTGAACCATGGCGCGACATTGCCTGCCAGAAACACATTGTCGACCACATTCAGCGCACTAAAGGAAAACTCGCTGGAAAATTCCGGCGCGCTGTCATGCTCGTTGCTCCATTCGATAAAGGAGTTGTCGACATAGTTGGAATTGATCGTTGTGCGGCAGTTGGTCCGCGTCAGGATCAGACCGGCGCTGCGTGTGCCGTCGTTTGAACTGTCGCCCTGAAACCAGTGGTTCCCAGACACGATATTGCTGGACCCGGCCAGCATCGCAAAATGCCGGAACCGTACAACGCGGTTGTCGCGCAGCTTGACGTCGTTGGCGTTGGCATTCAGCGCGATCGACCTGCGGTCCGCGACATTCAGCCCTTCTTCGCTTGACAGGAACTGGCAGCGATCCACGATCATGCCCTGATCGCCGGTGGCGGGGCTGGAGATACCCCGATCCTTGGGACGGGTGAAGAAACAGTCGCGGAAATGGAACCCGGTGCCTGCGCGCGGCAACATCACACAGCTGGATTTCCCGTCCGACTGAAACTCGATATTCGAGATGGAGAATTTGCTCAGCTTCTCGAAGCCACTGAAATCCAGCAGGTATTTGAACCGCCGGAAGGTGAACACCTGGGTGCCCGCCGCATCATAGAGCTGCTGGCTCAGCCGCACCTCCTGCGCCGAAACATCGACGCTGCTGACATAGACCTCGCGGCCGACGCCATTGCCTTCGACGACCGCGCCGACGGGAATGTTCGCCACGTTGGTCACATTGGTCAATATCAGGCTGTTGGCCGGTGAATACGTGGCCTGCGACGTGAACACGTCCGTGTCCCATGCCGGGCGATCCAGCGCATAGATCTGCCCGTTCTTGATCAGACGGCGCTGCGAATAGCTGGTCTTGTCGGGCACGGCCGCGCTCATGTCGATCGGCCCGGTCAGCGAGATGATGCGCCCCCGCATATCAAGCGAATCGTGGCCTGAATTGTTGAGCAGCGCCTGAAACGCCTTGCGAAAAGCCTTTTCCTCATCGCCGAACGCATCAATATAGGCTGGCAGGTCAAAGTTTTTCGTCAGCGTAAAGATATGCTCCGGCGCCATCGTCACGGTGCCGTCAAAGCGCACGGCCGATTGCATCGTCACGCTATCGCCCATCCGAAATGTGCCATACGGCACCAGCACGTCACGCCCGTTTGCAGCGGCATCTGCGGCCTCGAAGGCGGGCGCGTCGTCATGCACGTCGTCGCCGATGGCACCGTAATCGCGCACATCGACCGTTCCCAGCAGATCGCGCAGAAAGACGCGGGTGATATCCTCGATCACGATGTCGTCAATCCGCACGACACCGCCATTCGCGCCGGTCAGGTCCAGCCCGAAATGCCCATAGCTGGGCTGCGGCCCCCAGACCATATCGACGCCCGCGCGATTGCCAGTGCCGACAATGGCGCTGACTTCGACAACCTTGCCGTAACTCTGCAACGTGGTCTGCGGCCCGGTTTGCGGCACGCCGCTGACAGGCGCGCCGCCGGGCGCACCGGCCCAGCCTGCGATGCACACGGTCGGCATGTTGCCCGAGATTGCCTTGATGCGCGCGGTGATGCGCAGATAGCAGCCCGGGAGGATCGGCGTCTGCCCCATGTAGCGCAGCTTCTGCGTCACACTGGCCTTCTGAATTTCCAGCGCACCGCCGAAATCCTGATCGGCAGGCACGAACGCCGCGTTCACGGCATTGGCGTAGGTGTCCGATCCGGGCGTACCATCGCCGCTCGACCAGACATCCAGACCGGCCTCGAAGGCGGGCGGCATGAAGAGGATCCCGTCAGTAACTGCCTTGTTCATCTATTTTCCCTTTCGCATCCTCGGCGCGGTCCATCGCAACGCGCACCGAGATGTCATGTTTAACGCCAGCCCGGGGCGCACCCGGATGGACGAAGGGAATAGACAGCCAAGGTTAACCGCCTCTGGCAGCACCGTGACGGTGCCCCGCCGCGCGGGCGATGCTAAGCAGTCCCGGCAGTGGCTTTGCGGATGTTCACGCCGTTGATCTTCCAGCCCGCGCCGTCCTGCTGCATCTGGTATTCCAGAATATGCAGCGCACCCTGGGCATCACGCACCAGTACGTCCTGCCACAGCAAACCGCCGCGCTGCTCCAGCGCCAGGAATTTCAATTCGTTGGGTCGCCAGACCATCGGATAGCCGCTTTTTACCATCGCGCCGAAATTCTGCGCGCTACCGAACATGCGCTGGATCGTGGGGCTCGCATAGGTAAACGCGGTGTCGAAATCATCCGCCTCGAATGCTTCGATCTGGGCCGAAATGACCGCCCGAATAGGCTCTCCCTGTGCGCGCACGCCCGGAGCAATCACAACTCCGGCGATGACCCACAGCATCAAAATCACTTGTTTCATTGAATTTCCTCCCTTCAAGGGGAGGTATTGCAGCGGGACATCAAATCAAATCTAGGCGACCGACGGGATGGCGCCATACAAGCCCTTATCACGCCAGACCCGCAAACCCACGGCCAGCCCGGCACGCCCACCCCCTGATCCAGCTTCACCACCCGGTCCATCCGCGCCGCCAGTTCCAGATTATGAGTCGCGATCAGCGCCGACAGCCCCGTATCGCGGACCAGCCCCATCAGCGTCGCAAACACCTGATCGGATGTGGCCGGGTCCAGATTGCCCGTCGGCTCGTCCGCCAACAAAAGCCGTGGCTGATTTGCCAGCGCCCGGCAAAACGCGACGCGCTGCTGTTCGCCCCCCGACATGGCGGACGGGCGGTGCCCCGCCCGCGGCCCGACACCAACATGATCCAGCAATTCCTGCGCACGCGCGTCGGCATTCCGGCGACTGACGCCATTGGCCAGTTGCGGCAAGGCGACATTCTCAAGCGCGGTAAATTCCGGCAGCAAGTGGTGGAACTGATAGACAAATCCCACATCACGGCGCCGCGCGATCGTCCGGCGGCGGTCGCCCAGCCCCGTCATGACCGTGCCACCAATCGCCACCTCGCCCGCATCCGCCGTATCCAGAAGCCCGGCGATGTGCAGCAGCGTCGACTTACCCGCACCCGAGGGCGCGACCAGCGCGACAATCTCGCCTCGCGCGATTTCCAGGTCGGCGCCGCGCAGCACGGCAATCTCGGCCTCCTTGCCGCGATTGTAGACCTTTTCGATGCCCGTGAGACTCAGCACAGCATCACTCATAGCGCAGTGCCTCCACGGGGTTCATCCGCGCAGCGCGCCGCGCGGGAAAAATCGTGACGATGAACGACAGCGTCAACGACAGCGTGACCGCCGACATGACATCGCGGAATTCCAGCTTGGCTGGCAGATAGTAGATACCGCGCACCGACGGATCCCAGATCTCGCCGCCCATGGCCCAATTCACAAAGCCGAAGAGCGGGTCGATGTAGATCGCGAACAAGCAGCCAAGGATTACGCCCATAGCCGTGCCGATGATCCCCGTGAACGCTCCGCAGATGAAGAAAACTCGAAGAACCGATCCCTCGGTCAGACCCATCGTACGCAGGATGCCGATATCGCGGCCCTTGTTTTTCACCAGCATGATCAGCCCGCTGGTGATGTTCATTGCCGCAATCAGCACGAGGATCGACAGTATGATGAACATGACGTTGTCCTCGACCTCCAGCGCGCGCAGGAACCCCCCGCTTTGATCCTGCCATGTCCAGAGCAGCGCACCGTCCCCCGCCGACTGCATAAGGGGCATGGCCAGTTCGCTGACATGCTCGGGGTCCGTCACCATCACCTCCAATTCGTCCGCCGCCCCCTCGCGGTTAAAGAATGATTGCGCCTCGGCAAACGGCATATAAACCCGCGTGCGATCAATGTCATAGCGCCCGGCGGTAAAGATATACGCCACGTCATACGCATTGACGCGCGGCGTGGTGCCAAACGCCGTCTTGACCCCGCCGGGCGAAATGATCTTGACCTTGTCGCCCACACCCACGCCCAATTCGCGCGCCACGCCCGAGCCGATGGCGATGCCTGCGGCGAACTGCTCGATGTCGCCCTGCCCGGTACTGGGGTCAGCAATACGCGGGATGCCTTTGAGATCGTCCAGCGTGATGCCAAACACTTCCACACCAGCGTTGCGATCACGCGCGTTGGCCATGACCTGGCCTTTTATCAGGGGCGCAACACGGGTCACGCCGGGCACGCCGCGCACGCGCTCCGCCATCGCCTGATAATCCTCGATCATCCGGTTCAGACGGCCTGTTTGCGCGTCAATCTCGCCCCCGCTATAGACAGTGACATGCG